>JACQYR010000081.1:0-34889 GCA_016208115.1 Desulfarculus sp.
TCCCAGATTTCCTGAGCGGAGTTCGAAGTCCATTCCTGCCCCATACGCTGAGCGATTTCCTTGAATATCAACCAACTGGGCAGGGCATCGCCCGGTGGGGAAACGACTGTGCGCACCCGGCTTACCCGTCGTTCGCTGTTGGTGAACGTTCCATCGGCTTCACTCCAGGCGGCAGAAGGCAGTATTACGTGGGCGAAGCGGGTGGTCTCGGTGGGGAATATGTCGTTGCAGATCAGGAACTCCACCGACTCCAGGCAGTGCTCCACGTGGCGGATGTCCGGCTCGGTGTTGGCCAGGTTCTCGCCGAAGACCCACATGGCCTTGATGGACCCATCGGCCATGCCCTCGAACATCTGGGGCATCATCAGGCCGTTCTTCTTGGGCAGCTTGACCCCCCAGGCCTCCTCGAACTTGGCGCGGGCGGCCTTGTCCTCCACCTTCTGGTAGCCGGGGTAGACGTTGGGCAGGGCGCCCATGTCGCAGGCCCCCTGCACGTTGTTCTGGCCGCGCAGGGGGTTGACGCCGCCGCAGTCATAGCCCACGTTGCCCAGCAGCATTTGCAGGTTGGCGCAGGAGCGCACGTTGTTGACCCCGCAGGTGTGCTCGGTGATGCCCAGCGTGTATATGAGCATGGCCGGCTTGACCGAGGCCACCTGGCGGGCCACCCGCACCAAGAGATCCTCGCTGATGCCGGCGATCTTGGCCGCCTTCTTGGGCGTGTACTCGGCCACCTTGGCCTTGAGCTCGTTGAAGCCCGTGGTGTGGGCGTCCACGTAGGCCTGGTCTTGCAGGTTCTCCTTGATGATGACGTGCATCAGGCCGTTGATAAAGGCCACGTCCGAGCCCACCTTGATGGGCACATAGGTCTGGGCGTGCTCGGCGATGCCGGTGTGGCGCGGGTCCACCACGATGAGCTGGGCGCCTTTTTGCACCGCGCGCTTGATGAAGGCCCCGGCCACGGGGTGGGCCTCGGTGGTATTGGAACCGATCACGAACAAAAGCTTGGCCTGATCGAACTCGGCGAAGGAGTTGGTCATGGCCCCGGAACCGAAGGAGGCGGCCAGTCCGGCCACCGTGGGGGCGTGTCAGGTTCGTGCGCAGTGGTCTATGTTGTTGGTGCCGATCACCCCCCTGAAGAGCTTCTGCATGTTGTAGGAGTCTTCGTTAATGGAGCGCGCGCAGGAGACCCCGGCGTCCTCGCCCTTTATCAAGGGCGTGGTCAGCCGCTCGGGCGAGTGGATGAAGTCGTAGCCGAAGCGCCCCTTGACACAGAGCATGCCCCGGTTGGGCTGGGCGCCTTCCACGGCGGTGACCTTGACCACCCGGCCGTCCTTGACGTGCAGCCACATCTGGCAGCCCACCCCGCAGTAGGGGCAGGTGGTGCGCACCTTCTTGGTTTCCCAGGAGCGGGCCAGGCCCACCGCCTTCTTCTCGGTGAGCGCCCCCACCGGGCAGGCCTGCACGCACTGGCCGCAGAACACGCAGTCGCTCTCCTGATAGGGCCTGTCGCCGGTGGTGACGATCTTGCTGGCCGCGCCCCGGTAACCGTAGCCGATAGCCCGGTTGACCTGCAAATCATTGCAGGCCTGCACGCAGCGGCCACAGAGGATGCAGCGGCTGAAATCGCGCACGATCAGCGGGTTGCTGTCGTCCTTGGGGTACTGCTGGGTCTGGCCCTTGAAGCGTATGTCGGTGATGCCGTACCGGTAGGCCAGGGCCTGGAGCTTGCAGTCGCCGTTCTTCTCGCAGGTCAGGCAGTTGTGGCTGCCGCTGGCCAAGAGTAGCTCGATGTTCAGCCGCCGGCTGGTGTGCACCGCCTGGCTGTCGGTCTGAATCTCCATGCCATTGCCGGCGGGCATGGCGCAACTGGCCACCAGGGTGCGCGCGCCCTTGACCTCCACCAGGCAGATGCGGCAGGCACCGGTGGGCGTGGCTTCCTTCAGGTAGCACAGGGTGGGTATCTCCACCCCCTGGGCCTGGGCCACCTGCAGGATGGTCTGCCCGGGCTCGAACTCGACTAGCTTGCCGTTAAGGGTCAGCGTGGGTTTGGCCATGCCTTGCTCCAACAATGACGGGACCGCGTCCAGGGCCGCCCCGCCTAGCGAATAGGGTATTCTGGTTTATGCCAATTTTGGCATACGGCAATCGGACACCAAAGTCAAGCAAAGTTGCACAGACCCTGGCCGCGCCGGCCCCCAGGCGCGAAAAAACCGGGAGGCCCTGGCGGACCTCCCGGCATGGTGGATCGGTTGGGGTTATTGGCCGGCTAGGCCGCCACCTTCCGCACCTGCACCGCGCAGACCTTCAGCTCCGGTATCTTGGCCACCGGGTCCAGGGCGGTGTTGGTCAGGCGGTTGGCCGCCGCCTCGGCGTAGTGGAAGGGCAGGAAGACCACCTGGGGCGACACGCGCTCGGTGACCTTGGCCGCGGCCACGATCTGCCCCCGGCGGGAGCTGATGCGCACCAGTTCGCCGTCGCTTACCTCCAGGCGCGCCGCGTCCAGGGGGTTGATCTCCACCTCGCACCTGGGCGCCAGGTCATTCACGCCCGCCGAGCGGCCGGTCATGCTGCGGGTGTGGTAGTGGTAGAGCAGACGGCCCGTGGTCAGGGTGAAGGGATAGCGGGCGTTGGGCCGCTCCACCGGCTCCTGGTGCTCCAGGGCGCTGAACAAGCCCTTGCCCCGGGTAAAGGCCTGGCCGTGCAGGATGGGCGTGCCCGGATGCTTCTTGTCCGGGCAGGGCCATTGCAGGGAGCCCTCGCGGGCCAGGCGCTTGTGGCTGATGCCCCGGTAGGAGGGCGTCACCTGGGCGATCTCCTCGAAAATCTTCTCCGGGCTGGCATAGTCCCACTTCAGCCCCAGCTTGTTGGCCAGTTCCACCAATATCCGCCAGTCGGCCTGGGCCTGGCCGGGCGAGGGCACGGCCTGGCGTATGAGCTGCACCCGGCGCTCGGTGTTGCTGAAGGTGCCGTCCTTTTCGGCCCAGGAGGCGGCGGGCAGCACCACGTCGGCCAGGGCCGCCGTCTCGGTCAGGAAGATGTCCTGCACCACCAACAGGTCCAGGTGCTCCAGGGACTTTTCCACATGGCTGGTGTCGGGGTCGGAGACCAGGGGGTTCTCGCCCATGATGAACAGGGCCTTGAGCTCACCCTTGTGGGCGGCGGCCATCATCTCGCTCAGGGTGAGCCCCGGCTCGGTGGGCAGACCCTTGCCCCAGTACTCCTTGAACTGCTTGCGCACGTCCTTGTTGGCCACCTTCTGGTAGCCGGGCAGGTCGCCGGGCAGGCAGCCCACGTCGCAGGCGCCCTGCACGTTGTTCTGGCCCCTGAGGGGGTTGACGCCCGTGCCCGGCCGGCCTATCTGGCCGCAGGCCATGGCCAGGTTGGCCAGGGCCTTGACGTTGTCGGTGCCATGGCTGTGCTGGGTGATGCCCATGGCGTAGAAGATGGCCGCGCGCTCGGCACCCGCGTACAGGCGGGCCGCGGCGGCGATGTCCTCGGCGGGCACGCCGGTGATCTTGGCGGCCTTGGCCGGGGTGTACTTGGCCACCACTTCCTTGAGGGCCGCGAAGTTCTCGGTGCGGCTGTCAATGAAGGCCTGGTTCTGCAAGCCCTCCTTGAGGATTACGTGCAACATGCCGTTAATCAAGGCTATGTCGGTGCCGGGCCGCTGGCGGAGCCACAGGGCGGCGTCCTGCACCAGGGGTATCTGGCGGGGGTCGCAGACGATGATCTTGGCGCCCTGGCGGGCGGCGCCCCGGCGCAGCACCGTGCCGATAACCGGGTGGTTCTCGGTGGTGTTGGAGCCGATGACCAGCATCACCTGGCACTGTTCCATCTCCATGATGGAGTTGGTCATGGCGCCGGAGCCGAAGGCGATGGCCAGACCGGCCACGGTGGAGCTGTGTCAGAGCCTGGCGCAGTGATCCACGTTGTTGGTGCCGATGCCCGCGCGGAAGAGTTTCTGGAAGAGGTAGTTCTCCTCGTTGGTGGTACGGGCGCTGCTTAGCCCGGCGATGGCGTTGGCCCCGTGCTCCTTCTTGATTTCCTTTAGCTTCTTGGCCACCAGCCCCAGGGCTTCATCCCAGGAAGCCTCGCGGAACTGGCCGTTGTCTTTGACAAGCGGCGTGGTGAGCCGCTCGGGGGAGTGCACGAAGTCGTAGCCGAAGCGCCCCTTGACGCACAGGCGGCCCTTGTTGGCCGGCCCCTGGGCGGCGGTGACCTTGACGATCCTATCGCCCTTGACGTGCAGGAGCATCTGGCAGCCCACCCCGCAGTAGGGGCAGGTGGTGCGCACCTGCTTCAGCTCGTAGGAGCGGCCCTGGCCTTTCGCCTTCTTCTCCACCAGGGCGCCCACCGGGCAGACCTCCACGCACTGGCCGCAGAACACGCAGTCGCTGTGGTGGTAGGGCCGGTCGCCGGTGGTGACGATCTTGCTGGCCGCGCCCCGGTAGCCGTAGCCTATGGCCCGGTTGACCTGCACGTCGTTGCAGGCCTGCACGCAGCGGCCGCAGAGGATGCAGCGCGAAAAATCGCGCACGATCAGAGGGTTATCGTCCTCGGTGGCGTACTGCTGGGTCTGGCCCTTGAAACGTATGTCGGTGATGCCGTACTTGTAGGCCAGGGCCTGGAGCTTGCAGCGGCCATTGGCCTCGCAGGTCAGGCAGTTGTGGTTGCCGCTGGCCAAGAGAAGCTCTATATTCAGGCGCCGGCTGGTGTGCACCGCCGGGCTGTCGGTGGTCACTTCCATGCCCGGGCCGGCGGGCATGGCGCAACTGGCCACCAGGGTGCGGGCGCCCTTGACCTCCACCAGGCAGACCCGGCAGGCGCCGGTGGGAGTGGCGTCCTTCAGGTAGCACAGGGTGGGGATCTCCACCCCGTTGTTCAGGGCGACCTCCAGGATGGTCTGCCCGGGCTCGAACTCGACGGGTTTGCCGTTTAACGTCAGCGTGGGTTTGGCCATGGCGTATCTCCGCGGGGAGGGATTGGATTGCACAGCGGCTTGCGGGCCAGCCGGCCCCCAAGTCCCTCCCTGACATATGCTAAAATGGGCGGCAAGTCAACGCCTATGCCGTGTGATGTTGTTTATTCTCAAGTACTTATGTCTTTTTTGACATAAGTGGCCAGCCAAAGGAGCACCTCGCCATGTCAGCCCCCGAGTGGTACCTGGCCGTCAATGGCCAAAGCCAGGGTCCCTATGCCATCGAGGACCTGCAAAGCTACCTGCAACAGGGGCAAATCGCCCCGGACATCCTGGTCTACGGCCCAGGCTGCAGCCAATGGGCGCCCCTGAACGCGGTGCCGGCTCTGGCCGGGCTCATGGACGGCGCCGGGGCGGGCCCGCCGCCGCTGCCGCCACAAGCGGGACCCAGCGCTGACCAGATTGACTACCGCATCGAGGGCCAGGAGATGCAGTTCGTGGAGATCGAGCTGGACCCTGGGGAGTCGGCCCTGGCCGAGGCGGGGTCCATGTTCTACATGAGCCAGGGCATCGGCATGCAGACCATCTTCGGCGACGCCCGCTCCGGGCCTCAGCCCCAGGGCCTGATGGACAAGCTCCTGGGCGCCGGCAAGCGCTTGCTTACCGGCGAGAGCCTGTTCATGACCCTGTTCACCAACAGCGCGCCCACGGGCAAGGAGAGAATATCCTTTGCCGCGCCCTACGCCGGCAAGATCATGCCCATCCACCTGGCCGACCTGGGCGGCGAGCTGTTGTGCCAAAAAGACGCGTTCCTGTGCGCGGCCCGGGGGGTGGCCCTGGAGATCGCCTTCCAGAAGCGCATTGGCGTGGGGCTCTTCGGCGGCGAAGGCTTCATCATGCAGAGGCTATTGGGCGACGGCTGGGTCTTTTTGCACGCCGGCGGCACGGTCCTGGAGTACGACCTGGCCCCCGGCGAGACCCTGCGCCTGGACACCGGCTGCCTGGTGGCCTACCTGCCCGGCGTGGACTTTGACATCGAGATGGCCGGCGGCATCAAGACCGCGCTCTTCGGCGGCGAGGGGCTCTTCGTGGCCAGGGTCACCGGCCCGGGCAAGATCTGGATGCAGTCCCTGCCCCTTAGCCGCCTGGCCGACCGCATCTACTCGGCGGCGCCCAAGGGCGGCGGCAAGCAGCGCGACGAGGGTTCCGTGCTGCCCGGGGCCATCAGCGACATCTTCGGCGGCAAATAGTGGCGTGCCCGCCACGGGGCGTAAACGGGTCGGCGGCGTGCCCGCCGCAGGGCGTATACGGGTCGGGCGGGGCTACCGCATTGACCAGCCCCGCCGGCTCCCGTTGTAGGCTTGCGGCAATAAAACACGGGCGGGGGTAACCCCCGCCCCTACATTAAGACTGTGTAACAGCGACTTTTTCTTAGTGTAGGGGCGGAGTTTATCCCCGCCCGTCTTCGTTTGTGCCGCGAACCCTCAACGGGAGCCGACCAGCTTGGTCAAGGGAGAGCGTCACTCGACCCGTATTGGGAGTCGAGGCACTCGACCCCCGCCCGCTCTTTTTAGGCCCGACGCCTTGGCGGCGTGGCGGGACGCTTATATCTTGACCAGCTCCACGCGGCGGTTCTTGGCCCGTCCCTCGTCGCCGCGGTTGTCGGCCACCGGCTTGGTGTCGCCAAAGCCCCTGGCCTCCAGGCGGCCGGCCGCGATGCCCTTGGCGACGAGCGCGTCCATCACGGCCTTGGCCCGGGCCTGGGACAGCGCCTGGTTGTCCTGGGGCTTGCCCACGTTGTCGGTGTGCCCCTCCACCGCCACCTTGAGCCCCGGATTGCTCGTGAGCATCTCGGCCATCTGCTCGATCAGCGGCTGGGACTCGGGCTTGATGGTGGCCTTGCCAGTGTCGAAGTGCACGTCAACGACCATGAAGCCCTTTTGGGAGAGCTCATCGAAGATGGCCTTGGCGGTGATGGACTGCACCATGGCCTTCTTTTCCACGATGATGAGAGTGTAGCGGCCGTTGGCGGCGTTGACCTGGACCCATATCTCCTTGCCGTCCTTGATCAGCTTCATGGAGGTGACGTGGGTATTGTTGTCGTACACCGTCTGGCCGCCGATGGCGGCGATGGCCGCCTGGTGCTGGCGCATGATCTCCAGGGCGCTGGCCTTGGTGGCGTCCTTGTTGGTGCCGTACTCGATGGTGGTGAATTTGCCCTCCACCCTTTCATGGGTGCGCACGGTCAGGTTGAATTTGTAGCCGTCGAAGTCGGCCTGCCGGTAGCCTATGATGTGGGTACCCGGCATCCTGTTGAACATCGGGTGATCCTTGCTGCCCGGGCGGTCCTTCGCGGCCAGAGTCAGTCCAGGCAGTAGCACCAGCAACATCAGGCACCCCAGAATGCCAGCGGTTTTCCTCGACATGGTCCCTCCAGGTTGATCGGTCTGGTTTATGCCACGGATTTGAGGGCCAAGCTGGGCAGGCGGCGCAAATCCCTGACATCCGGCATGGTAGTTCACCACCGCCGGGGGCGTCAAGCCAGGCCTGCGCCAGTGCCTGCGCCAGGGCCGGCGGCTGCTTTGGGCGGTGCCAAAACCGGGCTTTTGCGCTAACCTTGCCCCATGACCCACCCCGCCCACACCCTGCGCCAACTCCTGGAGGAGCTGGAGGCCTTGCGAGAGCGCGCCGACGCCTCCTTCGCCAAGGTGGCCGAATTGCACCCCCAGGCCGTGGCCTGCCGCCAGGGCTGCGACGACTGCTGCCACGCCCTGTTCGACCTCTCGCCCATGGAGGCCGTCTCCCTGGCCCTGGCCTTCTTGGAGTTGCCCCGGGCCACCCGCCGCGAGGTCCGCCGCCGGGGCGAGCTATGCACAGAGGCCCTTGACCTGCCGGCTCTACGGCGTGCCCGTGCAGGTTCAGGGCCAGTCCCGGGTCTGCCACCGCGCCCGCTTCGATCCCGGCCAGACCTACCCCACCGTGGACCTCTTGCGGGTGCAGATGGAATTGGAGCGCCTGGGCGGTCTGGCCGCCATGCTCCTGCCCAGCCTAAACCCCGCCCGCCGCGACCTGGCCCGCGCCTTGGAGCTGGCCTACAGCCACGGCCCGGCCTTGCGCGCCCTGCTGGGGTAGAGGCCCGGTCCCTACCTGATTAGCTGCCGTTGTCGCATGGCGATAAACCCCAGCCGTCACTTGACGGCGGAAGAGGGGGCCGCCGTGGTTTCGAAGAGCAGGCCCTGGCTGAAAAGATACTGGCTTGGTTGCCACTTGTTCCAGGCACCCTGGGACCAGTCGGCGCTCAGCACCAGCCAAAGCTGGGCGTCATGCAGGGTGCTGGTGGCCGGCCCGGCGTCCAGGTGCAGGTTGCCGCCGTTGTTGACCACCCCCTGGCTCAGCATCTGCACCTGGCTGGGGACCGCCGGCGTGGCCAGGTCATTGCCATAAAGCAGGGTATACTCCACCCCCGCGGTCAGGCCGTGGCCGTTGAACTCGAAGCTGGTGATCTGGCCCGCGGCCTGGCCCTGGTAGGCCACCTCATCGAGGTGGTAGCTCATCTTGGCCCAGGCGCCACCCGGGGTCACGGTCCAGGCAAGGGGGTCCATGGCGTAAAGATAGACCTCGCCGGTGTTGGATTTACCATGGGTCCCCGAACCTGGCTTGGCGGCGGCGCCGCCGGGCAGGCCCAGCAGAAGCGCCAACGCCAATATGCCTATAGCTTTTACTTGAATATTAACCATGGCCCTTCTCCAAGCTATAAGTTAATTGGTGAATAGTTGGCGTCTGCAAATGCCAGACCAAAGGCTGCACCAGCACCATCCGGGCAACGTATTGTAATTGATACGCTAAGCAAAGAGAGCCCCGGCGGACACTGGGAAGCCTGGGCGGTATCCCCCTCCGCCAAACCCTATAATTACGTTTTCGTTATTACTAAAACGTAACCGCTGGCCAGGGCTACCCTTGGGGCTGGCCTGTATCCAAGCTAGACTGTCAGGACGCGGCCTCCACCTTGGCCAGGAGGTCCTGAGCCTCGGTGAAGTCCGGATGGGCCTTGACCAGGGCCCCCAGGGTGGACAGGGCCGACTTTTTGTCCCCGGCCTCGAAGAAAGCGCGCCCCAGGTTGTACATCAGGGCGCTGTTGCCCGGGGCCACCTGCAAGGCCTTCTTGTAGTTGGCGATGGCCTCGGCGTATTTCTTCTGCTGGCGGAAGGCTATGCCCAGGCGGTTGAACAGGTGCAGGCTCTCGGGGCTGGTCTCCAGGGCCTTGTTGAAGGCCTTCTCGGCCTCCTCGGCCTCGCCGATGGCCAGGAGGGCCTCGCCCACCTTCTCGGCGATCTCGGCGAACTGGGCGGTGGCCGTCTGCAGGATTTCGTTGAACAGCTTCTTGGCCTCGTCCTTGCGGCCCGCCGACACCAGGGATTGTCCCAACATGAACCTCCTCTCCATGTTGCGGGGGCTGATCTTTACCGCCTTCTCCATGTGCTTGATGTAGCCATCCATGTCCCCCAGGGCCTGGAACAGGTTGGCCAGGGCCTCGTGGCCCTTGAGAAACTTGGGCGAGATGGTCACCGCCTTCTCGAACATCTCCTTGGCGCGGGAGTCGGCCCCCTGCTCCTCGAAAAGCTTGCCCATGGTGTAGAGGGTGCGGGGGCTCTTGGGGTTGATGGCCAGGGCGGCCTTGAGTTCCTCGGCGGCCTTGTCCATCTGGCGGGTGGTGATGTAGCTCATGCCCCGGGCCAGGCGCTGGTCAATCTCGCTGACCTCCTCCTGGAGCTTGAGCACGTGGGTCACGCGGTCCTGGAGCTGTTGCAGGGTGAAGGGCTTGAGCAGGTAGGCGTCCACCTCGGTCTCGGCCGCCTCGGCGATGACGTCTTCCTTGACCTCGGCGGTGACCATGATGAAGGGCATGTTCTTGATCTCTTGCTTGGCGCGCACGAACTTGAGCACCTCGATGCCCTTCATCTGGGGCATGTTCCAGTCGCACAAGACCAAGTCCACGGTGTTGCGCACCAAGACGTCCAAAGCCAGGATGCCGTCGCTGGCCTCCAGGATGTTGGTCACGCCCATCTGGCGCAGCATGTTTTTCAGCAGACGGCGCATGTTCACCACGTCGTCCACCACCAGGACCGTCAGGGAACCAAAGGAAACCATAACGCGCACCGCTGGTTAATACTGTTGAAGCCACGGGGAATTGGCCAAGTCCCCTCGCCGTCCGGGGTTGGGGATCTACTGTCCTGGTAACGGGGGCGCCTGGTAATTAGGATTGAGGCTGGCGGGGATAATGTCAATACCTGGCGGCTTGGCCAACCGGGGCCTTGTGTTCCCACCCCACGCCTTGCCAAGCTTGGCGGTGGGGGTATGCTTGCCTGGCACGGGGCGGCCCCCGCTTTTTTAAGTCTTACGTCAAGGGAGATTGACCATGGACCTGGTTTCCTGGCTGCTCTACGCCGGAGTGGGGAGCGTGGCCTGGGTGCTGGCCGGGCTCTTGGGCGTGGGCGGCGGCCTGGTGATCGTGCCGGCGCTCACCTTCGTCTTCACAGCGCTGAACCTGCCGGCCCAGAACATCATGCACCTGGCCCTGGGCACCAGCCTGGCCACCATCATCTTCACCAGCGTCAGCAGCGTGCGCGCCCATCATGCCCGCGGGGCGGTGCACTGGGACATCGTGGCGCGCATCACCGTGGGCATCATCCTGGGCACCCTGGCCGGCACCTGGGTGGCCGCCCAGCTCAGCACCGGCTTCCTCAAGGGCTTCTTCGCGGTGTTTTTGTTCTACGTGGCGGCCCAGTTGCTCCTGGACATCAAGCCCAAGGCCTCCCGCCAGATGCCCGGCACCGCCGGCACCACGGGCGTGGGCGGGGTGATCGGCGTGGTCAGCGCCCTGGTGGGCATCGGCGGCGGCTCGCTGTCGGTGCCCTTCATGCTGTGGTGCAACGTGCCGGCCCGCGAGGCCATCGGCACCTCGGCGGCCATCGGCTTTCCCATCGCCATCAGCGGGGCCGTGGGCTACCTCGTCAACGGCCTGGCCACCCCTGGCCTGCCGGCCATGAGCCTGGGCTACATCTACCTGCCGGCCCTGGCGGGCGTGGCCCTGGCCAGCGTGCTCACCGCGCCCCTGGGGGCCAGGCTGGCCCACACCCTGCCGGTGCCCACGGTCAAAAAGATCTTCGCCCTGCTGCTGATCGCCATGGGGGCCAAGATGGTCTGGGGCCTGTTCTAGCCCTGGCCCCCTCCTCGCCGCCCGGCCTGGCCCTCTTGGATACCAGACCTTTTTTATTGGGGCTCGTCCCAAGCGGGCGGGCATAATTAAGGACAAACTCATGGCCAGGGAGGCAACCCATGCAATTGGCCGATAGCATCCCGCCCTTCACGCTGCCGGACCAGACCGGCCAGCCGCGCTCCTTCGCCGACCTAAAGGGCGCGCGGGGCCTGGTGCTCTTTGTCTATGCCAAGGACAACACCAGCGGCTGAACCAGCGAGGCCAGGGAGTTTCAGGAGAAACTCGCCGACTTCGCCGCCCGGGGCTACGCCGTGGCCGGCCTGTCCAAGGACGGCGTGGCCTCCCATGCCAAGTTCGCGGCCAAGCTGGGCCTGGGCTACCCCCTGTTGGCCGACCCCACCACCGGGCTGCTCAAGGCCCTGGGGACCTGGGGTGCCAAAACCATGTACGGCAAGCAGGTGGAGGGCACCCTGCGCAGCACCTACGTCTTCGACGCCCAGGGCCGGCTGGCCAGGGCCTACGCCAAGGTCAAGGCCCAGGGACACGCGGCCCTGGTGCTGGCCGACCTGGGCTGAGCGCGGCGCGGCGGATCAAGGCGCGGGCACCCAAGTCTGCAAAAGCGATGTATACTGGGGGTGAACGCCACCGGCCCAGCACCGCCCCGGGGGACCCATGCCCATGCTGAGCACCAGCAAACACATTACCGTGCCCTACGACGAAATGGACATCTCCAAGCGCAGCCAGGAGCTGGCGGTGCTGTTGGAGTTGAGCAACCTTTTGTGCTGGTCCCAGTCCCTCAACGACGTGGTGCACAACGGCCTGGCCCTGGTGCTCAAGCACATGACCCTGGACGCCGGCCGGCTCTACCTCATGGACGACAGCGGCAAGTACCTCAACCTGGCCGCCTCCCTGGGGGTCAACACCACCGGCCTCAAGCAGGTCAGCCTCAACGAGGGCTTCACCGGCCAGGCCGCCCGCAACCGCCAGTTCATCGCCCAGCACGTCACGGAGCTGGCGGACAAGGCCCGCGTCAGGCTCTTGACCAAGAAGGGCTTTCAGGTGGTGATCTGCGTGCCGCTGATCGCCCTGGACCAGGTGGTGGGCGTGCTGAACCTGGCGGCTCGCAAGCTGGTGCGGCTCACTCCCTCGACCATAGACCTGCTCATCGTCATGGGCAACCAGATCGCGGTGGCGGCCAACAACGCCCGGCTCAACGAGGAGCTGAAGGAAAAGGCCCACCAACTGGAGGAGCAGAAGACCGCCATCCAGTTCTTCGCCTACACCGCCTCCCATGACCTCAAGTCGCCGGCCGTGGGCATCTTCGGCCTTACCCAGCGCCTGCAAAAGCAGTTCGGCGCGGCCCTGGCCGAAAAGGGCCAGGAGCTGTGCCAGCAGATAATCAAGGCCGCCACCCGCATCGAGTCGCTCACCCGGGAGATCAACGCCTACATCGCCGCCAAGGAGGGGCCGCGCCGCCTGGAGACGGTGGACCTGGAGGAACTTCTGGAGGGCCTGGAGCGCGAGTACGGCCCGGTCATGCGCCAGCGCCAGATACAGTGGCGCCGGCCGGCCCAGTTGCCGGCCATCCGCTGCGAGCGCCTGGCCCTGACCCGGGTGCTGCAAAACCTCCTGGACAACGCCCTCAAGTACGGCGGTCCCGGCCTATCCAGCATCGAAGTCATCTACCGCCAGGACGAGGGCCAGCACGTGCTGGGAGTCAAGGACGACGGCGTGGGCCTGGACCCCCGCTCGGCCGGACGCCTGTTCGAGGCCTTCCAGCGCGGCGAGACGGCCATGGGCACCGAGGGCACCGGCCTGGGTCTGGCC
Source organism: Desulfarculus sp. (assembly GCA_016208115.1). Lineage (GTDB taxonomy): Bacteria > Desulfobacterota > Desulfarculia > Desulfarculales > Desulfarculaceae > JACRDC01. The sequence continues at coordinate 12,963 of JACQYR010000081.1, forward strand.
ATCGTGCGCGAGGTGGCCCGCCGCCACGGCGGCCGGGCCTGGCTGGAGTCCCAGCCCGGCCAGGGCGCCGCCTTTTTCATCGGCATCGCCCAGGAGCAGGAGCCCGGCGTCGGCGGCGCCTGAGGCCGGGTGAATCAAGCCAGGTCAACGCTTGGCCTGCCCATTGTTCACGTGAATAAACAATATGTAACGCCCAGTGAACGCTTGACCGCCAGGCCCCCTGCTGCTAAGCTACGGCCCACAATAGGTCATGTGCCTTTAATTCAGTTATTTCCACAACGTCCCTCCAACCGGCGAGGCCCACAGTGGCAAAACAAACCATAGAGATCACAGTGAACGGCGACCGCTACGAGGTGGCTATTGACCCCTGGCGCAGCCTGGCCGAGGTGCTCAGGGAGGACCTGCGCCTCACCGGCACCAAGATCGGCTGCAACCAGGGCGACTGCGGGGCCTGCACGGTTCTCATCAATGGCCGCTCGGTCAGTTCCTGCCTGACCCTGGCCGTGGAGGCCCACCAGCGCGAGGTGACCACCATCGAGGGCCTGGCCAAAAGCCCCCAGGAGCTGCACCCCATCCAGGAGGCCTTCGTGGAAAAGGGCGCCGTGCAGTGCGGCTTCTGCACCGGCGGCATGATAATGAGCGCCAAGCAGCTTTTGGACAAGAACCCCCAGCCCACGGAGACCGAGATACGCCAAGGGCTATCGGGCAACCTGTGCCGCTGCACCGGCTACAACAAGATCGTGGAGGCCATAGGGGACGCCGCCCGGCGGCTCGCCCCGGCCGGGGAGGGCAAGTAGCCATGGCCACCCCTCATTTCACCGTCCACCAGCCCGCCACCCTGGAAGAGGCCCTGGACCTGTTGGGCCGCCACCGCGCCAGCGTGAAGCTCCTGGCCGGCGGCACCGACCTCATCATGAAGCTGCGCGGCGGCGCCATGAGCGCCGACCACCTGGTGAGCCTTAACCGGGTGGGCGGCCTGAACCGCATCAACTACCAGGACGAGGACGGCCTGGTCCTGGGCGCCGGGGCGCGCATCAGCGACGTGGCCGCCCACCCTGACGTGCGCAAACACTACCCGGCCCTGGCCCACGCCTGCTCGGTGATGGCCACCACCCAGATACGCAACATGGGCACCGTGGCCGGCAACCTGGCCAACGCCGCCCCCAGCGCCGACACCGCCGCCCCGCTGTTGGCCTACCGGGGCAGCGTGGTGCTGGTGGAGCGCGGCGGCCGGCGCCAGGTCAAGCTGGAGGAATTCTTCAAGGGTCCGGGGCTCACCGTTTTGGAGCCCATGGAGATACTGGAGGCCATCCGGGTGCCCGTGCCGCCGGGTCGCGCCGGCTCCTCTTACCTGCGCCTGTCGGCCCGCAGCCAGGTGGACATCGCCGCCGTGGGGGTGGCGGGGTTCTTGGCCCTTGATTTGGACGGCTGCATGATGGGCGTGCGCCTGGCGTGCGCCTCGGTGGCCCCCACCCCCGTGCGCTGCCCCGAGGCCGAGGCCATGCTGGAGGGCCAAAGGCCCGACCCGCGGCTATTGGCCCGGGCCGCCGTGGCCTGCGTGCGCGCCGCCCGGCCCATTGACGACCTGCGCGCCACGGCCAACTACCGCCGGGCCATGGTGCAGGTGCTGGCCGGCCGCGTGCTGCAAAAATGCCTGAGCATGGCCCAAGGGGGTGCCCAGTGAAAAACCCAGCCATCATCGGGGCCAGCATTCCCCGCCTGGACGCCCGCCAGAAGGTCACCGGCCAGGCCCTCTACACCGACGACCTGACCCTGCCGGGTATGCTCTTTGGGGCCATCCTGCGCTCGCCGGTGCCCCACGCCCGCATCAAGCGCATTGACGTAAGCAAGGCCAAGGCCCTGGCCGGGGTCAAGGACGTCGTCACCGGCGCCGACACCCCTCAGGTCAAGTTCGGCAACTGGCGCCTGGTGCCCGACAGCCAGGACGAGCTGCCCTTGGCCGTGGACAAGGTGCGCTTCATCGGCGACGAGGTGGCCGCCGTGGCCGCCCTGGACAAGGAGACCGCCCTGCGGGCCTGCTCGCTCATCGAGGTGGAATACGAGGAGCTGCCCGGCTACTTCAGCGTGGAGGACTCCACGCAAGAGGGCGCGGCCCTGATCCACGCCGAGAGCGAGGGCAACGTCAGCCTGGCGCGCAAGATCAAGTACGGCGACCTGGAGGCCGGCTTCGCCCAGGCCGACTACGTGCGCGAGGACACCTTCCGGGTGCACGCGGTCAGCCACGCCTACCTGGAGCCCTGCTCCAGCCTGGCCGCGCCCGACGAGGGCGGCCGCGTGACCCTGTGGACCAGCACCCAGGTGCCCTACATCGTGCAATGCCTCTTGGCCAGCACGCTGGGTCTGCCCGAGAACCACGTGCGGGTCATCAAGCTCAACACCGGCGGCGGCTTCGGCGGCAAGATGGAGCTGCGCAAGTGGGAGTTCTGCGCCGCCTTCATGGCCGTGCGCACCGGCCGGCCGGTGAAGTTCACCCTCCGCCGGGCGGACGAGCTGGCCTCTGGCCGCCGCCGCCATGGCATGCCCATCCGCTCCAAGGTGGGCTTCAGCAAGGACGGCCTCCTCATGGCCAAGGACTTCGACGTGCTCCTGGACGGCGGGGCCTACAACTCCATGGGTCCCACGGCCACCTTCCTGTGCGGCAATTTCGGGGCCATGCTCTACCGCTACCCCGCCTACCGCTACCTGGGCCGCCACGTCTACACCAACAAGCCCCCGGCCGGGGCCATGCGCGGCTTCGGCGCGCCCCAGGCCCTGTTCGCCGCCGAGACCCAGATGAACATGGCCGCCCACGACCTGGGCATTGACCCCATTGACCTGCGCCTGCTGAACGCCATGGAGACCGGCGACGAGATACCCGAGGTGGCCACCATCAGCTCCTGCGGATTCAAGGAGTCGCTGGTCAAGGTGCGCCAGATGAGCGGCTGGGATGTCAAGCGCCAGGAGAAGAAGCCCGGCCACGGCATCGGCGTGGGCTGCTACAGCTTCATCAGCGGCGGGGTCTTCAACTGGTTCAACACCAAGTACAACTTCGCCTCGGCCGAGGTGCGGGTCTTCGAGGACGGCACCGCCCATCTCTTGACCATGGCCACCGACATCGGCCAGGGCTCCGACACCGTGCTGCGCCAGATACTGGCCGCCGAGCTGGGCATCGGCGTGGATAAGATACGGCTCACCGCCAGCGACACCGCCGTCACCCCCAAGGCCGACCTGGGCACCTGGGGCAGCCGGGTAACGCTCATGGCCGGCAACGCCGTGGTGCAGGCGGCCAAGAAGATCAAGGAGATGCTCATCCCGGTGGTCTTTGGCCACTTCGATCTCAACCAGATACACGACATCGCCTTCGAGAATGACCGGGTCTTTTCCAAGGCCCGCCCGGACAAGGGCTTCAGCTTCGGCGAGTGCGTGTACAAGGCCCTCAAGGGCCGCCGGGGCGAGCCCCTCACCGCCTTCGGGGCCTACACCCCCCGCAACAAGGGCCTGGTCAGCCCGGCCTTCAGCTTTGGCGCCCAGGTGGCCGAGGTGGAGGTGGATGAGCAAACCGGCCTGATCCAGGTGCACAAGATGTACACGGCCCACGACTGCGGAGTGCCCATCAACAAGATGGCCGTGGAGGGGCAGTTGGAGGGCTCCATCCACATGGGCCTGGGCTACGCCCTGATGGAAGACTTCGTGATGAAGGACGGCCGCACGCTCAACACCACCTTCCTGGACTACAAGATCGCCACCGCCCAGGACATGCCCCCCAGCCAGTCGGTGGAGATTGACACCTACGAGCCCGAGGGACCCTTCGGGGCCAAGGAGGCCGGCGAGGGCCTGGTCAGCCCCACGGCCCCGGCCATCGCCGAGGGCGTGTTCCACGCCACGGGCTATCGCTGCCTTGACCTGCCCATCACCCCCCCCAAGGTGCTCCAGGGCCTGGGGCGGCTCAAGGGCTAGCGCGGCCAATCACCCGCGAATCAAGACCGGGGCGCCCACGGCGGCGCCCCGGCCTATTGGTTCACCCCGCCACTTGTGGGATGCGGCCTTTTTCTTGCGCGCGCCGCCTCGATATAAATGATAACCTAGGCATAATCGGCAAACTTGGGAGCAAGGGCGTGCCCATGCCTTCCCCGGGGCTAAAGCTGGCCATAAAAGTGGCCCTGGTGGCCGCGCTCATTGCCGGCATCAGCATTCCCATCCACCGCCAGCCCCAGGACCAGATCCTGGAGCACGTGATCTTTCGCGAGCTGTACTTTCTGCCCATCATCCTGGCCGCCTTCTGGTTCGGCCTCAGGGGCGGCCTGGGGGCCTCGCTGGCCATCTCTCTGATCTTTCTGCCCATAGTAATGCGAGGCCACCCCGAGATACCCGCCCGCCAGGCCGCCGACCTGATGGAGATGGGCCTGTTCAACGTCATCGCCCTGGTGCTGGGCCTGATGCGCGACCGCCAGCGGCGCCAGCAGGAGGACATACGCAAGGCCGAGGCCCTGGCCGCCGTGGGCCAGGCCGTGGCCACCGTGGCCCACGACATGAAGACCCCGCTCATGGCCATCGGCGGCTTCACCACCCAGGTGCGCCGTCTTATGGATGAAAACCACCCCGCCGCCCACAAGCTGGACACGGTCATCAGCCAGACCGCCCGCCTGGAATCCATGGTGCGCGGCATGCTGGACTTCGCCCGGCCCCTGGAACTGCACCCCACCCCCGTGGACCTGGCCGGCCTGGTGAACGAGTGCCTGGAGGTAGCCGGCCCCCTGGCCGCCCAGCGCGAGGTGGAACTGGAGCGCGACCTGCGCCCCCTGCCCGGCCAACCCCGCCTGGACCCCTACCGGGTGCAGCAGGCCCTGCTGAACCTGGTGACCAACGCCTTGCAGGCCTCCCCCCCGGGCAGCCTGGTGCGGGTCAACCTGCGCAAGCACGGCCGGGATATCTGGCTGGAGGTGCTGGACCAGGGCGACGGCGCTGCCGGCCGGCGGCCAGGCGTCCCCCAAGGACTGACGCCCTGGCCGAGGCTGTGCCCAACCCCCAGCGGCACGCCCATTTCATTCACAGCGGCCACCTTCCACCATTTAGGGCGGTACCCTTTATTTCGCCATTGGAAATCCGGACCGCCCTGGCTTATCATTCACATTGAAACTAAAGCAAGGAGCACGGGTGACCGGGCAAGCGGGCATTAAGGTCTTGGTGGCCGTCAACGAGAATAACCTGCGCAACACCTTGGCACGCATGCTTAAGGCAATCGGCGGGTTTGCAATCACAGTAGCCGCCCATGGCAGCGAGGCCTGGGACAAGGCCCGCCAGCAGCCCTATGATTTCGTGGTGGCTAACTGGCACATGCCCGAGATGAGCGGCCCGGCCCTGCTCAAGGTGTTGCGCGCCGACTCCAAGCTGGCCGACCTGCCGGTGATCCTGGTGGCCAGCGAGCTCACCAAGGGCCAGGTCATCGAGGCCGGCGAGGCCGGGGTCAACGACATCATCCTGCTCCCCTTAAGCCTGGCGGTGCTCAAGCGCAAGATAGACGGCCTCCGGCAGGCCGAGTCGGACCCCCAGGCCCTGGAGGCCGAGCGCCATGACCAACTGGGTCTGCAACTGATGGAAAAGGAGGCCTGGGAGGACGCGCCGAAAAAAGCTTCCAGCGCGCCGCCGACATCTACATGGAAAAGCACATGGACGACAACGCCGAGCTGGTGATCAGGGAGGTGCTCAAGCTAAACCCCAACACCATAAACGTCTTCAACTCCCTGGGCATCATCTACCGCCGCCAGAGCAAGTACGCCGAGGCCCTGGAGCAGTACAAGAAGGCTTTACGCGTCAGCCCCCACGACGAGAACATTCTCTACAACATCGGCCGCATCTACTTTGATCTGGGCGAGTTCGGCAAGGCCCGGGACATCCTGCAAAAGGCCGTGGAACTCAACCCCGGCTTCAGCGAGGCCGTGGAGATGCTGCGCATCATCTCCATGCGCCCCCCCGACAACGGGCCGGGGCCGGGTGCCCCCGGCGGGGCCTAGACGGGCCGGGCCGCGAGCCGCGGCGGGCGATAACGGGTCGGCCCGGTGCCCGGGCGGGCATGGACGGGTCGGGTGGCGCCATCCCCTGACCTGTCTTGCCGGCTCCCGCTGAAGGCTCGCCGCTGAAAGACGCGGGCGGCGATAGCCCCCGCCCCTTGTATGTTCAACAAGGTCTGTACGGGAGCCGACGGGTTTGGCCAGGGGAGAGCGCCCCTCGACCCGCATTGGGAGTCGAGGCACTCGACCCTCGCCCGCTCTTGTCTTTGATGCTAACTTAACGACATCCATATAGTGTTGGGTGTTCAGTATTTTTCTGGTAATATCCTGCGGCCCGCAACGCCCGCCTTCCTCCTCACCCAACCCCCGTGTCCCGCTCTTAGCCCGGCCATTCCTGGGGCACCGGCAGGGGGCTCCTGGGAACCAACCCGGCCAAGTTTACGGGGCACTGCGGCCCATGCTTCGCGCCCGGGCCAGCAGGCCACCCCGCGCCGGCACCCGCACCGGCAAAGCCAGTATGGCCGGGCGGCTGAGCGGGACACAAAAAGAACCGCTTCGGCTTTCGTGCGCAGCCTAATACCGGGCGCTTACGCGCCCGGCGGTGCTGCCCATGACCAGGAAAAACCGGCCGGCTAAACTATACGTCTGTCCCGAAACAGATATGAGAACGCCTCGGCCCGCGGCCCTACAACTCCTTGAAGACCTTGGCCAACGACGGCCCGGCCACGTGCATCTTCCACTCGTTGAGGTAGCCGAAGGGCGTGACGGTGACCGCGTAGCCGGACTGCTCCAGGCGCTCCCTGGCCTCCTCGGCCAGGCTCTGGGCCAGCTCCGGCGGGGCCTTGCTGACCGACAGGTGGTTGAAGGAGTGCAGCACCACGGCCTTGCTGTTGAACTTGCCGGCCTGCCACTTTATGTTTTTAAGTAGCTTGCTTAAGACCTTGGCCTCGCGGCCCTGGTCCTCCTCCTCGGCCTGGTAAAAGGCCACCACCGCCTCCTTGACCTCCTCGTCGCGCTCCTGGTCCGGGGCCTGGCACAGGGCCTTCTCAAAGGTCTTGAACCAGAAGCTGGGGGCGTAGAACAGCAAGAGCTTCATGCCGGGCTCCCTGGGCGCCTAGTCGTGGGAGCCTGTCTTGTGCTCGCGGGCCTTCTCGGCCAGGCGCATCTGGCGGCGGTCCAGGGCCTCCTGGTGGCGGCGGTGGTCCTCGCCGGTCTCCAGGATCAGGGGCGGCACCGGGGTGGGACGGCCGTCCTCGCCCAGGGCCACGAAGGTCAGGTAGGCGCTGGCCGTGTGGCGCACCTGACCGGTGCGCAGGTCCTCGGCCTCCACGCGCACGCCCAGCTCCATGGAGGTGCGCCCCACCATGTTCACGCTGGCCCGCAGGATCAGGAGGTTGCCCACGAAGACCGGGTTGTGGAAATCCAGGCGGTCCAGGGAGGCGGTCACCGCCGGACGGCGGGCGTGGCGGGTGGCGGTCACCCCGCCGGCCTCGTCAATGTGACGCATGATGACGCCACCGTGCACATTGCCCATGGGGTTGGCGTCCTGGGGCAGCATCTGGATGGCCATGTGCAGGGCCGTCTGGCTGGGGGTCTTGCCTTGCATGTCTCACACCTCCCGCGGGGTGGGGTTGGGGCGCAGTTGTCGGGCATATGATTTATAATACCTGCCAGGGCGGGCCTTGGCAGGCAATAAGCACCCGCCCGGGCGGACCAACAACCGGCGGGCGCACCATGACCAGCGAGCAAGCGACCTACGACGGCTACCGGCCCGGCGATTTGGGCCGGGTCATCTGGCTGCACGGCGACTACTACCACCGCCACTGGGGCTTTGACCTGAGCTTCGAGGCCCAGGAGGCCCGGGAGCTGGCCGAGTTCCTCTGCCGGCTAGACCCGGCCCGCGACCTCTTTTTGGCCGCCCGCCTGGACGGCCAGTTGGTGGGGGCCATCGCCCTGGACGGCGCGGCCCCGGAAGGCGCCCGGTTGCGCTGGTTCATCGTGGACCCGCGCGCCCAGGGGCGCGGCCTGGGCCGGGAACTTATCCGCCGCGCCCTGGAGTTCTGCCGGCGGGCCGGCCATTGGCGGGTCTTCCTGTGGACCTTCGAGGGCCTGACCATGGCCCGGCGGCTCTACGAGGCCGCCGGCTTCACCCTGTCCGAGGAGCGCCTGGTCCCCCAGTGGGGCGGCATGGTCAAGGAGCAGCGCTTTGACCTGCCGCTGGAGGCGCCCGGCGCCGATCCGCCACGATAACGCCGCCGAAATGTCGCCAGCGCCGGCGGGACGGGAGGGTATCATAAGAGCAGCCCCGCCACCCCACTCCCAAGTTCGGAAGGCGCCCATGCCCAATTCATCGCTGCCGCGCAAGACCAAGATCGTCTGCACCATCGGTCCGGCCACCCACACGCCCAGCCAGTTGGCGGGGCTGATCCGGGCCGGCATGGACGTGGCCCGCCTGAACTTCTCCCATGGCGATCACGACTCCCACCGCCGGGTATTGGCCGACCTGCGCCAAGTGGCCGCCCAGGAAGGCCGCCAGGTGGGTATCCTGCAAGACCTCTCGGGACCCAAGATTCGCCTGGGCCTGTTGGAGGGCGAGGTGGAGCTGGACACCGGCCAGGAGGTGGTCCTGGTGGAGGGCGAGACCGCCCCGCCAGGCTGCCTGCCCGTCAATCACGAGTATTTCTTCGAAGACGTCAACCAGGGCGACCGCATACTCCTGGCCGACGGCCTGGTGGAGATGGTGGTGATCGCCAAGCGCGACCACAGCGTAATCTGCCAGGTGACGGCCGGCGGGGTGCTCAGCTCCCATAAGGGGGTCAACCTGCCCACCAGCCAACTGCGCACCGCGGCCTTCACCGACAAGGACCGCCGCGACCTGGCCCTGGGCCTGGAGCTGGGCGTGGACTTCGTGGCCATGTCCTTCGTGCGCCACGAGGATGACCTGGCCCCCCTGCTGGAGATAATCAACCAGCAGCGGCCACGGCCCATGCTCATCGCCAAGATCGAGAAGCCCGGGGCCATGGATCGCCTGGCCCAGATTCTGGCCGTGGTGGACGGGGTGATGGTGGCCCGGGGCGATCTGGGGGTGGAGATGCCCCTGGAGGAGGTGCCGCTGATCCAAAAACGCATCATCAAGATGGCCCGTCAGGCCGGCAAGCCGGTCATCACCGCCACCCAGATGCTGCGCTCCATGATCGAGTCGCCCCGCCCCACCCGGGCCGAGGTCACCGACGTGGCCAACGCCATCCTGGATGGCACCGACGCGGTGATGCTCAGCGACGAAACCGCCGTGGGCGCCCACACCCTGGAGGCCGCCGCGGCCCTGCACAGCATCGCCCGGGCCACCGAGAAGGCCCTCTTGGGGCAGTCCTACCTCAAGGAGCCTCTCTCCGACCTGCTGCCCTCCACCTCGGCGGCCATCAGCCGCGCCGCCTGCTGGCTGGCCGCCGACCTCAAGGCCAAGGCCATCGTGGCCTCCACCACCTCGGGCGGCACCGCCCGCCTGGTGGCCCGCTACCGCACCGCCGCGCCGGTGGTGGGTCTGAGCGCCGACCCGGCCACCTGCCGCCAACTCAATCTTTCCTGGGGGGTGCTACCGGCCCTGGTGGAGGATTACAGCACCAGCGACGAGATGTTCGAACGCGCCCTCCAGTGGGTGAAGACCACCGGCCTGGCCGGCGCCGGCGACCGCCTGGTCTTCACCGCCGGGGTGCCCCACGGTACCGGCCGCACCAACCTGGTCAAGGTGGTGGACCTGTAGCGACCCGGCGTCCTTGCCGCCACTCCTTGCCTTTTTACGCGTTTCCACGACAAACGACGAAGAGGCAAGTTTTATTGGTTACCTTGAATCCGTGGCCGGCAGGCTAAGCCACAGGCGGGTGCCCTCGGTCTCGGAGGTGGTGAAGGTCAGGTCGCCGCCGTGGGCCCGGGCGATGAGCCGGGCGCTGTGGGTGCCCAGACCGGTGCCGCCCTGCTTGCCGCTGGTGACGTAGGCCTCGAAGAAGCGGTCGCGGACCTCCGGAGGAATCACCCCCAGGTTGTGGATGCCGATGAGGTGGCCGCCCTGGGGGGTTGGTGCCAGGTCCACCCCCACCCGGGAGCCGGGGGGGGCGGCCTCCAGGGCGTTCTTCAACAGGTTCTCGAAGAGCACCTCCAACAGCCCCTCCTCGCCGGCGACCAAGTAGCGCTGGCGGGCGCGGACCGCCCGGCCCTTGACCCGGCGGGTCAGGCGCAGGCCCCGGCTGCGGGCCAGGGGCTCCAGTTCTCCCGCCACCCGGCCCAGGAGCGCCAGTAGGTCCACGGGCTGGGGCTTCAACTGGTAGCGCCCCTCTTCCAGTTGAAAGATGTCGCGGGAACGCTGGATAAAACCCAGGAGCCTCTGCCCCAGGTCGCGGATGGTGGCCGCGGCCTTGATCTGGCGCGGGTCCAGGTTGTCGGCCTTCAGGAGCAGATTGGCCAGGCCCACCACGCCCACCAGGGGCGACTTGAGGTCGTGGCGGATCATGCGCTGCACGTCCTCGCGCAACCGTTCCACCCTCTTGCGCTCCGAGATGTCGCGGATGATGGCCCCGAAGCAGACCCCCTGGGCGATCTGCCACACCGACAGGCTCAGCTCAATGGGAAACTCGCCGCCGTCCTGCCTCAGACCGGCCAGCTCGGCCACCTGGCCGATGAGGCGGCGCTGGCCGGTGGCCAGGTAGCGGCGCACGCCTTCCTCGTGGGCCTGGCGATAGCGCTGGGGGATGATGGCCAGCACCGAGCGCCCCACCATCTCCGGCCCGAAGCCGAACATGACCTCGGCCCCCTGGTTCCAGGTGAGCACCGTGCCCTCCTGGTCGGTGGTGATGATGGCGTCCACTGCGGTTTGGGTCACCGAGCGGTAGCGCTCCTCGCTGGCCCTGAGTTCGGCCAGGAGTTGGCCGTCGCCGCACTCGGCTTTCGGCGTGGCTGCCTTGCCCATGTTATGGCCCCGTCATGAACCTGGCCGGCGGGCCGGCCCCCTTTGGCCCCCTACTCACCGCCAGCCGCCTCCTCGGCGGGCAGGCCCACCAACTGGGCGAACTCCTTGCCGTCAATAACCTCGTTTTCCAGCAGGCGGGCCGCCACCAGGGCCAGCTTGTCACGGTGGCTGGCCAACAGCGCCTCCACGTGTTCCTGGCGCTCGACCAGGAAGGCCTTGAGCTCTTGGTCCAGGGCCGCGGCGGTGGCCTCGGAGAACTCCTGGGGCGGGGGCATCATGGTGGCGTCCTGGGGCAGGAAGATGGGCTGGGTGCGGCGGCTGTAGGTCACCGGCCCCAGGGTGGTGCCCATGCCGTACTGGGTGAGCATGGCCCGGGCCATGTCGGTGGCGCGCATGAGGTCGTTGGCCGCGCCGGTGGATACCTCACCGAAGATCAGGCTCTCGGCCACCCGCCCACCCAACAGCACGTCCAGCCGGCTGACCAACTCCGAGCGGCCCATGAGGTAGCGGTCCTCGGTGGGGCGCTGCTCGGTGTAGCCCAGGGCGGCGATGCCCCGGGGGATGATGCTGATCTTGTGCACCTTGTCGGCCCCGGGGGTGAAGGCGGCCAACAGGGCGTGGCCGGTTTCGTGGTGGGCCACGATGCGCTTCTCGCGCTCGTTGATGACCCGATTTTTCTTCTCCAGGCCGCCCACGATGCGGTCCACGGCCTCCTCCAGGTCGGCCATTGTCACCTCGTCGCGCTCATGCCGGGCGGCCAGGAGCGCGCCCTCGTTGAGGATGTTCTCCAGGTCCGCGCCCGAGAGCCCGGGGGTGCGCTGGGCCAGGACCTCCAGCTTGACGTCCTCGGCCAGGGTGATGCGCTTGGCGTGCACCTTGAGGATGGCCAGGCGGCCGTTGAGGTCGGGCTTGTCCACCAGCACCTGGCGGTCAAAGCGCCCGGCCCTGAGGAGCGCCGGGTCCAGGATCTCGGGCCGGTTGGTGGCGGCCATGATGATGACCCCCACCCGGGGGTCGAAGCCGTCCATCTCCACCAGAAGCTGTTGCAGGGTCTGCTCGCGCTCGTCGTGGCCGCCCATCACGCTCATGCCCCGGGCCTTGCCCAGGGCGTCCAGTTCGTCAATGAAGATGATGCAGGGGGCCTTCTGCTTGGCCTGAGCGAAAAGCTCGCGCACCCGGGCCGCGCCCACGCCCACGAACAGCTCCACGAACTCCGAGCCGCTGATGGAAAAGAAGGGCACCCCGGCCTCGCCGGCCACCGCCCGGGCCAGCAGCGTCTTGCCGGTACCCGGAGGCCCCAAGAGGAGCACGCCCTTGGGCAGACGGCCGCCCAGGCGCGAGAAACGCTCGGGCGTGCGCAGGAAGTTGACCACCTCCTCCAACTCGCCCTTGGCCTCGTCCACGCCGGCCACGTCCTCGAAGCGGGTGGGCACCGCCTCCTCGGCGTAGACCTTGGCCCGGCTGGCGCCGAACTGCATCACTCCCGCGCCGGGACCCATGCGCTTCATCATGAAGTACCAAATGCCCACGAACAGAAAGATGGGGATGACCCAGGAGAGCAGGTTGCGCAGAAAGGCCGACTCCACCTCGCCCCGGAACTTGACCTGATGCCCCTCCAACTCCTTGGCCAGGTCGGGGGTCACCCGCACGGTGGTGAACTTGGTCTCCTTGCCCTCCTTGTCCAGGTAGGTGCCGGCGATCATCTGGTCGCTGATGGCGATCTCCTTGACCCGCTCGGAGCGCAGGTGGTCCAGGAACTCGCTGTAGGCCAGGCGGGTGGGGCCGGTGTAGTTGTAGATCATGTTGTTGAGGATGAAGACGAACCAGATGCCCAGCAGCACGTACCAGATGGAGAACTTGTGGTGCGGCTCGATTTTCGGTGGCATTTTCTCTTCTTTTTCCTAGGGGGACCGGTTTGGGTGGCTGCGGCTGGACGGCGCCGGGGCCGCCGCCCTGGGCACGAAGCCTAAAATTAAACTACCCTGCCCGCCCAGGCCGGTCAACCGCCTCTTGCCAAGGCGGCGGGTAATGCCTATTGTTTATCTAGGATTTATAACCAGGAAAGGAGGCCACCAAGTACGAGCTTATTCCTTTCGGCGGACTCAGGACGCCCGGCCTGCGGGAACGCGGCTGGGATGAGTTGGTGGAACGCTTCTTCGGCGGCTCCCTCCTGCCCGTGGAGGGCAAGGAGGAGGATTTCGTGCCCTCGGTGTACCTCAAGGAGACCGAGGAGGGCTATGAACTGACCGCCGAGGTGCCGGGGCTGAAGCCCGAGGAGATCGAGGTGAGCCTGACCGGCGACATCCTGGTCCTCAAGGGCGAGAAGAAGGAGGGGCACGAGGAGACCAAGGGCGACTACCACTTGGTATGGTCAGCCCCATAAGCACAGGCGGCCCACCCCCCAGGGCAGTGGGCCGCCGCAGTTTTTATAACCTGGCCGCTTAGAGACCTGTGCGGCCTATCCACCGAAAATAATAATCAATATCTATTGGCCTACAAATTGCCGTACTATGGCCAAGACGGGTCTTGACACTCCGGAGGGCCTGCTTATTTTTTAGGAAAATAACCCCGCAACGCAATACCCAAGAGAGGAGGAAGTCATGTTCGAGTTGATGCCTTACTCCGGCTTTGGCTCCCTGGGCAGGCTGCGCAGGGACATGGACGACGTGTGGAAACGTTTCTTTGACGCCGAGCCCGGCCCGCCCGCGCCGCGCGGCGAGGGCTTCAGCTTCGTGCCGGTGGTCAACGTCAAAGAGACTGACGAGGCCCTGGAGATCACCGCCGAGGTGCCCGGCCTCAAGCCCGAGGAGATCGAGGTCAGCCTCACCGGCGACATCCTGACCCTCAAGGGCGAGAAGAAAGAGGAGCGCGAGGAGGACAAGGGCGACTACCACCTGGTGGAGCGCCGGTTCGGCAGCTTCCAGCGCGGCTTCCGCCTGCCCATGGAGGTGGAGCGCCAAAAGCTCTCGGCCAGGCACAAGGACGGGGTGTTGTGCATAACCCTGCCCAAGGCCAAGAGGCAGGCCGCCACCACCATCAAGGTGGAGGCCGAGTAGAGGGCCAAGCCCAACTCCCCGGCCTAGATCAGCGGCACGACCCGGCCCCCTTGCCCAGGGCCGGGTTTGTTTTGTGCGGCAGAGTGGCGCGAACGCTAGGGATAAGGCTGGGAAATCAGGTCCCCCAGGGCCTTGAACAGTACGGCCAGGGCCTCGAAGAGCACTTGCAGCCCCCCGGCCATGGCCACCACCACGATGGCCACCAGGAGCATGTACTCCACGGTGGTCTGCCCCGAGGCCCGCCACAGCCGGCGCGCGAGGCCGCCGCCGGCCAGGCCGTTTGACTTGTCCCCTGGGCCATGCCTATAATTTTCGGCGATTCCCGGCACGGTCGTCTCCGCTACGCCACGCATCCAGGGACAGGAGCCAGCCGCCACCCGCCATGCCAGCTAACAAGATCGTCAAGTTCGGCAGCTACTATCTCACCAGCAAGATCGCCACCGGCGGAATGGCCGAGATCTTCCGGGGCCGCAAGGTGGGGGCCGCCGGCTTCGAGAAGCTGGTGGTCATCAAACGCCTCTTGCCCCACCTGGCCGCGGACGAGGAATTCCGCACCATGTTCCTCAACGAGGCCAAGCTGGCCAGCCTGCTCAATCACCAGAACATCGTGCAGGTCTACGACCTGGGGCGCATGGAGGAGGATGACTCCCTGGAGCCCGGCCAGCAGGGCACCTACTTCATCGCCATGGAGTACATCTTCGGTAAAAGTCTAGCCGAGGTGATGAAGAAGGGTCAAGCCAGGGTTTTGCCCCTGCCCCAGGAACTGGCGGTGCGCATCATTTTGGCCGCCGCCCTGGGCCTGGCCTATGCCCACGGCAAGAAGGGCGAGGACGGCCGGCCCCTGGGCCTGGTGCACCGCGACGTCAGTCCCCAGAACATCCTCATCTCCTACGAGGGCGAGGTCAAGCTGGTGGACTTCGGCATCGCCAAGGCCATGAGCCAGTCCAGCAGCACCCGGCCGGGGGTGCTCAAGGGCAAGTTCGCCTACATGGCCCCGGAGCAGGCCCGGGGCCAGGTGGACCAGCGGGCCGACATCTACTCTCTGGGGGTGGTGTTCTGG
The DNA here is from genome assembly GCA_016208115.1 of Desulfarculus sp. Lineage (GTDB taxonomy): Bacteria > Desulfobacterota > Desulfarculia > Desulfarculales > Desulfarculaceae > JACRDC01. The sequence goes on from JACQYR010000081.1 coordinate 28,047, forward strand.
GAGGCCCTCACCGGCCAGCGGCTCTTCCAGGGCGACAACGAGGCCGCCCTCCTGGCCCAGGTGCTCAATCCCCAGGTGGGGCCGCCCTCTGGGGTCCGGGCCGAGATTCCCCCGGAACTGGACGCCCTGTGCCTCACGTGCCTGGCCCAGGACCCCGGGCAGCGCTTCGCCAACGCCCAGGCCCTGAGCGAGGCCCTGGAGGCCTATCTCTACACCCTCAAGACCTTCCCCAGCACCTACAGCCTGCGCAACCATCTGCGCGAGCTGTTCGGCCCGGAGATCGCCGCCGAGAGCCAGCAGATTCAGGCCGAGGGCGAGAGCGCCCGCCAGGCCGCCGGCCAGACGCCGGCCACTCCCGAAACGCCGACCGCCCCGGCCCCGCCCCTGGAGTCCACCCGGGTGGTGCCCCGGCCCGCCCCGGGAGGGCGGGGCATGGTCTACGGCCTGGCCCTGGCCGGAGTAACCCTGGCCGCCGGGTTGGCCTGGTGGCTGTGGCCCGGGCCGCCGCCCCCCGGTCCCGCCCCGCAGCCACCGGCCCCCACAGCCACCGCCCCGGCCCCAACAACCGCGACTGAAGGCCGGCCGCCAGCGCCCCCTGAGCCGGCCACCCCCACGCCCCCTCCGCCACCGCCGGACCCCCGCCTGGAGCAGGCCAAGGCCCAGGTGCGGCAGGGCGATTTTGAACAAGCCCTGGCCACCCTGGCCCCGGAGGCCGCCCCGCCGGGCGGCTGGGGCCAGGCCGGCGACCGGCTGCGCGCCCAGGCCCTCTTGGGGCGCGCCCTGGCCAGGCTGGAGGAGGACCCCCAGACGGCCCTGGCCGACCTGGATCAGGCCGTGTCCCTGGCCCCGGACTGGGCCGAGGTGCACTTCCAGGCTGGCCGGGTGCAGACCAGGCTCAAGAACCTGGAGCAGGCCCTGGCCGCCTATGGCCAGGCCCTGGAACTGGACCCCAGGCTGGACGGCGCCCATTTCAACAGCGGGTACATCCACCTGGAGCAGGGGCGCCTGGAGCAGGCCATCGCGGCCTTCCAGAAGGTGGTGGACCTGGGCTCGCCCTTTGCGGCCGACGCCCAGGTCAACCTGGCCGTGTGCTATCATAAACAAGGGAAGCGCGACGAGGCGCTCAGGCATTTGCAGGCGGCCTTGTTGCTCAACCCCAACCACAAGCTGGCCCTGTCCTACCTGGAGAGGCTGCGCAAGGGCGGCCCTGGGGCAGGGGGCACCAAGAAATAGCGTCCCTTCCTTTTGCCGGACACCCCGGGGCAGGAGGTGGCTCATGGGCAGACGACCTGGCAGGTCTGTGGCCCGTCTCTGGTCCTGGCTGTGCCTGGCCTTGCTGGCCGGCTGCGCCCAGGCGCCGCCAGCCGCCCCGCCCTCCCTGCCAGCCGAGGTGCCGGCTGGCGTGGTCAGCGGCGCCAGCTATCTCAATAAGGCCCTGGAACTCTACTGGATGGCGCCAGCGGGCTATCAGGGCCGCGCACCCCAGGGGCAGACGGGACTGCTCGTGACCTGGGCCGCTCCCCAGGGACGCCTGACGGCCAGCCTGTGGCTCTTGCCCCAAGGACCGGAGGGGCAGATGGCCCAGGCCGGCGCCCAGATGGCCGCCACCCGGGGCTGGCAGGCCCAAGGGGGCCGCGATATCTCCTGGCAGGGCCGCGCCTGCTGGGACGCCACCTACACCGCCGGCGACCGCCTGGTGCGCGCCCGCCTGCTACCCCACCGCCAGGGCCTCTTGATGGTGGAAGCCCAGACCGCCCTGGCCGCCTCCGACGAGCTCAAGGCCGAGGCCGCGGCCCTCTTGGAGGGCCTGCGCCTCTGGCCCGCCCATGACCTGCTGCACACGGCCAGGCGCGGCGAGGGCCTGGAACTGGTGGCCCTGTGGTACTGCGGCCGGGCCGAGACCTGGCGCCGCCTGCGGGATTACAACCGCCTGCCCTCGCCCCTGCTCAGGCCAGGGCAGGAGGTGCTCATCCCCCGCGAGCTGGTCTGGCGCCTAGACCCCATGCCCAGTTGGATGCCGCGCCTGGCCAGGCCGGCGGCCCCGGTCAAGGCCCCAGCCGGCCGCGCCCCGGCCAAGGCCGCCGAGTCCCCGCCCGAGGAACCGGGCGAGGGCCTGCCCGACCTGGACCTGGCCCCCACGGGCCCCAAATAGCGGGGGGAGAAGACACATGCGCGCCAAGCCCTTGACCCTGGTCCTGGCCTGCGCCGCCGGCCTGCTCTTTAGCCTGGCCTTGCCGGCCCCGGCCGGTCCTCCCTCCCACGCCAAGCCGGCGATGCCGCCGGCCCCCTCCATGCCCGGCCAGACCTCCGCTCCCGGCCAGACCTCCGCCCCTGGTGAAACCGCGGCCCCGGGCCAGACCTCGGCTCCAGGAGAAACCTCGGCGCCCGGCCAGACCAGCGCCCCGGGGCAGACCTCGGCGCCGGGGCAGACATCGGCCACCGGACAGACCACTGCCCCGGGGCAAACATCAGCCCCGGGGCAAACATCAGCCCCGGGGCAAACCACGGCCCCCGGCCAGACCTCCGCGCCTGGTCAAACATCGGCCCCGGGCCAGACCTTGGCCCCGGGGCAAATCTCCGCCCCCGGCCAGACCACGGCGCCTGGCGCGCCGGGGCATACCGGGGCGCCGGGACACGCCCGGCCCGGCATGGTCCCCGCCCCCAGCGCCGCCCAACTGGAGCCCCTGCGCAGGGTGGAGGCCCTGGACAAGGGCGAGGCCGGGGCGGTCAGGGGCCTCATGGCGCCGGCCGCGCCCAGCCACCCCAGCCTGGGCCTCTGGCTCCAGGGTGACTTCGGCCTGGGGCCACTGGCCGGCGGCGGCAAGCTGCGGGCCGACTTGGCCGGCCTGGGACAGGCCGGGGCCGCCGCCGGCCAAGGCGAGCTGACCCTGAACTTCTGCGCCCTGGCCGGGCAGGCGCCGGCCATAGGCGCGGCGCGTTTGGACCCCCAGGGCCGCTGGCGGCCAGCCTCCGCGCCCGCCCCCCTGGGCTCGCCCAAGGGCGCTCCCCCATTGACGCCCCTGCAACCGGCCCTGGCCTTCAGCAAGCTGCCAGCCCTGGCCGGCGGCCGCCCGGGCCAGGTCCCGACGGGCTGGCGCCTGTCGTGGACCTGGGAGGTGGAGCGGCCCGCCCGCCAGGCGCCATCCCTGGCCGACCTGGCCACCCCCGGCCCGGGAGGCCGGCCATGAGCACCCCTGACCGGCCATCCTCCCGGCCGCGCGCCCTGCCCCTCCTGCTCCTGCTGGCCCTGCTGGCCGTCCTGGCCGGAGCCGCCCCGCCGGACGGGGCCGAGCAGGACTGGGACAGCCTGTTCCCAGCCTCCAGCGCCCTGGAAACCCGCGGCCTCAACCTGCGCGAGGTGGTGGCGGACAGCCCCGCCGGGGCCTGGCGCATCCCTCTGCCCGAGGCCCCCTGGCTGGCCCTGCCAGCCCAGGAACTGGAGCCGGGCACCCGGCGCCTGGCCGGCTTGGTCTGGCCCCTGGGCGAGGGCACCGTCCAGGTGGAGCTCCTGGCCCACCGCCTGAGCGTCGAGGTGGCGGCCGCCGACTGGCTGCTGGCCCTGTTGGTGCGGGCCGGGGCCACGGTGCTCCTGGCCCGGCCCGACCTGGGCGCGGCCGGCGAGGTCTTCGAGGCCCTGGCCCTGTTGCCGGCGCGCCCCGGCCAGGCCCAGCGCCTGCTGGCCCGGCTGTCGGTGCAGCGCCGGGGCCAGGACCTGTACCTGCTGCGCTGCCTGGCCCCCAGCCCCCAGTTCGCCGGCCTTGCCCAGGCCTTTGCCGCCGCCACCCTGGGCTGGCGCCCTCCCGGCCTGGCCGGCGGGGACCTGGTGGGCACCTGGCCCGAAACCTGCCTGGCCGGCGGCCTGTGCCTGCGGGGACCGGGTCAACCCCGCCAGCAGGGCGGCCAGGCGGCCTGGGACCTGGAGCAGGCAGGGACCGTCAGCGGACGCCTGCGGGCCGAGCTGAGCCAGGGCGCCGCCCAGGCAGGCCGGCCGGCCGAGGAACGGCTGCGATCCGTGCTGGCGGGACTGTCCCGGGAGGGCCTGGACCTGAACTGGTCCCTGGGTGGGCTGAACCTCAACCTGCCCAACCTGCCCGGCGCGGCCTGCCTGTACCGGGGCAAGGCCTGGCGGCAGGGGCGTGACGCCGAGCTGTGGGCCCTGGTCTGGAGCGACGGCCAACGCCAGCTCTGCCTGTGGCTGGTGAGCGTGGGACAGATGAGCAACATGGCGGCCTGGATGCAAAACAAGCGGGCCTTCGAGTTGGCGGTGCGCTCCCTGCGCCTGGAGGATAGACGCTAGGCCGGGCCTGCTCCCTCTTTCAAGACCAAATCAGGAAGCCGTAAACAGCCCGGTCTCCAATTCCACGCCGGTCAGGGCCAGCTCCTTGAGAAAGCTGGGCTCCTGGCCGGTGGCCTTTAGCTCTCCCAGCACCTTGCCACTTTCCGGGTCCTTGCCCTCAAGCTCGAAGACCAGGAGGGGATGGAAGCGGTAGTTGCCCTGGCTGTCCAGGCCCAGCACCTCCACGATCTCGGTGAGGCGCCGCGAGCCGTCGGGGAAGCGAGATATCTGGGCCACCACCTCCAGGGCCGAGGCCACTTGGCCGCGCACGGCGGTAAGCGGCAGCTCCACCCCTGACATGAGCGCCAGGGTCTCCAGGCGGCTCAGGGCGTCGCGGCCGCTGTTGGCGTGCACGGTGGTCAGGCTGCCGGCGTGGCCGGTGTTCATGGCCTGCAACATGTCCAGGGCCTCGCCACCCCGGCACTCGCCCACGATGATGCGGTCGGGCCGCAGGCGCAGGGATGCCGCCACCAGGTCGCGGATGGTCACCGCCCCGCGGCCCTGGGCGTCGGGATGGCGGGTCTCCATGGTCAGCACGTGGGGCTGGGCCAATTGCAACTCGCTGGCGTCCTCGATGACGATGATGCGCTCACCCGCCCCGATGAAGGACGACAGGATGTTGAGCAGGGTGGTCTTGCCGCTGCCGGTGCCGCCGGCCACCACCAGGTTCTTGCGCGCCGCCACGCAGGCCTTCAGGAAGCCTGCCGCCGCGCCGGTCAGCGAGCCCCGGGCCACCAGCTCGTCCATGCCCAGAAGGCTCTTGGAGAAGCGGCGGATGGCCACGTAGGGGCCGCGCCGGGCGATGGGCGGGATCATGGCGTGCAGGCGTGAGCCGTCGGGCAGGCGGGCGTCCAGAAAGGGCGTGTTCTGGTCAATGCTGCGCCCCACGAACTGGCTGACGTTGCGCACCGCCGCCAACAGGCTCTCGGGCGAGGCAAAGGCGCGGTCGGTTTTGACCAGCTTGCCCTGGCGCTCGATGTATATGTCGCTGGGTCCGTTAATCATCACCTCGGTCACTGACTCGTCTTCCAAAAAATCGCGCACCGGGCCGAAGAATTGCAGGACCGTCTGACTGAACAGGGGCTGGTCGCTCATGGTCGTCCCCCATGCCTAAGCGGGTTGTCCGGGCCGGCCCAGGGCCGCCCGCCGTCATTGGCCGTGGCGTTGCAGCCAGGCGCGGGCCTTGTCGGCCCGGGGTCCCTGGGGCTCCAGCTCCAGGAAGCGCCGGAAGGCCTGGCGAGCGCAGTCGCTGTTCTGAAGCTGGCCGGCGCAGACCCCGCCCAGGTTGTAGAGGGCCTGGGCGTGGCGGGGGTCGGCCTGGCTGGCGGCCTCGAAGGCCTGAGCGGCCTGGGCGTACTGCTTTTGCGCCAAGAGCGCCAGGCCGCGCAGGTTGTGGGCCGAGGCGTCCTGGGGGTCCTTGGTCAGGATATCCTGGGCCAGGCGCTGGGCCTCCTGGGGCCGCTCCTGGGACAGGCGCACCAGGGCCAGGTTGAAGCGGGCGGCCTGGTGGCTGGGCATGATTTCCAGCACCCGCGCCAGGCGCGCCCCTGCGGCCTCGCGGGTGGCCCAATTCCGGCGAGGCCTTGACCGCCCGCCGCCCCAGTTCGGCCCGCATGGCCGCCTCCTGTCCGGGCACCAGGGTCAAGGCCAGGTGGTTAGCCCCGTCGTTCGCGCCGGCCTGCGCGGCCGCCTCCAGGTACTGGCGGGCCTTGGCCGGGCGCTCTTCCATTATCATGGCCAGGCCCAAGGCCCGGCGGGTGGCCGCCGCCTCGGGGTGGCTGCGGTACACGGCCACCGCCTTGGCCCTGAGCCGCGCCCAGTCAGCCAAAGTCACCGGCTGGCCCTGCCTGGCCAGGGCCAGGGCGCGCCAGGCCTTGGCCTCCACCACCCGCGCGGCGGCCAGGGCGTCGCGGGGGTCCTGCCCGGCCTGGCGCTCGGCCTCCTGAACGGCGCGGGCCAAAGTTGGCGGGTCCAGGCTGTAGAGGGCCTGGCGGGGGCTCAGCGGCCCCGCCGGTGGGGCCTGTGCCGGGGCCGGGGTGGCTTGCGGCGTGGCCTGCCCCGCTTGGGACTGGGCCGCGGGTGGCTGGACCGGGGCGGCCTGGCCGGGGGCGGGGGCCAGTTGCCAGGTCTCCAGCATGGCCACCAGGTCACGAGGGTGGCTGTGGGGGGGCTGGGCCAGCGTGACCTGATACAGCCAGCCCTGGGCCGGCAGGTAGATGCGCTTGCAGCGCTGCTCCGGCGTGGACCACACCAGCATCTGGGCGGGCCTGCCGGCCAGAATCAGGGGCTGGCTCTTCCAGCCGGTGGCCCTGGGCAGGGCCTTGGCCAGGCGCTCCTGCTCGGCCTGGGCCCAGGCCGGCTCCAGGGGCGGCTCGCCAAGGGGCTGGGGCCAAGCCTCCACCACCAGCACATGGCCGGTCAAGGGCAGGGTGGCCCTGAACAGCAGGCCGGGCTGCTCCGGGCCGCCCGGCTCCAGCCGGCTGCCGGTGGGCAATTCCAGACGCAGG
>JACQYR010000081.1:34908-44278 GCA_016208115.1 Desulfarculus sp.
GGCTGAAGACGACGGTCTGGGAGGCCTCCGGCGAAAGCTGCTCCAGGGAAGCGCGCATTTGAGCGCAGCCGGGGGCCGCCAGCACCGCCCACAACCACGCCAGCAGCAGGCTGGCGGATAGGACTCGCTTGATGGCTGGCTTAAAGTTTAGCGGCACAGCGGCAGCTTCTCCTTGATCTCCTTGTGGAGGGCGCCGTCCTCGGCGGTCAGTTGCAGGGCCTGGCGCCACTTGGCGCAGGCCGGCCCGCGCTTGCCCAGGCCCTCCAGCACGTCGGCCTCTTGGGCCAGGCGCACGGCCTGACGCTCGGCCTCCTGCCTAGCCTTGGCCAGGCCCGGCTTGGCGTGGGGGTGCTTGGACTGCAATTGCAGGGCCTGCTTATAGGCGGCCAGGGCCTCGCTCAGGCGGCCGGCCTTGTGGTGTTTGGCCCCCAGGGCGGCCAATTCGTCGGCCTTCTTGAGCGAGGCCTGCTCCAGGCGCTCCAGGGTCTGACGTGCCTGGGCGGTCACGGCAAAGGCGTTGTCGCCATCCAGGGCCAGGGCCTGCTCCAGGTCCTGGCGGGCCGGGGCCAGGCTTTTCTTTTCCAGCTTGGCCAGGCCCTGACGGTAGAGTTCCTGGGCCTGGGCCTGGCGTTGCCGGGCGGTCTCGGCGGCCTCCAGCCGCTGCCGCTCCTTCTGCTCCTGGACGGCATCGGCCTGCAAGAGCAGGTGCCGGGCCAGGGCGTCGTTGGGGTCCAGTTCCAGGGCCTGGCCGGCCAACTCCCGCACCCGCACGTAATCTTCCCGCCCCTGGGCGTCGCGGGCCTGGCGCCAGAGCTCGTCCTGCCGGTGGCGGCGCAGGGCCTCCTGGCGCTCCTCATTGGCCCGCTGGCTCTCGGCCTGGGCCAGGGCCTGCTGGGCCTGCTCCAAGAGCCGGCGGGCCTCCTGGTGGCCGGGGTCGGCGGTGATGACGTTGCGTAGGAACTGGGCGGCCTCGGCCTGAGCCCCGGCCTCCAGGGCTTGCTTGCCCTTGGTGAGGTTGATGACCACCAGGCGCTGGCGCTGTTCCTCCTGCTCGCTCTGCTGCCGCTCTTGCACGGCCTGGCTGACCTGGCCGGGCTTGCCCTGGCCTCCGCCGCCGAAGACCAGGGCCAGGGCCAAGAGGGCCAGGGCCACCGCCGCCGCGCCGTAAAGGATGAGCCGGCGGCGGCCCGATGGGGCAACCGTGGCGGGCTGGGCGGCGGGGGCCGGCGGGCTATCCGGCCGCGGGGCCGGCAGGGGCGGGCCCAGGTCACGGACGCTCAAACCCTGGCCGTCCACGGTGATCTCGGCATGCCGGCGCGAGACCGAGGGGTCGCTCAGGCGAACGGCGCACTCCGGCGCGCGGCCCACCAGGCTGATCCCCGGTCCCAGGCTGAAGACCTGGCCGGTCTGATCACCGCCGCGCACCCTGAGCTGGGCCAAGGCGCCGCCGGGGGGCGGCCCGGTCAGGCCCGCCGGGGGCGGAGGTTCCGGCACGGGGGCCGCCCTGGTCTGCGCGCCAACCTCGCTCTCGGACGTCTGCCAGTCCAGCACGAAAGGCCCCAGGGGCAAAGGCCTCTGTACGCTGAGCTGGCCTTGTCCGCCGGCCAGGTCCTCGATCATGACGCCGTGGGCCGAGACGGTCAGCCGCAGTTGGCGCTCGGCCACCGCCGGGTCGTCCAGCACCAAGTCGCTGTCCGGGCTGCGCCCCAGGGTGTAGCTGCCGGGCTCCAGGACCCTGAGCTCGATGTTGCGGCCATCGCGCGAAACCGTGAGCCTTATCAAGGCTGCCTCCCCTTGGGGCCGATGGAAATCCTAGCGCCCCAGCTTGGCCCTGGCCTGGGCGATGTAGTCCGCGGCCTTCTGGTGCAGGGGGTGCTGAGGGTCGGGCAGCAGGCTCTGCACCACCAGCCAGTTTTGGATGGCCTTTTCGTAGTCCAGGTACTGGAAGCTGGTCAGCCCCCGGCGGTAGGCCTCCTCGGCCTTTTGCATGATCTCCTGCTCCACGCGCTCCAGCTTGCCCCGGGCCGCCTGAAGCCCGGGGTCAATTTCCAGGGCGCGGCGCCACTCCTGGGCCGCGTCCAGCAGGCGGCCGGCCTCGTGGTAGGTCTGGCCATCGCGCAGGTGGGCGGCGGCCTTGGAGTCGTCCACGGGTGGAGAGGGCGGCGCCGCGGGCGTGGCCGGCCTGGGCGCGGCTGGCGCCGGGGCCGACGCCGGAGGTGACGGTACCTGCTCCTTCTTGCCGCCGCCCAAGAGCGAGACGGCCATGACCAGGGCCAGCACCCCCAGGGCGGCCAGGCCGTCCACCAAGAAGAGCCAGCGGGACTTGCCGCCGCCGCCGCCGCTGGGAGGGGCCGCGCTCGCTAGGGGCGAGGCACGCATCACCGTAGCCTGGCCGGCCGAGGGCTGCGCGGCGTCGCCCGGCGCGCTCGATTCCAGGGCCACTTCCACCACGCCCAGCAGCACCGTCTCGCCCGGCCGCAGGACCGCGCTCTCCACCTGGCGCCCCGCCAGCACCAAGCCGTTGGCCGAGCCCAGGTCGCGGATCAGGATGTCCTGGCCCTGGCGCTCGACCACGGCGTGACGGCGCGACACGCTGTCGTCGTCCAGCACCAAGTCGCACTCGGGCGAGCGGCCCAGCACGGTCTGCCCCTTGAGCAGCATGAACAATTGGGGCGCGGCCCCGGGTCGGCGCACGCGCAAATAATCTCCCTGGGGGCGCCCCGCCACGGTCTGCTGGTCGAAATCCTGGTTCATGCTCCCGCCTCCCCTGGGGCGGCCAGGCCACCCAAGACCACCATCAGGGCCGGCGCGGACCCGGCCTGGGGGTGCAAGGCCGCCACGGTCAGGCGCACCAGCCGGCCCTGGCCGTCGCTGACCTGGCGGCCGAGCACCTGCCCCGGCTGGGCCGTGGCCTGCTGGATAAGCTCCAACAGCGGCGCCAGCAGGGCCTGGTCGGGCAGGGCCTCCAGGATGTGCCGGCCCGCCACCTGGGCCGGGTCCAGGCCCAGGGCCTGGCCCAAGGCCTGGTTGGCCAGAGTCACCTGAATGTCGGCGCCCACCAGAAGCACCGGGTCTCCCACCGCCCCGGCCAGCAGAGGCAGGCCCTGCTCCGGGGTGGCGGGGCCAGCGGGGGCCACGGGGGCGGCGGATACCTCTGGCGGCGCGGACGGCGCCTGGGCCAGCTTGGCCAGGCCCCGGTTGATGCTGGCCGCCAGGGCGCTGAGCTGGCTGGTGCCCTGGGTGGCGCCCACCTCGCTAGCGTCGCCCTTCAGGACCGCCTCCAGCTGCTCGCGCAGGCGGGTCACCGGCCGGGCGCCCAGGTACAGCAGAAGATAGGCAGCCGCCAGGGCCAACAGCAGGGAGATCACCAGGCCCACCAGGGCGCCCTGCCAGAGGCCGCCGCGCTGCCCGGCCAGTTTGTGCAGCGAAAAGACCAGGCGCGCGGTGCCCAGCTTCTCGAACTGCCCGCTCTGGGGCATGAAGACCTTGATGGGCTGGGCCAGATCGTCTTCGCCGGGGGCGGTAGTCTGTACCAGGAACTGGTCGGCCTGCAGGGCCTTGCGGGCTACCTGGTCGCCGGGCACCTGATGGAGCTGGGCCAGGGGGGACCAGGTGCGTCCGGCGCGGTCATAGATGTAGGCCTGCACCACGCCTTCCATCTTGGCCACCTGCTTGACGTCCACCAGCATCTCGTCGCCCAGTTGCAGGGCCTCGCGGTTTAGGGCCGCCAGGGCCAGCACCAGGGCCGAGGCCCGCTCCAAGGCCTCGGTCTCCAGGGCGTCCTCCTGGCGGTTCACCATGGGCAGGGCCACCACCACAAAGCTGGCCAGGGTCAAGAGCAGCAGCAGCAGGGCCACCCGCGCCCGCCAACCCAGCCCGGCCAAGAGTCCCGGCCGGGCGGCGCCTAGCTCAACGCCTGGGGCCGGCTCACCCTTGGCCCCGGCCTGGTCCACGCGCAAGGCCATATCGCTCAGGCCCACGCGCAGCACGTCGCCGTGCATCAACTGGCCACGCTCCACCCGCTGGCCGTTGACCCAGGTGCCGTTGGCCGAGCCCAGGTCCCGCACCTCAAGGCTGCGCTCGGCCAGCACCAGCTTGCAGTGGTGCCGCGAGGCCTCCTGATCGCCCAGGCGCAAGGTCGCGTCCTCGCCCCGGCCCAAAAGGCTCTCGCGCCGGGTCAGCTCCAGGACCAGGCCTTTGTCCGGCCCCTTGATGACCTCCAGGCTGAATCTCAGCTTCACGCCGATCCTTCCCCCCGGGCCAGGTTTTCCCCGCCCACCTGTGGGCCGGCCACCGCCAGGTTGGGCGCCGGCCTGAATTCCAGCACATCTCCCACGGCGATATCCCGGGCCGCGCCGGCGGCCAGTTCCAGGGCCGAGGCCGCGGTCCAGCGCCAGGGCGAAAGCCGCCAGGGGGGCAGATCGCGGCACACCCCCACTACCCGTTGAGCGCGGTCCAAGAAGACCACGTCAATGGCAAAGCGCATAAAAAAAGTATGCACCTGGCGGCAGGGAGAAATCCACAGGCCCTCGCCCAGCCCCAGGCCCCGGCTGCCCAAGAGGCCCCGGAGGCGCTGGCCCAGGGAAATCGCCGCCCGCGCGCGCCCAGCCACCAGGGCCGGGCGCGTTAGGTCGCGTACCTCAAAAACCGAGGACATATTTGAGCACCAAGGGGCCTATGATGACCACGAAGACCGCGGGCATGATGCACAGGATCAGGGGCAGCAGGATCTTCTGGGTGGCCTGGGCACCCAGGCGCTCGGCCTGCTGAAAGCGGTCAGTGCGCAGCTTGTCGCTCTGGGCGCGCAGCACCTGGCCGATGGACACGCCCAGCTTGTCGGCCTGGATCAGCACCGCCACGAAGGCACTCAGGCTGGTGACGTTGCAGCGGTAGGCCAGGTTGCGCAGGCCTTCGGCCCGCGAGGCGCCCAGACGTATCTCGCCCAGCATCAGGCTCAGTTCCTCTATCAGCGGACTGGGCCGCGACTTGGCCACCACCTTGCCGATGGCGCCCATGAAGTCAAGGCCCGCCTCCACCGACAGGGCCAGCATGTCGGCCACGCTGGGCAGAGCGCGCACGATCTGGCGCTGGCGCAGATTGACGCGGTCACGCACCCAGCGGTCGGGGAAATAGAAGCCCAGGAAGGCGGCAAAAGGCCAGGCCCACCAGGAGGCGTCGTGATTGAACATGAACAACAGCGCCAGGGCCACCAAAGCCAGGAAGAACTTGTAGGCCCACAGTTCGTCCACGGTGATCTCGCCGGTGAGCCCCCCGGCCAGGATGTCGCGCTGGCGTTTTAAGCGCCAGTGGGGGGCGCTGATGCCCCGGGTCAGCGGCACCATGCGGGTGATGAAGGGCCGGCTGAGCTTCAACAAGAGCGAGCGGGACACCTCTGCCTTGGCCTGGCCGCCCAGGGCCTCCACGGCCTGCTCGCGGGCGGCGCCGGCGAAAAACATCCGCGCCACCATAAACACCGCGCCAAAGGCCAGCAGCAGGATCAAGATGAGCAGCAATTGGGTCAAGGCCAACTCCTAATGCCTGCTCAGGGCTTGTTCTCGATAATGCGCTGGGCCAGGCCCCGCAGGCCGTCCCGCAGGGCCGGGGCCAGCAGGTAATAGGCCAGGACAACTTGGCAGACCAATAGCGCGATCACCAGCATGTATTCCGTGGTGGTCTGGCCGCGCTGGTCTTGCCAGATATCCCGCCAGGCGCGCAAGGGCCGTTCCTATCTGGCCAGGCGGTAGACCACCGTGGAGCGCCGCCGGTCCTGGATGCCCAGGGCCTGGGCCGCCGCGGCGCTGAGGCCCAGCTCGTCGCCAGGCTCCAGGAAGCCCCGGTCGTTGACCGTCACCACGGCGCTGCGCCCATTGGCCGGGTTCCTGACCTCCAGGCGGGTGCCCAGGGCCAGGGCGGCGTGGGAGGCCGTCAACTTGCGCATGTCAAAGTCTTCGCCACTGGTGGTGGCGCGGCCCTGGTGCATCTGCCCGAACCACAGGGCCTGGGTGACGACCCCTTGCTCCAGTTCCTGGGCGGTGGGGAGCGGAGGAAGGGGCGCGGGCTCCGGCGGGGGCACGCAGCCCACGGCCAGAAGAAGCGCCGTCGTCAGGACCAGGGCCAGGGTGAATCTCGCGGTGGTCATTTTCATCTCTCCCTATGCGAATAAGCCCGCGGCCTTTGGGGGGCCGCTAAACGTCTATGCTAACTATCTTACGGATCATCAGCCCGCCTATGGTCAACAAAAGGCCCATGAACCCCAGCATCACCCAGCCCAGGGCCGTGGTGAACAGGGGGCGCATGTAATCGGGGTTGATAAGGTAGAGCACCCAGGCCAGCACAAAGGGCATGGCCGTGAGAATCATGCCCTGGGCCACCCCCTGGGCGGTCAGGGTCTTGATCTTGCCGCGCACCTTGTCGCGCTCGCTGATGGTGTAGACGATGGTGTCGAAGGTCTCGGCCAGATTGCCGCCGGTCTCCCTGAGGATGAGCACCGAGTTGACCACCAGGCCCAGGTCCTCGCTGGGCACCCGCGTGGCCAGGGCCTCCAGGGCCTCGTCCAGGCTGCGGCCCATCTGCTGCTCCTTGAGCACCAGGGCCAGTTCCTGGCTCATGGGGTTGGGCATCTCCCGGCCCACCATGTCCAGGGACTGGGGCAGGGACAGCCCCGAGCGCAGGGCGCTGGCCAGCATGGTCAGCGCGTCCACCAATTGGTCGGCGAAGCGTCCCACGTAGCGGCGGCCCAGGTAGGCGGCCAGGCGGCGCGGCAGGCCCCAGGCCACATAGCCCAGCACCAGGCTGAAGAAGGCCAGAGCCGGCCAGGCCAGGTGCCAGGTGAGCCCCGCCCCCAGGGCCAGCCCCACCAGGGCCGACCCCCAGACCATGAGCCGGCAGTGGGCCAGCGGGATTTCCCTGAACAGACGCTCGCAGGTTTCGTGGATGAAGACCGCGTCGTTTTCGCCCCGGCGCTGGAAGGCCGCCCACAGGCGCTGGCCGTAGCGGCTGCCCAACAGGTAGGCCGCCAGCCCGGCCAAGAGGGCCAGGGCAAATCCGGCGGCCTGCCAACCCAGGCCGCTCACGGCCGGCGCTCCCGGCGGGAGCGCCTATGATGGCTGGTCTCAGGCATAGGTCTCCAGGAATATCTCGCGGGGCACCGACAGCCCCTTCTCCTCCAGGGTGGTCATGAAGCGCGGTATGAAGCCGCTGGCCAGGAAGCCGCCCTGCACCCGGCCCTCTTGGTCCACCCCGGTCTGGTGGAAGGTGAAGATGTCCTGCATGATGATGACATCGCCCTCCATGCCCGCCACCTCGGTGACCGACACCACCCGCCGCGAGCCGTCGGGCAGGCGGTTCTGCTGGATGACCAGATGGATGGCGCTGGCCAATTGCTCACGGATGGCCCGGCTGGGCAGCTCGAAGCCGGCGAACATCACCAGGGTCTCCAGGCGGCGCAGGGCGTCGCGGGGGGTGTTGGCGTGCACGGTGGTCATGGAGCCGTCGTGGCCGGTGTTCATGGCCTGGAGCATGTCCAGGGCCTCGGCCCCCCGGCACTCGCCCACCACGATGCGGTCGGGGCGCATGCGCAAGGAGTTCTTGACCAGGTCGCGGATAGTCACCTCGCCGGTGCCCTCCAGGCTGGCGGGCCGGCTCTCCAGGCGGCAGACGTGGGGCTGCCCCAGCTTCAACTCGGCCGAGTCCTCGATGGTCACGATGCGCTCATTGGCCGGGATGAAGGACGACAGCACGTTGAGCAGGGTGGTCTTGCCGCTGCCGGTGCCGCCGCTGATGACCATGTTGAGCCTGGCCTTCACGCAGGTCTCCAGCAGTTGGGAGATGGCCTGGTTGAAGGTGCCGAAGCCCACCAGGTCGGCCACGCCCAGGGGCTTGGCCGCGAACTTGCGGATGGTCAGGAGGGCGCCGTCCACGGCCAGCGGCGGGATGACCGCGTTGACCCGCGAGCCGTCCTTGAGGCGGGCGTCCACCATGGGCGACAGCTCGTCTATGCGCCGGCCCAGAGGCGCCACGATGCGCTCGATGGTGGCCCGCAGGTGCTTGTCGGACAAGAAGCGCGCCTGGGTCAGCACCAGCCTGCCCTTTTGCTCCACGTAGATGGTGCGGGCGCCGTTGCACATTATCTCGTTGATGGAGGGGTCGGCCAAAAAGCCCTCCAGGGGACCCAGGGCCAGGGCCTCGTCGAGTATCTCCGCCGCCACCCGCTGGCGCACGTCGCGGTCGCTCAGGGCGGCGCCCTCCTCGTCCAGCAAACGGTCAATGTTGCGCTTGGTCTCCTGCCTGAGCGCCTGGGCCTTGGCGGGGTCCTTGGCGGCCTCCAGGTCCAGGTTCTTGAGGTCCATCTCGCCCAGCAGGCGCTCGTGCACCTTCAGCTTAATCTGGTCCACCAGGTCGGACTGGCCGGAGATGGCCGGGACGGCGGGGCTGGGGGCCTGAGGGACGCCGGCCGGAGTGTCCAGTATGAGCAGGCCACGCTGGCTCAAGGATTGGGCCACGGCGGCGGCGTCCTCGGGGATGGCCCCGGCCAGGGGGCGCTCCAGGCGGGCCTCCACGGCGGCGGGGCCGAACTCGCTCTTGGGGTCGTGGCGGTTGAGCACCAGCGAAACCATCTGGCGGGGAAAGGCCAGGGCCTGCAGGCGCTCCAGGCCCATCCGGGTGTGATTTACCGCGTAGAGGTCGGGGGTCAGCAGCACGAAGATATGCGACGCCAAATCCAGGCAGGCCTGGTTGAAGGGGCCGAAGCCGGTGCCCAGGTCCATGAGCACGATGTCAAAGGCCTGGGCCAGTAGCTCCAGGCAGCCGGACACGGCCTGGCTATCCAGAGCCGAGGCCTGCTCCGGGGTGTGGTAGGCCGCCAGGTAGGATAGCCCGCTGGGGTGCACGTCCAGGTAGCCCTTGAGCATGCTGGCCGGCAGGGAGGCCAACAGCGGCGCCAGGTCGCTCAAGGCCCGGCGGGGCGGCGCCGTGCCCAAAGGCGCCAGGGCGTCGCCGGGCCACTCCAGGTCCACGTCCACCAGCACCACCCGTCCCCGGGTCTCGCGCATGAGCGCCACGGCGAAGTTGGGCGCGAAAAAGCTCTTGCCCACGCCTCCCTTGGCGCTGGTGACCGCGAAGACGGCTGCCCGGCCGGCGCTCATGGCCTACCCCCGCCCTTCCGCGCGCCCGGGCGGACGGCCCTGGCGCCACGCGGGCCAGGTCCGCTGGTTGTGTCCCCGGCTAGGCATCAGCGCTTGTTCTCCTGGTAGGTGTCCTTGAGGAACTGCCGGAAGGCCTCGCCCGCCTGGTCCGGGCTGTCAAAGATCCACTTCTCCATGCGGAGGAAGTTCAGCACGAAGTTGGGGTCGTCGACGTTCTCGATGAACTC
>JACQYR010000082.1 GCA_016208115.1 Desulfarculus sp.
ACAAGCGCGGCAACCCCTTCGGCAAGATGGAGAAGGCCCGCGCCGACTGGACCCAGGCCGAGGATTTCGCCGCCCAGGTGGAGGTCAAGCTCTTGGCCGAGGGGGACGAGGCCCAGGCCCTGTACTTCGTGGACAGCATCACCTCCTACGACCCGCCCCTGCAGGACATCGCCCGGGCCACGGCCCGGCTGCTTGACGCCTGCGGGGTGGACTTCGGCATCCTGGGCAAGGCCGAGAGGGACAGCGGCCACGAGGCCCGCAGCTTCGGCGAGGAGATGCTCTTCCAGGCCCTGAAGGAGCACAACACGGAGGCCATCTCCGATACTGGCGTGAAGCGCATCATCACCAGCGACCCGCACGCCTACAACGCCCTCAAGAAGGACTACGCCGGCCTGCCGCCGGTGGAGCACCTCAGCCAGACCCTGGCGCAGGCCCTGGCCGCCGGGCGGCTGTCCTTCAAGCCCCTGGGCCAGCCGGGCGTGGTCTACACCCTGCACGACCCCTGCTACCTGGGCCGCCACAACGGCCTGTACGCCCCGGCCCGCCAGGTGCTGGACGCCATCCCCGGTCTCAAGCGGGTGGAGAGTGGCGGCGGCGGGCTGATGCTCTTCTACGAGCCGGTGGAGGAGACGCGCATGGGCCGTCTGCGGGTGGAAATGGCCCGCAAGGCCGGCGCCGAGGTGATCGTCACCGCCTGTCCTTGTTGCCTGGTCAACATCGAGGACGCCATCAAGACCAGCGGCCTGGAAGGCAAGATGCGGGTCATGGACCTGACCGAGCTGGCAGTGGAGCAGTTGGCCAACCCGGGGACGCCCTAGAACAGGCCGGTCAACAACGGCTGAACGGCAAGAATATGTTTCGCAACACTGCCCTGTGCACGGAATTGGCGTTTTCCTCCCTCTCCCCCATTCCCATGGGGGAGAGGGCTGGGGTGAGGGGGCCTGGGCAGTACTGGCCGGAATACCCCCTCACCCTCACCCTCTCCCCCCGCTGGGGGGAGAGGGAAAACCCAGCCCTTCGTTATTACGCTTGACCCTGAATCGCTAGGGGAGTGGCCATGGAAATACTGGTTTGCGTCAAGCAGGTGCCGGACACGGCCGAGAACGACATCGAGCTGGCCAAGGGCGGGCGCGACATCGAGCGCGAGGACCTGGTCTACTCGGTCAACGAGTGGGACAACTACGCCGTGGAGGCGGCCATCCAACTGCGCGACCAGGTGGGCGGCCGGGTGACGGTGGCCACCATCGGCGACGAGGAGGCCGACGAGGTGCTGCGCCGCCAGTTGGCCATGGGCGCCGACCGGGGTCTGCACGTCTGCGACGATTCCCTTGAGGGCAGCGACGGCCTGGGCCTGGCCCGCATACTAGAGGCCGTGGTCCGCAAGGAGGCCTATGACCTGATCCTCACCGGGGCCCAGGCCGACGACAACGCCGGCCAGGTGGGGGGCATGCTGGCGGCGCTGTTGGACCTGCCCTTCGCGGCCCTGGTGAACCACCTCGAGGTCAAGGACCAAGGCGTTTTGCGCATCGGCCGCGAGGTGGCCGGCGGCGACCAGGAGATCAGCGAGATTGACCTGCCCTGCGTGCTCTCCATCCAGACCGGCATCAACCAGCCCCGCTACGTGGGCATCCGGGGCATCCGCAAGGTGGCCTCGGTGGACATCCCCCAACTGGACGCCGCCAGCCTGGGCCTGGACCAGGCCACCGTGGGCGAGGGCGCGGCCCGGCTCAAGCGCCTGGACTACTTCGTGCCCCAGGGTGGGCCGGGCGCACGCATGCTCTCCGGCAAGCCCGATCAGTTGGCCGCCCAGTTGGTGGAGATACTCAAGGCCAAGGGAGGGATCAGGTAGTGGACAACCTCTTCGCCTACATAATGCACCGCGAAGGCGTCCTGCACGACAGCGCTGCCGAGCTCTTGGCCGCCGCCCACAAACTGGCGCCCCAGGCCGCGGCGGTGGCCATCCTGGCCGGCCACGGCCCCGGGCTGGAGGCGGCCTGCCAACAAGCCGCCGCGCTCTTCCCCCAGGTGTGGAAGATAGCCGACTCCGGCTTGGCCCAGCCCAACGCCGAAATCCTGCGCCCCCTGTTGGCCCGCCTGGTGCCCCAGGGTTCGCTCCTGCTGCTGGCCCACGAGCATTTGGCCATGGACCTGGCGCCGGGCCTGAGCGTCAAGCTGGGCGCGGCCTACCTGCCCGACGCCGTGGCCCTGGAGGGCATTGAGGGCGGGTGGCTGAAGGCGGTGCGCGAGGAGTTCGTCGGCCTGGTCAGCGCCCACGTCAGCCTGGACATATCCGCCGGCGCGGTCATCAGCCTGCGCCCCGGGGCCTTCAAGGCCACGGAGCCCGGCCAGCCCGGCCAAGTGCTGGACAAGAGCGCCGAGGCGCTTGCCGGCGGCTCGCCCCCGGCCCGCCGCCGCTACATCGAGACCGTGGCCGCCGAGGCCGGCGAGGTGGACATCACCAAGGCCGAGGTGCTGGTCTCGGTGGGCCGGGGCATCCAGGATGAGGACAACCTGGAGCTGGTCTTCGACCTGGCCAAGGCCCTGGGCGCCGAGGTCTCCTGCTCGCGCCCCATCGTGGACGCCAAGTGGCTGCCCAAGCCCCGCCAGGTGGGCACCTCGGGCAAGACGGTCAAGCCCAAGGTCTACCTGGCCTGCGGCATCTCCGGCAGCTCCCAGCATTTGGGCGGCCTCACCGGTGCCTCTTGCGTCATCGCCATCAACAAGCACCCCAAGGCCCCCATCTTCCAGCGGGCCGAGGTGGGGGTGGTGGCCGACATCATCCAGTTCCTGCCGGTGCTGACCAAGGCCGTGCAGGCCGGCAAATAGCGGGGAGAGGCGAGACATGGACTTCAATTTAAGCAAGCAGCAACGCGACATCGTGCGCGCCGCCAAGGAGTTCGCCAACGGCGAGTTCCCGGCCGTGGCCGCCGACTTCGACCGCGAGGAGCGCTTCGACCTTAACCTGTGGCGCAAGGCCTGCGACCTGGGCTTCGTGGGCACCTTCATCCCCGAGGCCTACGAGGGCGCTGGCCTGGGTTATTTCGAGCACTGCCTCATCACCGAGGAGTTCTGGGCCGTGGACCCGGGCATCGGCCAGGCCATCCTGGCCACCACCTTCGGGGCCGAGCTGGTGATTTTGTTCGCCAGCGAGGAGCAGAAAAAGCTCCTGCTGCCCCCCCTGGTGGAGGGCAAGGACATGCTGGCCACGGCCATCACCGAGCCCGACGCCGGCTCCGACCCCACCCAGGCCGTGACCACGGCGGTTAAAGACGGCGACGAGTGGGTCATAAGCGGCTCCAAGATGTTCATCACCAACGGCACCACCGCCGGACACGCCCTGGTCTTCTGCCTCACCGACCCCGAGCACCCCAGCCCCCACCAGCGCCACAGCTTCATCCTGGTGGAGACCAACCGCCCCGGCTTCAGCGCCCGCAAGATCAAGGGCAAGCTGGGCATCCGCGCCTCGGACACCGCCGAGCTGTCCTTCAGCGAGGTGCGGGTGCCGGCGGCCAACCTGGTGGGCCAGGAGGGCCGGGGCTTTTTTCAGCTCATGGAGTTCTTCAACCGCACCCGCCTGCACATCTGCGCCCAGGGCGTGGGGCTCATGCGGGCCTGCCTGGAAGACAGCGTGCGCCACGTCAAGAACCGCCGCCAGTTCGGCCAGCCCCTGGCCGCCTTCCAGGCCACCCAGTTCAAGATCGCCGAGATGGCCACCCGCATGCGCGCCGCCCGCAATCTCTACTACAACGCCGCCTGGCTGGTGGACCAGGGCAAGGTGGACCACGGGCTCATCGCCATGGCCAAGTGGTTCTCGGCCCAGGGGGCAGTGCGGGCCGCCGACGAGGCCCTGCAAATGCACGGCGGCTACGGCTACATTGACGAGTTCCGTGTGCAGCGGCTCTACCGCGACGCCAAGATACTGGAGATCTACGAGGGGGCCAAGGAGGTGGAGAAGCTCATCGTGGCGCGCACCATCCTGGGCTGAGCCGGCGCCCCAGGCCGGCCAGACCCCACAGAGCGCTAGAATAGACCCGGTCTGCCAAGCCTTCTTGCCCGGGCGCGACCCAGACCCCCATAGCCAAGCAGCCTTGCACCAGGCGGGACCACATCCGGCCCCGTCACGCCCCAGCTCGGCCAAAAAGGAGGCACCCGACATGACCGTAGGAGACATGCTGACCAGGGCGGCGGCCAAGTTCCCCCACAAGACGGCGGTGATCTGTGGCGAGCTGTCGCTCACCTATCGCCAGTTCAACCAGCGGGTCAACCGCCTGGCCCAGGCGCTCTTGGCCCGGGGCCTTCAGAAGGGCGACCGCCTGGGGCTCTTGTGCCAGAACACCCACCAGTTCCTGGAGCTCTACTTCGCCGCCGCCAAGACCGGCGGCATCATCTGCCCCTACAACAACCTGCTCACCCCCCGCGAGCTGACCGACCTGGTCAACTACTCCGGCCCGCGCTTTTTGCTCTACGGCCCCCAGTACGAGGACAAGGTCAAGGACCTGGTGGCGGCCCTGCCCACGGTGGAGCACTATATCAGCCTGGGCCAGCCCGCCTGGGACCAGGCCGCCGGCTACGAGAAGCTTTTGGCCGCCGCCGGCGAGCAGGAGCCCCAAGTTGAGGTGACGCCCCAGGACGTGATGAGCATCTATTTCACCTCGGGCACCACCGGCAACCCCAAGGGCGCCATGCGCACCCACAACCACCTGGTCACCACCGCCTACACCGGCGTGATCGAAAACAAGATCGGCTACGACGAGCGGGTGCTGGTGGTCACGCCCATGTACCACGTCTCCTTCGAGGACAACATCGGCCGCTGCTTTTTGGTGCCCAATACCACCGTGATCTACCCCAGCCACTTCGAGCCCGCCGGCGCGCTGGCCATGCTGGACCAGGAGCGCATCACCTGCTGCCTGTTGGTGCCCACCATGATTAACGCCATGGTGCACAGCCCGGCCATGGACAGCGTGAACCTGAGCGCGCTCAAGCGCGTCTTCTACGTGGGCGCCCCCATGCCCGTGGAGCTGCTCAAGAAGTCCATGAAGACCTTCGGCCGCTTTGGCTGCGGCTTCTGCCAACAGTACGGCGCCACCGAGACCGGGCCCCTGACCACCATACTGTTGCCCGAGGACCACCTGATGGAAGGCCCGCCGGAGAAAGTCAAGCGCCTGGCCTCGGCCGGCCGGGCGGTGCTGGACTACCAGGTGCGCGCCGTGGACCCCCAGGGCCAGGACGTGGCCCCCGGCCAGGTGGGCGAGCTGGTGGTCAAGGGCGAGGCCATGATGAAGGGCTACTGGCAAATGCCCGAGGCCAGCGCCGAGCGGGTGCGCGGGGGCTGGCTCTACACCGGCGACATGGGCTATTTGGACGACGAGGGCTACGTCTTCATCGTGGACCGCAAGAACGACCTCATCATCAGCGGCGGCAAGAACATCTACCCCCGCGAGGTGGAGGAGGTGCTCTACGAGCACCCGGCGGTGCTGGAGGCCACGGTGGTGGGGGTGCCCGACGACTACTGGGGCGAGGCGGTGCGCGCCGTGGTGGTGCTCAAGGAGGGCATGGCCGCCACGCCCGAGGAGATTATCGCCTTCTGCGGCCAGCGCCTGGCCGGTTACAAGAAACCCAAGACCGTGGAGCTTTGGCAGGAGCTGCCCAAGAGCGCCTCGGGCAAGCTCCTCAGGCGCAAGGTGCGCGACAAGTACTGGGAGGACCGCGAGCGCAAGATTTGATTTAACGCCTGGCCCATTCAGCCTGCGAGGCTCGTCGCCCATGGCGGCGGGCCTCGGCTTTTCGGCGCTGCTCTGGCCACCCCTGGGCACCGGCGGCCAGGCGAAGTATAATCGCCTCGTCGGACAGCGCGGGCCATGAATGCCCGTTCGCCGGCGCCACCCTTGCCCGAGGTGTCAGGTGGAACTCAATCCCTGCCTCAAGCACAAGGTGCTGCGCAAATCGGTGCGCGAGTTCGCCGAGGGCGTCATCGGCCCCATCGCCGCCGAGCTGGACCTTCAGGCCCGCTTCCCCTGGGAGGTGGTGGAGGCCATGCGCCCCTTGCAGTACTTCGGCATCCAGGCCCCGCCCGATTTGGGCGGCGCCGGCCTGGACACCATCAGCTACGCCATCGTCATCGAGGAGCTCAGCCGCGTCTCGGCGGGCGTGGGACTGTGCGTGTCGGTGCACAACAGCGTGGCCCTTTATCCGCTGCTGCGCTTCGGCAACCCAGAGCAGATCGCGCGCCTGGCCCCGGAGCTTATCAGCGGCCAACGCATCGGGGCCTTCTGCCTGACCGAGGCCAACGCCGGCAGCGACGCCGGCGGCGTGGAGACCATGGCCACCAAGCAGGGCGGCGACTACCTGCTCAACGGCACCAAGATATTCGTCACCAACGGCGGGGTCTGCGGCCTGGCCCTGATGTTCGCCGTCACCGACCCCGGGGCCAAGGGGCGCGCCGCCAGCGTGCTCATGGTGGAGAAGGAGCGCCCGGGCTTTGCCGTGGGCGAGATCGAGGAGCTGGCCGGCATGCGCTGCAACCCGGTCTCCAGCATCTTTCTGGAGGACTGCCGGGTGCCGGCGGCCAACCTGTTGGGCCAGCCCGGCGACGGGCTCAAGATCGGCCTCACCGCCCTGGACACCGGCCGCCTGGGCATAGCGGCCCAGGCCCTGGGCATCGCCCAGGCCGCCCTGGAGGCGGGGCTCAAGTATGCCAAGGAGCGCCAGCAGTTCGGCCGGGCCATCGCCAGCTTTCAGACCATCCAGAACTATCTGGCCGACATGGCCACCGAGGTGGAGGCCGGCCGCCTGCTGCTCTACCGCGCCTGCGCGTTGAAGGACGCTGGCCAGGCCTTCGGCACCCAGGCGGCCATGGCCAAGCTCTTCTGCTCGCGGGCGGCTCGGGAGGTGAGCAACCTGGCGGTGCAGATTCACGGCGGCTGCGGCTACAGCAAGGAGTACGAGGTGGAGCGCCTGTACCGCGACGCCAAGGTCACCGAGATATACGAGGGCACCAGCGAGATTCAACGCCTGGTCATCGCCCGGGGGTTGTTGGCCCAACCCACGGCGGGAAGGGCGGTATAGCCATGCATATCGTGGTCTGCCTCAAGCAGGTGCCCATGGTCAGCGAGTTGCCCTGGGACCCCAAGACCGGCCGGCTGATGCGCGGGCAGGCCGAGGGCATGATGAACCCGGCCTGCAAGCACGCCCTGGAGGCGGGCCTGCGTCTCAAGGAAATGACCGGCGGTCGGCTGACCGCCATCAGCATGGGCCCGCCCGAGGCCGAGGAGGTCCTGCGCGAGGCCCTGGCCCTGGGCGCCGACCAGGCCGTGCTTTTGTGCGATCCCCGCCTGGCCGGGGCCGACACCCTGGCCACCTCTTACACCCTGGCGCGGGCTATCCAGGCCGTGGCCCCGGACTTTGACCTGGCGCTCTTGGGCTGCCATACCACCGACAGCGAGACCGGCCAGGTGGGTCCCCAGTTGGCCGAGGAGTTGGACCTGCCCGCCGCCTTCAACGTGGAGCACCTGGAACTAGCGGGGCGCACGCTCACCGTGCGCCGGGTCTACGACGGCTTCCTGGAAACCCTGGCCCTGGACCTGCCGGCCCTGTTGACCATCACCACCCAGGAGTTCGCCCCCCGCGAGACTCCCCTGGGCGGCCTGGAGCGGGCCTTCAGCCAGGCCTCGGTCAAGGTGCTGGACGCGTCAGCCATCGGCGCCGACCTGGACAAGGTGGGCGACCGGGGCTCGGCCGGGCGCATGCTCAGGGTGTACTCGCCCACGGCCCAGAAGAAATGCGTGCTCCTGACCGGGGCCGTCAAGAAGAGCGTGCAGGAGCTCTTCGAGCGCTACGGGGACCGCCTGGGCGGGCTCATCGGCCAGGACCTGGCCAGCGAGGAGGAAGGCCATGGGTAAGGCTAGCCGCGACGTCTGGGTCTTCGGGGATTACCGCAACTACTTCCAGAACCGCGTGACCCTGCAACTGCTGGCCCGGGGCCGCGAGCTGGCCCAAGCCCAGGGCGGCGAGTTGTGCGCGGTGGTGCTGGGGCACGACCTTCAGCAATGGGTAGACGAGTACAGATGGCCACGGTGCGCCCGGGCACCTGCCAGGAATTGCCCCACGACTATGAGCGCCAGGCACCCGTGGAATGGCTGGCGCTACCCGCCGGACTGCCGCCGGAGCGGGTGCGCCTCATAAAATCAGAGCGCTTGGCCCCCCGTGAGCAGGCCCTGGAGAACGCCGGCGTGGTGGTCTGCGGCGGGCGCGGCATGGGCAGCAAGAAGAAGTTCCGCAACCTCATGGAACTGGCGCGGCTCCTGGGCGGGCAGGTGGCGGCCACCCGGCCGGTGGTCTATGCCCGCTGGTGCGAGGAGGGGGCACTGGTGGGCCAAGCCGGCCGCCAGATCAAACCCCAGGTGCTGTTCTCCTTCGGGGTCTCGGGGGCCATCCAGCACACCGCCGGCATCGGCGGCTCGCCCTTCATCGTGGCCGTGAACAAGAACCCCAGCGCGGTGATGATGCAGATGGCCGACGTGGGCCTGGTGGCCGACGCCAACCAGGTCTGCCTGGCGCTGATCCGCGAACTCAGGAAGCGCCTGCGCGGTTGACGGTCTTCACCGCCACGGTGGGCAAAGGAACATGGTTTTGAAAATCTGGATAGACGCCGACGGCTGCCCACGTCCGGTCAAGGAACTGGTGCTCAGGGCCTCGGAGCGCTTAAGCATCCCGGTGGTGATGGTGGCCGACCGGCCCCTGGCCCGGCAGCGCTCGCCCTTGATAAGCAGCGTCGTGGTGCCGCGGGACATGGACAGCGCCGACCGGCACATCGTGGAGCAGGTGGACCCGGCCGACCTGGTGATAACCTCCGACCTGCCCCTGGCCGCCCTGGTGGTGGGGCGGGGGGCCACGGCCATCAACCCCCGCGGCGAGATATACACCGAGGACAACGTGCGCGAGCGCCTGTCTTATCGGGATTTCGCCATGGCCCTGCGCGAGGCCGGCCAGGACCTGGGCGGGCCGCCGCCCTTCTCGCGTAAGGACAAGGACCGCTTCGCCGCCGCCCTGGACCGCCACCTCACCCGCTGTAGGGCGGGTCAGCCCGCCTAGCCGCCCAGGCTCATCTTCAGCGGTGCCTCCTGGGCCCGGCCTTGGTCTTGGGGCAGGGACAGGCCCTCCACCTGGTTTTGCAGGGCCTTCAGCTCCGTGAGGAAGCGGCCCCGCTGCTCGCTGATGAACTGGCGGGCCAGGTCGCGGTAGTAGCCGATGCCCTCCAGGAGGTTCTCGCGGAAGGTGGCCAAATGGCCCTGGGGCCGGGTGGCCATGTCGTCGGAGAGCTTCTGGATGTCCTGGCTGAGCTGCTCCACGTAGAGCCGCAGCTCTTGCAGAAACATGTGGGGCCGGCTGCCGTCGGCGATGAGGTTGAGCCGGCCGTAGATGTGCCCCACCATCTCCTCCAGGGAGGCGATGCGCTTGAACCAAATCATGTTGGGGCCGCAGCACACGCTGGGCGTGGCCTGGCTGTCTATGCCGTAGTTGAGGGTGGCGCCGCCGGCCAGATCGTGGCACAGGCAGGCCTTGGCCAGCAACGCCTCCCGGGCCTGGTCCAGCGCCTGGTCCTGCAGGCCTTGCTGGTGCAGGCTCTCCAGCTTGCGCCGGATGTACTCGCGGGAAGCGGGGCAGATGGGCTCCGGTCCGAATTCCGCGTTCAGGGCCACGAAGCGCTTGG
Organism: Desulfarculus sp.; assembly: GCA_016208115.1. Taxonomy (GTDB): domain Bacteria; phylum Desulfobacterota; class Desulfarculia; order Desulfarculales; family Desulfarculaceae; genus JACRDC01. Next base: position 9,710 of record JACQYR010000082.1, read on the forward strand.
GGCAGGGGCTGCCGGGCTTGCCCTGGTGGATGCGGCGGCGCTTGGCCTCCTCGCTGGCCGAGGTGTTCAGGCTCCAGAAGGGCACGCCCAAGGGCGAACTCTGGCTCAGGTAGATGTCGCCCTCCTGGGCCTGGGCCAGCTTTTGCAGGTGGGCCGGGTCCACGTTGGTGGCCTCGGGCACCAGCAGGAAGGGGCTGCCCCAGCCGGCGCTGTCCAGGTGGTAGTGCCGCAGCAAAAACTCGTGCTCCTGGGCGGTGCCGATGCCGCCCTGGGCGGTGACGCGCACCGGCGGCGGCTCTGGCGCCACCGGCCGGCCCAGGTCCCGCAGGGCCTTCTGGTAGACCTCCATGACCGTCTGCACCAGTTCCTGCTTCTTTTGGCGAAACTCCTCCAGCACCGGCCCCAGCAGATGGCCCATGGTGGTGAAGGCGTGCCCGCCGCAGTTCACGCCCGATTCGATGCGGTACTCGCTGACCCACAGGCCCTGCTTGGCCAGAAACTTGCCCTGGATCAGGGCCGAGCGGAACTCGCTGACCTTGAGGGTGATCTGCTTCTTGATCTGGGCGCCCTCGTCCTGCATGAAGTCGTCGAATTTGGCGGCGTAAGTGTAGAGGCGGCGGTTGATGCCGGCCGAGAAGACCAGGGCCGAGCGCAGGGTGCTCTGGGCGTAGCCGCGCAGGGCACTCATGGCGTCGGCGAACTCGGGCGCCAGCTTTTGGCCGCCCCGGTAGGCGTCGCGGTCCAGCTTGGTCATGATGTTGACGTCTATGGAGCCCGGCAGGGCGCGGGCGCGCAATTGATCCTGCCGGCGGGCCTGGTCCTGGGGGTCGGTGGCGTCCAGCATGTCGCGGTAGGCCCGCTTCAGGTCCGACTCGGGCAGCAGCTCAAAGTAGCGGGTGATCTCGCTGCCGGGCTCAAAGGGTGAGGCCTGTAACTGTTTGACCTGCTCGGCCACCACCTGGTCCACCAGGTCCAGGTAGGCGGTGATGCGCCGGGCGCGGCTATCCTCCTGGCTGGCGGCGATGGCGTTGTAGGGCCGGCCCAGGCGCTGGCAGTGGAAGCGGCGCACCTGCTCGATGAGCACGTCGTCCACCAGGGATATCACCGAGGAGATGCCGTACCTGGCCACCTTGAGAGGGGTGTCTATGGTGAAGCCGGTACCCATGACGGGGATGTGGAAGGTGTGGGGCTGGCTGGACATGGCGCGCCTTCGCTGGAAGATGATAAATCGTGTCCGGTAGGCCGTGCCGCTCCAGGCTACCTAAAGACGGCTATCCCCCAAAATGGCATGCCGGGCCCACTGAATGTGGCTCATAGTTTACCAGAATTCAGGCGGGCCGGCCGGGATATTTGCGTCCGCCTCCGGGGCGTTGGCCGCTCAAGGGGCGGGCGGCCCCGGGCAGGCGCGGCCCTTGAGGCTGAAGAAAAAGCGCAGGCCCTTGCGCACCCGCTCCGAGAAAAGCTTGGGCGCCAGCACGCTACCGGCCAGCCGCTTGTTGATCTCGCCCAGGGTGGGGTAGGGGTGCACGGCCCCGGCCAGGGTGGAGAGCTTTAGCCCGCCGCCCAGGGCGGCCACCCATTCGTTGAGGAGCTCGCCGGCGCGCGGACCCAGAATCTGCACCCCCAGGGGCCGCTCGCGGTGGTCCAGCAGAAGCTTGATGCGTCCCAGGGCGCTGCCCTCGGCCAAGGCGCGGTCGTTGGCCGCGAAATCCTCGCTCCATACCTGGTACTCGACCTGGGCGGCCTTGGCCTGCTTCTCATTGAGGCCGATGGAGGCCAGTTCGGGATCGCTGTAGGTGCACCAGGGCATGAGGGTGTAATCGGCCTTGCGCGGTAGGCGCAGCACGGCGTTGGTCAAGGCCACCCCGGCCTCGTAGCCGGCGGCGTGGGTGAACTGGAAGGCCCCGGTGACGTCGCCGGCCCCGAAGATGTGCCGCTGGCTGGTGCGCAGGCGGTTGTCCAACTGGAGGCCCTTGGCGTTGTACTCCACGCCGGCGGCCTCCAGCCCCAGGTCCTCCAGGTTGGGCGCGCGCCCCAGGGCCACCAGGAGATGCTGGGCGCTCAGGCGGCGCTCGCCGTGCTCGTCACGGATGGTCAGCTCGCGGCTGTGGCCCAGGTCGCGGGCGGCCAGCGTCTGGGCGTTCAGAATCACCTCCACGCCCTCGGCGCGCAGGGTCTCCAGGAGCAGGCCGGCCAGGTCGGGGTCGTCGTTGGAGAGAATCTGGCCGCTGCGTTGCACCACCGTCACCCGCGAGCCCAGGCGCGCGAAGGCCTGGGCCATCTCGATGGCGATAGGGCCGGCCCCCAGCACCAGCAGGGATTCGGGCAGGCGCTCCAGGGAAAATATCTCCTGGTTGGTGATATGGGGCGTCTCCGCCAGGCCGGGCACCGGCGCCGGGGCGGGCCGCGAGCCGGTGGCGATGAGCCAGTAGCGGGCGGCGATGCGCCGGCCCTCCAGGTCCACGCAGTGCTCGTCCACGAAGCGGGCCTGGCCGAACTCCACCCGCACCCCCAGGCCGCAGAAGCGCTCCAGCGAGTCGTGGGCCTGGATGGTGGCGATCACCTCGCGGATGCGCGCCGCCACCCGCGCGAAGTCCACCGGCGGGACCTCCAGGGCCGGCAGGCCGTAGCGCTCGGCTTGGCGCATCTGGTGATATACGCGGGCGCTGGCTATGAGGGTCTTGCTGGGCACGCAGCCGAAGTGCAGGCAGTCGCCGCCCAGGTCAGGCGCGCGCTCGATGAGCACGGTCTTGGCCCCCAACTGGGCCGCGCCGGCGGCCATGGTCAGGCCGGCGGCCCCGCCGCCCAGGATGCCAACGTCGTAATCAAAGCTGGCCATGCCGCCTCCTTCTGGCGCCTGTGTGGCTGCCTGCATCCATGCTAGCAGATGGCGGCGGGCGTCCAAGGGAAAAGGCTCGCGGTGGAGAAAGGGCTGTCAGCCCTGGCGCGCCAGCAGGCCGCCGCCGGCCTGGCGGGTGATGAGCAGCTTGCGCCCCGAGACAGCCGGCGGGCCAGGGCCTCGCCGCCGGCCAGGGCCAGAGCGGCCTCGTCGTCGCTTAGGGTGTCCACGTGGGTGGTGACCAGCAGCTCGGGCACGTCGCTGGCGGGGTCAAGTTCACGGGCCGGCACCCGCCGCACCCGGGGCGAGTCCACCCGGCAGGCCCCGGCCAGCACCGTGGCCGCCGCGTCGGCCAGGGCGCCGTCGGCCCCCCAGACCGCCACCTGCTCGGCCACACCCGGGCTGAAACTGCGCCCCGGCCAGCCGCTGGTGGCCACGCCGCCCACGTCGTCGCCGCCGCGCAGGTTGAGCTGGTGCCCCAGGGGCCCGCCGGGAAACAGCGGCAGGCCCACGCGCAGCCGGCGCCCCGGCGCCAGGCGTAAGCCCACATCGCCGCCGTTGTTCACCACCACCTTGTCGGCGCCCAGGTCCCAGGCCGCTTGGGCCACCTGGTCGGCCACCGCCCCGGCCACGGCGGCCAAGGGCGTCAGCCTCACCCCGCTGGCGGCGGCCACCCGCTGGCAGGCCTCGGCGGCGTGGACCACCACCGCCGGCCGACGGCCCCGTTGGGGAAGGTCCAGGGCGTTCATCTTGAGGTAATGCTGGAAATCGGCCAACTGGGCCAGGAGTTGCAAGGCGTGAGACGCTGCCTTGGCGGCCATCACCGGCCGGGGCTTGCCGCCGGCCCAGGCCCGCACCGAGAGCGTCATGGGACCCCAGTCCACCACCACCAGGTCCGGGCGCAGGACCCTTATGGGCTCCACGATTTAGGCTCGCCAGCCGGGAAGGGCTTCATGGCCTCGGTGTGGCCGCCCATGGCCCGGTAGTCGTCCAGGCGCATGGTGTACTCCAGGGGGCAGACGGTGGCCGGCGTGGGCACCCAAGTGAAGCTCCCCGGCCGCACCCGCTCCACGTCCACGTAGAAGGTGATGCCGCCTCCCGGCAGCACGAAGACCGGCGCCCCGCCCACGGTGAGCGTGGCCTGGCCGGCGTGGACGGCCTTGGTCAGGCGCAGGGGATAGCGCGCCACCCCGGCCCGGGCCGAGCCGCCGGCCCCGCCCACGTACACCGCCGAGACCCGCGACTGCTGGCAGGTCTCGGCAATGGCCGCCAGGGCCTCGTTGGCCGCCGGGGTCAGGGGGATTGCGTGGTATTGGCCATCAGCCCCCAACTGGAAAAGGGCCGCCCGCTCGCCGGTGGTCTCGGTGATGAACAAGGTGCTGCCCACCGGCGTGCGGGCGATATCAATATTGGCTATGATCTGTAGCGGCTCAATGATGTCGGTGCCGCCCCAGCCCTGGCCTGGCCTGCCGAAATAGCGGCCGGGCGTGGAGGGCTGGAAGCACAACTCCAGGCCCAGGGGCTCTAGCCCCAGGCAGCGGCCGGCGGCGTGGTGGCTAAACAGGCTGGTGATGTGGGTGTCGAGGACGATCACCTCGTCGGCGGCCTTCTGCAAAAACGGCGCGAAGAGCCCGGCCGTGGCCGAGCCGCAGCCCACGCGCATGCGCCCGGCGCGTTGGCCGTTTATCACGGGAGCCTCGCCCACACGCACCTCCAGGCTGGCCCCGCCGCGCACCTTGAGCCTGATGCTCTGGCGGTTGGCGATGGCCGCCACGGCCCGCGCCGCCGCGAAACCGTGCTTGCCGGTCAGCCGGTTGACGCCCCCCAGGGCCAGTATCTTGGAGCCGTACTCCTCGGTCTCCACCATGCCCACGGGCCGGCCCTCGAAGGTGACGATGTCGCCCTCCTGGCCCAGGTGCAGGTCGGTGTCCACCTTGACCTTGACCCCGGAGTAGGACAGGGGCGCCTCGGTGACCGCCGTGACCACCTCCACGCCGTCGCGCGCCGAGGTGACGATGTAGGGCGCGGGCACGTAGTCGGGATAGGTGCCGCCGGCCCCGATGGCGGTGATGAGCGGCCTGTCCAGCAGGGGGTCACTGAGCGGCCCCACCTGGTCTTGCACCTGGGCGTAGGTCAGGGGCAACATGCCGCGTTGCAGGCGGCCGTCCTGGTTGCGGTAGCGGCGGCAGGCCCCGGTGAGCCCCGGCGGCACCCGGCAGCCCACCGGGCAGGCCGTGCAGGCCAGCACCCCGGGGGCCAGGGGCTCCTCCTGCTCGCTCACCGCGCCGGCCGGGCAGACCTTGAGGCAGGTGCGGCAGACCACGCAGCCAGCGCCGATGCGCGCCTTCTTGTCCTTGAGGGCGATGACGCCCAGGGGGCAATCACGGGCGCAGGTGCCGCAGCCGGTGCAGGCCTGGGGGTTGATCTGGATCATGAGCCGGCCGCGTTCTTGTGCCGCTCCACCAGGGCGGCCATGACCCGCTCCAGGCTGAAGGGCTGGTCAAACA
>JACQYR010000013.1:0-4906 GCA_016208115.1 Desulfarculus sp.
GGACGACCTCCTGGGGCTTGTCCACTCGTTTCGTGGGCGCCATCATCATGACGCACGGCGACGACCAGGGCCTGATCCTGCCGCCGCGCCTGGCGCCCATCCAGGTCGTTATCGTCCCGATATTCAAATCGGACCCGGAAACTGCCGCCGTCCTAGAGACGATTCGCCGCGTCGAAGCCGAGCTCAAGGCCGCCGGCATGCAGGTGGAGGAAAAGCCCGACCGGGCCGCCTTCATGCAAAAGGCCGCCAGCCTGGAGCAGTCGCCCCTGATGCGGGCCGCCCCGGCCAAGGCCACCCTGGAGAGCTTCCGCCAGGCCCTCAAGTAATGGGGTGCCCCCCATGGGGCATAAACGGGTCGGGCCAGGCTGTCCCGCTGGCCGGGGCTGGCGGCGCCCGTTGAGGGCTCGCCGGCGTTTCGGCCGGGATGGGGTGGGGTACCCCCCACGGGGCATATGCGGGTCGGGCCGCGAGCCGCGGCGGGCGTAAACGGGTCGGTTGGGGCTGTGGCCCGCGCCAGCGCCGGCGGCTCCCGTCGAGGGGTTGCCGGGTGGCTTAAGCAGCCTCCGCGCTCCTGGTCAGCCCTCTTGCCCCCTCTCCCCCACCGGGGGCGAGGGCAGGGGCGAGGGGGCCAGGCTTGCCTGCCTGCAACCATCCCGAATTGTGCAAATCCGGTCCAGCCAATTGAACTAAACGCTAAGGGGATTTATTATTAGGGGGCCATCGCCTCACCCACTGGAGAGCATCATGCATATCGCCCCCATGTTCGAACCCGGCCCCCACGCCGACAAGGCCCGCGTGGTCTACGACAAGGACGGCCTCAAGCGGGAATCCTCGGCCCCTTGCCAGCTCAACTGCCCCGCCGGCATAGACGTGCCCTCCTATATCGCCCTGATCGGCCATGGCCGCTACGAGGAGGCCATCGCGCTGATACGCCGCGACAACCCCTTCCCCTGGGTCTGCGGCCTGGTCTGCACCAACCCCTGCGAGTCCTGGTGCCAGCGGCGCTATCTGGACAAGCCCCTGGCCATCAAGGACTTGAAGGGCCTGGCCGCCAAGATGGTCATGGAAAAAGGCCCTGGCTACGGCCTGCCCCAGCCCAAGGCCAAGCACGCCGAAAAGGTGGCGGTCATCGGCTCCGGCCCGGCGGGGCTCACGGCGGCCTACTTTCTGGCCTGGGAGGGCTACCAGGTCACGGTCTTCGAGGCCATGCCCGAGCCCGGCGGCCTAATGATGGCCGGCATACCCGAGTTCCGGCTGCCCCGCTCCGTGGTGCGCGCCGAGGTGGAGGCCATCAAGTCCATGGGCGTGGAGATCGTGGTCAACACCCCCGTGGGCGCCGGCCTGGGCCTGGACCAGCTCAGGGCCGACGGCTACAAGGCCTTCTTTTTGGGCATTGGGGCCTGGAAGGGGCTCAAACTGGACCTTGAGGGCGAGGCCGAGTATCCCCAGGTGGTCAGCGCCCTGCAATTCCTCAAGGACGTGTCCTTCGGGCTCAAGATAAAGCCCGCCGACCGGGTGGCCATCGTGGGCGGGGGCAACGCCGCCGTGGACGCGGCGCGCACCTGCGTGCGCCTGGGCTGCTCCTCGGTCAGCGTGGTCTACCGCCGCTCGCGCTCGGAGATGCCCGCCCACTTCGAGGAGATCATCCAGATGGCCGAGGAAGGCATCCATGTCCATCAATTGACCATCCCGGCGCGCATTCATGGCTCCTACTGCAAGGTGGACTCCCTGGAGTGCCTCATGGCCAACCTGGGCGACCCCGACGAAAGCGGCCGCCGCCGGCCCGAGCCCATTGAGGGCTCGGCCTACAAGATGCCGGTGGGCGCGGTGATCGCGGCTATCGGCCAATCGCCCAACCTGGAGGACTACCCCGGCCTGGGGGCCATCGAGCTGACCAAGAAGGGCACCATCAAGGTGCAGGCGCCTTCCCAGCGCACCAGCCTGCCCGACGTCTTCGCCGGCGGCGACGCCGTCACCGGGCCGGCCACCGTGGTGCAGGCCATCGGCGCCGGTAAAAGGGGCGCTTATGCCATCCACGCCTATCTGCGCGGCCTGCCCCTGCCCAGCAAGTTCACCCCCCGCCCCCGGGACATGGTCAGCCCCATTCTCATGAATTACCAGGAAAAGGCCTTCATCCAGCGCCAGGAGAACCCCCTGATAGACCTGGACCGGCGCATGCACACCTTTGACCGGGTGGAGCGGGGCCTGGACGAGAAGGCGGCCCAAAAGGAGGCCCGCCGCTGCATGCGCTGCGACATCTGCGAGCGCTGCGGCAAGTGCGTGGAGGTCTGCCGCGACAAGATGGGCGTGGCGGCCATCTCCTTCTTCCACGCAGGCGAAAGCTCACTGATCCTCAAGGACTACGTGCACGGCCTGCCCCACTGCATCGGTTGCGGAAGTTGCGTCAACATCTGCCCCACCGGCGCCTTGCAGTTGGAGGAGAAGGAGGACGAGCGCATCCTTTTGATGTCGGGCACCATCGTCAACCGGGTCAAGTTGCAGACCTGCCAGATGTGCGGCACCCACTACGCGCCCATGGGGCTGATCCGCAACGTGGACAACCTGCTCATCAAGAACGTGGACAACCAGGTGGTGGACCGGGGCACCCAGCGTTTCCACCATCTGTGCCCCGATTGCCGCCGCCAGAGCTTCGCCGGCAGCCTAGCCGGGGAACATCCCCAGCCGCCCCTGCCCGGCGACGCGGCCTGAGGGGCGGGATGACCCTTGGCCTAACATGACGGCATGGCGTTCTGAACTGGACAAGACGGGCGGGGGTAAACCCCGCCCCTACATTAAGACTGCGTAATCGTTGTTTTATTCTTGATGTAAGGGTGGGGGTTATCCCCGCCCGTGCATTTCTTCGGCTGGAACGCCGGCGTCTCAGGCTTGGAGGCAGGGGCGCCCTTCCTGGTGCTCTTGCCAGTGGGGCGCGAAGTGGGTCAGGGCGCTAGCCAGGGGCCAGGCCGCCGGCGCGCCCAGGTACTGGAGTTCCTGGCACAATTCATCCAGCCGCACCAGGCTGCCCGGCCCGCCGCGCCCCTGGGCCAACTCCTCCACCAGGGCCAGGGCCTGGCGGGTGGCCTGGCTGGCCGGCTGATCCCCGCCGGAGCGGCGGCTTATTTCTTCCAGGGCCTGGCCCACCCGCCGCACCAGGCAGACCCCCTCTTGCCAGGCCCACAGGGTACCGAAGCCGGGATTGACGCGGGCGCTGACCAGTTCCTCCGGGGCCAGGGGCGTGGCCGCCGCCTCCAGGGAGAGAAACCCCGACAGGCCCCCGTCCAGGCACAGGGCCTGGAAGCGCTCCGGCTGGCTCAGACCGCCGCCGGCCTCCAAGACCTGCCAGAGGTGGGCGCCCATGGGCACCTCCACCAGGCCGGGCTGGCGTACCGCCCCGCCCACGGTGACCAGGCGGGTGCCACCCTGGCCGCCCATGCCCTGGTCCAAAAAGCGCCTCACCCCCAGGGCGAAGACCAGGGTGATCTGGTGCCAGGTCTCCAGGCAGTGCCACAGGGCGCGGCCCTGGCCGGCGGGGGCCGGAGGGGCGTCTTCCGCGAACTCCAACTCCAGGTCTGGGGTCTGTCCCTCCAGGGGGCGCAGGCTCAGGTATTGGCCAAGGGCTGATTGCAGAAAATGGCGCTGGTCCTGGGCGCCGGGGGGCAACAGCACCCGCGCCCGCCTGGCCCCCAGGGCCAGGGCGGCTATGGCAAGGCCCTCCAGCAGGCCGAAGGGGTTGCCCAGAATCAGGGCCTGGTTGGCCAGGCCGCGGGGGTCTAACTGGCGGGCGTCCACCACCAACAGGCCCGGCCCCCGCCCCCGCGAGAAGGCGAACCACTTGAGGAACACCGGCTGGCCGTCGCTGCCCCGGCCGCGTAAGCTCGCCTGGCGCAGGGTGGTGATGACCTCCAGGGGGCTAAGGTCGGCACAGGCGGCGGCCCCCACGAAGCCGCCGCCTTCCAGGTAGGAGTTGAGGTCCGGGGCCTTGAGGGCGGCGCAACGCATCAGGAGCACCGGCTCCTCCAGGGGCTGATGCACTCCGCCGCCGCCCTGCACGGCTAGCCCTTGCCCCCGCTGGACTTATCCTCGGCGGCCACGGCCTGGGCGAAGCGCTGGCGGCGGTCGTCGGGCAGGCCCTCGGCCAGGCCGAAGTCTAGGCACTGGGTCAGGCACTTGGTCACGCAGGCCGGCTTCTGGCCCTGGTCCAGGCGGTCCATGCAGTAGTCGCACTTCACCGCCCGGTGGCTGGCCGGGTCCCACTGGCAGGCCCCCCAGGGGCAGGCCATGATGCAGCTCTTGCAGCCGATGCACTGGGAGGCCTCGATGTACACGATGCCGTCCTGGGAACGGCGGCGCACCGCCCCGGTGGGGCAGACGTGCAGGCACCAGGGCTCCTCGCAGTGGAAGCAGGGCATGAAGACCTGGCGCACCGCCGGGATGCCGCCCTTTTCGCTGGGGCCCACGCTGATGTTTTGGCACAGGGCCGGCCCCGGCCCCAGGCCCTTGTTGGACTTGCAGGCCACCTGGCAGGCCTGGCAGCCGATACAGCGCTGGGCGTTTTGCAGCAGGTAGTAGTTGCTCATCTTACTTGCCCCCTTCCGCGCCGGCCTTCGTTACGCTGATGACGCTCTCGGTGAGGTTGTTGCCGCCGCCCAGGGGGTCGTAGGAGTGCAAGAGCCCCGCCATCAGGCGCTGGTCGGCCATGCCGCGGTTGAAGCTCCTGGTGTTCCAGGGCACGCTGTGGCCGAAGCCGTGCAGCATGAAGCCGGCCTGGGGGTGTATCCAGGGAGTGATCTTGAGCCGGCCCTGCACGGTGACGCCCTGGTTGGCTATCTCCACCAGGTCGCCGTCCTTGAGTCCCAGGACGCCGGCGGGCTCCGGGTGCAGCCACAGGCGGTTCTCGGGGCACAGT
>JACQYR010000013.1:5006-16768 GCA_016208115.1 Desulfarculus sp.
TGCTGACCAACTCGATCTTGCCCGAGGGCGTCTTGAACTTGAGCCCCTCGGCGCGGTCCCACATGATGGGTTTGGCGGCGAAGGCCACCGAGCCCTTGGCGCGCAGGGTCTCGATGTCCACGCCGGTGTCCGTGAGCTGGTAGCGCCAGATGTCCTCGATGGTCTCAAAGGGGAAGTACTGGCCCACGCCCAAACGTTTGGCCAACTCCTTGAATATCCACCAGGCGGGCCGGCTGTCGAAGCGCGGGGCGATGCACTGGTCACGCATGACCAGGCCGGGCTTGGGGCCGTTCTTGCCTCCCAGGATGTTGGCCCGCTCCAGGTAGGTGGACTCGGGCAGGATCACGTCGGCCCGCCAGGCGGTTTCGCTGTAGTTGACGTCAATGGCCACCAGGAGCTTGAGCTTGTCCAGGGCCTTCTGCTGGGCCTCGGGGTCGGGCATGGCCGAGAGCGGGTCGTGGCGGTAGGCGATGTAGGCGCCCAGGGGGTAGGGCTGGCCGGTCTCCAGGGCCTCGTAAAGCAGGTGCAGCAGCCCGGCCTCGGCGTCCCAGTGCTTGTACTTGCTGCCGATGCCGTCCACGCGGGGCTCCTCCACGGCGGGCATGAGGGCGCCCAGGCTTTTCAGGCCCTTCTTGCCGGCGTCGCCCGGTCCCTTGGCGATGATGAGCCCGCCGGGGCTCTCGATGGCCCCCAAGAGCAGGTTGAGTATGTAGCTGGTGCGGCTGGTGTGGAAGCTTTGGTGGTGGCGAGCCACCATCCAGCCGGGATGGAAGACCACCTTGGGGGCGTCGGCGGCCACCTCGCGCACGAAGGCCATTATCTCGGCCGCCGGCACGCCGGTCTGCTCCTGGGCCCACTGGGGGGTGTAGGGCTCCACGAAACGCGCCAGTTCCTCCAGGCCGGTCACCCAGCGGGCCACGAACTGGGCGTCGTAGAGCTGTTCCTTGAGTATTTGGTGAATGAAGGCCAGGTTGAGGGCGTACTCGGTGTTGGGCGGTATCTGCCAGAATCGCGTGGCCTTGCTGGCCGTGGTGGTGGCGCGCACGTCAATGTAGGTGCACTTGGCGCCCTTGTCGAGGGCGTCCATGAACTCCTTGGCCTCCTTGACCTGCAAGGACTCCAAGAGGTTGCGGCCGATGAGCACGATGTGCCGCGCGTTCTTGATATCGTAGTTGAAGCCCTTGCGCCCCCAGCCGAAGAGGGTGCGGGCCGCGTGGTGCACGTTGCGGGCGCAGGTGCAGTCGTGGTTGAAGTAGTTGGGCGAGCCCAGGGCCTTGACGAAGCTCTTGGTCAGGTCGGTGAAGGGGCCGCCGCGGTCGGAGATGGCCACGGCCCGGCCGCCCATCTCGCTGATGACCTGCTTGAGTCCGTTGGCCACGTAGTCCAGGGCCTCGTCCCAGGAGACGCGGCGCCACTGGCCCGAGCCCCGGGGGCCGGAGCGGATCAGGGGCTGCTGGGGGCGCTGGTCGTCGTACTCAAAGGACAGGCCCGCCGCGCCCTTGGCGCACAGGCTGGTGCCCATGGCCGCGTCCTTGGAGTTGCCCTGAATCCACACCGCGCGGCCGTTCTCCACCTCCACCTCGATGGGGCAACGTACCGCGCACATGCCGCACATGCTGTTGACCGTGCGCCGTCCGCTCTCCTCCACGCCTATTGCGTTGGGCGCCTTGTCGGCTGGCATAGCTTGTTTGCTCCTTGCCTGATGATGTTCCACGCCATGGCCCCCTGTCCCCACAACGCCGGCCCGGCCACAGGGACCTGGCCGGGGGGCCACCCTAAACCATTTTTAATATACTTTAATAATTTTTATCGTCTAGACCTGGGAGCCGAGATTGCACATTTATGGGATGGCCGGCCAAGGCCGGCGGCGGGGGCGCGGCTTGACCCGTTGGTGACCGGCTGCTAGTATGCCGTTAGCTCAACCAGGAGAGTGCCTTGCAGGCTGCACAGTTACTTGAGCTGATCCAAGCCCGGCGCAGCGTGCGCCGGTTCAGCGCCCAGCCGGTGGACGACGCCCTGCTGGCCGACATCCTGGAGGCCGGGCGCTGGGCCCCCAGCGGCCAGAACAACCAGGCCTGGCGCTTCCTGGTGGTGCGCGGCGAGGCCCTCAAGGAGCGCATCGCCCAGTGCACCAAATACGGGGCCGTGGTGCGCGGCGCGCCGGTGCTCATCCCCGTCTTCATCCACAAGCCCTCCATGTACAATGAGGTCAAGGACCACCAGGCCATGGGCGCCTGCTTGCAGAACATGCTTCTGATGATCCACGGCCTGGGCCTGGGTGGGGTGTGGCTGGGCGAGATACTTAACCAGGCCGATAAGGTGCGCCAGATACTTAGCCTGCCCCCCGAATACGAGCTGATGGCCGTGCTGGCCCTGGGCTGGCCGGCGGCTACCAACCAAAAATCGCAACGCAAGCCCATGAGCGAACTGATGCTGTCCGCGACTGAGCCGTAAACGTCGTGCAGCCAAAGGGGATGAGGCGATGAAAACCGCGATGCCTAGGCTGGTCCCGGCCCTGATTCTGGCCCTGTCGCTGGGGCTCTTGGCGGGCTGCTCCCTGTTCAAGAGCGACTCCGACAGCGCCGCCACCGCCTCTGGCGACCGGCCACGCCAGGGCGCCCTGGGGCGCTACTACGACTTCGACGACATCCAGGTGCCGGTGCAACTCAAGCTGGACAAGGAGTTGTCCACCATCTTCCGGGTGGGCACCTTCAAGGCCGGGGTGCTGGTCTTCTCCGACAACGTGGAGTTGGAGAGCCTCATCAACTTCTTCATCGAATCCATGGCCAAGGACAACTGGACCCTGAAGGGCTCCTTCAAGTACCCCAAGGCGGCCCTGTTCTTCGCCAAGCCGGGCAAGACCTGCGTGATCCAGATCACCGAGGGCTGGATGAAGACCACCGCCGAGCTGTGGGTGGCCCCCACCAGCGACGGGTCATAACCTGCTGAAAGTCCATCCATGGACTTTCAGCACTCGAGTTGGCCAAAGTGAATTTGGCCAACTCTCCCAAAAGCTTGGCCTAAGAGGCCTGCGCTTTTGGGCGGGCCATCCATGGCCCGCCCCGCCCAGCGAGGTATGGTGACCATGAATGGCAGCCCTGAACCGCCTGGGGTGCTCCTGGGCATCACCGGCGGCATCGCCGCCTACAAGGCCTGCGAGCTGGCCAGCCTGCTGACCCAGCGGGGCCATAGCGTGCGCGCGGTGCTGACCGCCGGAGCCAGGAACTTCGTGGGGCCGCTGACCCTGGCGGCGCTCACCGGCAACCCCGTGGCCGAGACCATGTTCGACCCCGGCCAGGAGGCGGCCATCAGCCACATCGAGCTGGCCCGCTGGGCGAGCGCCGTGGTGGTGGCCCCGGCCACGGCCAACCTCATCGCCAAGGCGGCCTGCGGCCTGGCCGACGACCTTTTGTCCACCATACTGCTGGCCACCAGGGCGCCGCTGCTGTTGGCCCCGGCCATGAACATCCACATGTACGCCCACCCCACGGTGGCCGAGAACCTGGCCAGGCTCAAGGCCCGGGGAGTGCGCACCGTGGGGCCGGGGCTGGGGCGCACCGCCTGCGGCGAGGAAGGCTATGGCCGCATGGCCGAGCCCCTGGAGATCGCCGAGGAGCTTTTCTGCCTGCTCAGCCCCCAGGACTTGGCGGGGGTACGCCTGGTGGTCAGCGCCGGCCCCACCCGCGAGCACCTGGACCCGGTGCGCTACATCAGCAATCCCAGCAGCGGCCGCATGGGCATCGAGATAGCCCGGGTGGCCCGCCGCCGGGGGGCCACCGTGACCCTGGTGCTGGGTCCCAGCCATTTGGCCCCTCCCGCCGGGGTCAAGACCGTGCGCGTCACCAGCGCCGCCCAGATGCACCAGGCGGTGATGGCCGCCGCCGAGGGCGCCCAGGTGGTGGTCAAGGCCGCGGCGGTGAGCGACTTCACCCCCCTGGAGAGCAAGCCCCACAAGGTCAAGAAAAAGGCCGGCCAGGGCGAAACCCTGGAGCTGACCCACACCACCGACATCCTGGCCGAGCTGGGGCGCGCCAAGGCCGGGCGCCTCTTGGTGGGCTTCGCCGCCGAAACCACCGACGTCTTGGCCCATGCGGCCATGAAACTCAAGGCCAAGAACCTGGACATGCTGGTGGCCAACGACGTTAGCGACCCTCAGTCGGGCTTCGCGGTGCCCACCAACCGGGTGCACTTCCTCTTTGCCGACGGCGCCGTGGAGGCCCTGCCGCTCTTAAGCAAGGAGGAGGTGGCTGGCCGCCTGCTGGACCGGGTGGCCGCCCTCTTGGGCCTGGCCCCGGCCCAATAATCATGGCCATGACCGCCATCCCCCAAGCCCTGGGCGCCTTGCGCGACAACCTGGCCTGCCGCCAGCGCCTGGGCCTAAGCCTGGTGGAGGGCGGCCCGGCCCAGTTGGACCGGCTTCTGTCCCTGGGCGCGCCGCCTTTGGCCCCGCCCACGCCCCTGGACCTGGAGCAGCCCAGCCTGGAGGGCCTGGCCCTGGCGCTAGCCGACTGCCGGCGCTGCCCCCTGCACCAGGGCCGGCGCAGGGTGGTCTTCGGCGACGGCCCGGCCGGGGCCGGCCTGATGCTCATCGGCGAGGCCCCCGGCGCCCAGGAGGACCAGCAGGGGCTACCCTTCGTGGGGCCAGCCGGGCAGCTATTGGACCGCATGCTGGCCGCCGTGGGGCTGAAGCGGGCTGAGGTCTACATCACCAATCTCGTCAAGTGCCGCCCCCCGGGCAACCGCGACCCCCAGCCCCTGGAGGCCGCCGCCTGCCGGCCCTTCCTGGAGGCCCAGGTACGGGCCGTGGCCCCTCGGGTGATTTGCACCCTGGGCCGCCCCGCCGCCCAGGCGCTCCTCAACAGCGACGCGCCCATCAGCGCCCTGCGCGGCCGCTGGCACGACTTCCAGGGCATCCCCCTCTTGCCCACCTTCCACCCGGCCTTTCTGCTGCGCGACCCGGCCCGCAAGGCCGAGGCCTACCGTGACCTCAAGGAGCTGGCCCGGGCCTTGCGGCAGGCGCCGGCCTAGCTGATTCCGCCCTGCCTTTTGCTGTACACTGGGGGCATGACACAGTTTGCCCAACGCCTGGCCCAGGGCGCCCCGGCCCTGGGGGTCTGCCTATTGGTCTGGGGGCTGGTTTCCCTGGCCCTGGCCGGCGAGCCCCTCCAGGCGCCCCCGCCCGCCGGGTCAGGCCCGGTGTGGGTCGTCGAGCTAAAAGACACCGTCAACCCCGGCAGCGCCCTGTACCTGCGACGGGCGCTGAAGGAGGCGGCCCAGGCCCAGGCCGGCCTGGCGGTGATCCAACTGGACACCCCCGGCGGCCTGGCCGAGTCCATGCGCCAGATGGTCAGCGACATCCTGGCCGCCCCCCTGCCGGTGGCCGTCTACGTGGCCCCGTCCGGGGCGCGGGCCGCCTCGGCGGGGGCCTTTTTGGTGCTGGCGGCGCCGATTGCCGCCATGGCCCCGGCCACCAACATCGGGGCGGCCCACCCCGTGGGGGCCGGCGGCAGCGAGATCAAGGGCCCCATGGGCGACAAGGTCACCGAGGACCTCAAGGCTTATGCCCAGAGCCTGGCCCGCCAGCGGGGCCGGCCCCTGGAGCTGGCCGAGCAGATGGTCACCCAGTCCAAGAGCCTGGAGGCCAATGAGGCCCTCTCCGCCGGCCTGATTGACCTCATGGCCAGCGACCTGGCCTCGCTCCTGGGCCAGTTGGAGGGCGTGACCGTGGCCACCGCCGCCGGCCAGCGAGTCATCAGCGGCCAGGGCCGGGCCATCGTTTTCCAAGAGCCCTCCTGGCGCGAAAAGCTCTTGAGTGCCCTGGCCAACCCCAACCTGGCCTACATCCTCTTGATGATCGGCCTGGCCGGCCTTTACTTCGAGCTATCCACCCCCGGCGCGGTGCTGCCCGGCGTGGTGGGGGGCCTGAGTCTGCTCTTGGCCCTGTTCGCCCTCAGCGCCCTGCCGGTCTCCTACGCCGGCCTGGCCCTGATCGGCCTGGCGGTGGTGCTCTTCGTGGCCGAGATCAAGGTGATTAGCCACGGCCTCCTGAGCCTGGGCGGGGCGGCGGCCCTGGTCCTGGGCTCGCTGATGCTCTTTGACGGCCCTGGCGATCTGGCCGGGGTTTCGCTGCTGGTGCTCCTGCCCACGGTGACGGCGGTGATCGCCTTCTTCGCCGGCGTGGCCTATGTGGCCGGGCGGGCCCAGACCAGGCGGAGCGTCACCGGCCAGGAGGGGCTGATCGGCCAGCCAGGGGTGATGCTCTCGCCGGACAAGGCCCGGGTGCTGGGCGAGATTTGGCGGGTCAAAGCGGCCGGGTCGCTGGAGGCTGGCCAGGAGGTGGTGGTGGGCAGGGTGGAGGGGCTGACGCTCTGGGTGGAGCCGGCCTTGCCCCAGGATCGGACGCATAGCGAAGAAAGGTAGGGGGCCATGGGCGCGCCAACGGCGGAGTTGAAGGCCGAGCACCAGGGCGTCATGAAGGTGCTGGCCGTGCTGGAGGTGATGTGCGGCCACCTGGAGGCCGGCGAACCCGTGGCCAGCGACCACTTGGCCCAGGTGCTGGAGTTCTTGCGCGTATTCGTGGACAAATGCCACCACGGCAAGGAGGAGGAGTATCTCTTCCCGGCCCTGGAAAAGACCGGGCTGCCCCATGACAGCGGCCCCATCGCGGTGATGCTGGCCGAGCACGCCCTGGGCCGCCAACTGGTGGGGCGCCTGGCCCTGGCCATGGAGGGCCTGGCCGCCGGCCAGCAAGAGGAGGCCCAGGCCCTCACCGCCGCCGGCCGGGAGTACGTGGCCCTCTTGCGCGCCCACATCCCCCCGGAGGACAACGTGCTCTTCGCCCTGGCCGACGAGCGCCTGGGCCGGGCCGAGGAGGCGGAACTGAGCAAGAGTTTCGATCTGCTGGAGGCCCAGCGCATCGGCCCGGGGCGGCACGAGGCCTTTCATCGCCTGATCCACGAACTGACCCACATCTACCTGGGCTGAACACTCAACCATCATCACGCAGGGGACCCGGCTTCATGAACCTCGACGAGCACTACCGCAAACTGGAGCGCATGTACCAGTCCGCGCCCATCAACCAGTTCTTCCGCCCCCGCTTGACCATCACCGAGGGCCAGGCCGAGGTGGTGATGGAGGTGCGCCCCGACTTCTTCCACGCCGCCCACGCCGCCCACGGGGCCTTGTACTTCAAGGGCCTGGACGACGCGGCTTTTTTTGCCACCAACTCCCTGGTGCCCGATTTCTTCGTGCTGACCATCAGCTTCACCACCTACCTGGAGCGGCCGGTAAGCCAGGGCACCATTCGCTGCCAAGGCCGGGTGGTCATGGCCGCCAAGAAGCTGTTCATCGCCGAGAGCCGCATCCTGGACCACGAGGGCCGCGAGATCGCGCGGGGCAGCGGCAATTTCGTCAAAAGCGGCCGGCGGCTGACGCCGGAGATCGGCTACGCCTGACCACCCTGGCCGCAAGGAGGACGTATCATGAACCTTACCGCCGCCCTGCTGGGCCTGGTCGGGGGCCTGTTTCCGGTCATCGTGCTGGTGGTCCTGTTCCTGGCCACGGCGCTGCGCGTGCTCAAGGAGTACGAGCGCGGGGTGATCTTCCGCCTGGGAAGGGTAATCAAGGCCAAGGGGCCGGGGCTCATCATCCTCATCCCGGTGATAGACCGCATGGTCAAGGTGACCCTGCGCCTGGTGGCCATCGAGGTGCCGCCCCAGGATGTCATAACCCGCGACAACGTCTCCATCAAGGTCAACGCCGTGGTCTACTTCCGGGTGGTGGACCCGGTCAAGGCCGTGGTGCAGGTGGAGGACTACCTCTACGCCACCAGCCAACTGGCCCAGACCACCCTCAGGAGCGTCTGCGGCCAGGTGGAACTGGACGACCTGTTGGCCGAGCGCGACAAGATCAACGCCCAGCTCCAGGAGATACTGGACACCCACACCGACCCCTGGGGGGTCAAGGTGGCCACCGTGGAGGTCAAGTACATTGACCTGCCCCAGGAGATGCAGCGGGCCATGGCCAAGCAGGCCGAGGCCGAGCGCGAGCGCCGGGCCAAGATCATCAACTCCGAGGGCGAGTTCCAGGCCGCCCAGAAGCTGGCCCAGGCCGCCGAGATCATCGCCGTGCACCCCCAGGCCCTGCAACTGCGCTACTTGCAGACCCTGCGCGAGGTGGCCGCCGAGAACAACTCCACCACCCTGTTCCCCCTGCCCCTGGACCTGTTCACGCCCTTCCTCAAGATGGCCCAGGGGACGGCCAAGGAGGACAAGGAAAAATAATTGCCAAGGCCGCGAGCCGCGGCTCCCAACCACGGGTCGGGCGGCGCCCTCCCCAGCCGAACCTGACCGGCTCCCGTTGAGAGGCTGTGGGGCTACGATCCCCCGGCCAGCCGCGGCTCCCAACCACGGGTCGGGTGGCGCTCCCCCCTTGACCTGGCCTGGCCGGCTCCCGTTGGGGGCGATGGCGGCATCTTGAGGAAATTGATTGCCAAGCGGGGCATCTGCTAGTAAACTCGCCCTTTCAGTATAAAAGTCAACACCTGGGGCTTTAACGGCCCCTAGCTTTGTGGAGGCTGATAAGCCATGGCCGAGAAGCAGACCAAGGAAAAACCCCTGGAGAGGATGACCGCCAAGGAACTCCTGGAGTTGGCCCTGACCATCGAGAGCATGCTGGGCGTGCACGCCATGAACAAGGCGGAGCTGATCGCCGGCATCAAGGAAGCCCGGGGCATCGTGGACGAGGGCAAGAAGGTGGACACCGGCGCCATCCGCGAGGCCAAGGCCGCCTACCAGGCCCTGAAGGCCAAGCGCGACGCGGCCCGCGAGGGCGCCAGCAAGTCCGAGCTGGAGATCATGCGCAAGAAGCTCAGCCGCCTCAAGAAGAAGACCCGCGCCCTGGCCTCCTAGGCCGGTCGCGGCCCCAGACCTCCCGGTCCGGGGCGGCTTTGCGGTTGGTTAATGAGGTTGCCGTCATGGATCGCGCCGCGGCCCTGGCCCTCCTCCAAGAGCACTGCCCCGATCAGCGGCTAAGGCGTCACTGCCTGGCCGCCGAGGCGGTGCTCGTGGCTTTGGCCCGCCGCCTGGGCCAGGACGAGGCCCCGTGGGGCCTGGCCGGCCTCTTGCACGACCTGGACTACGACCAGACCGTGAACGACATGGCCCGCCACGGCCTGGTTACTCGCCAGATTTTAGAGCCCCTGGGCCTGCCCGCCGGGGTGTTGCAGGCCATCGCCGCCCACAACGCCGAGAACCTGGGGCTCGTCCGCGCCACGCCCCTGGACATCGCGCTCACCTGCGGCGAGACCATCACCGGCCTCATTATGGCCACGGCCATGGTCTATCCCGACAAGAAGCTGGGCAGCGTAAAGCCGGGGAGCGTGGTCAAGCGCATGAAGGAAAAGGCCTTCGCGGCAAGCGTCAACCGCGGGCACATCCTCTTGTGCGAGCAACTGGGCATCCCGCTCGCTGACTTCGCGGCCCTGGCGGTGAGCGCCATGCGGGAGATCAACGACGAGCTGGGGCTGTAGCCGACCTAATCATCCGTAATGCAAGCTACTCCATGCCTAGCCCAACCACTCTAGGCTCATTACGCTTGACATATCACGCTTGGCGTCATAGCATTTCGGCATGATACTGAGCTTCAGGGACAAGGAGGCCGCCAGGCTCTTCAATATGGAGGTTTCGCGGCGGCTCCCCCTGGCCATGCAAAGGTCGGCAAGGCGCAAGCTGGAGATGCTCAACGCCGCCATATCGCTGGAGAGCCTTAAAACGTGCCCCCCGCAAACCGCCTGGAGGCCCTGCGGGGCGACCGGCAGGGGCAGCACAGCATCAGGATCAACGATCAGTACCGAATTTGCTTCATTTGGCGGGACGGACACGTCCACCAAGTGGAGATAGTTGATTACCACTAGGTTGTCAAGGGAGCCGCTCAATGACCCCCCACCGCCTGCCGCCCATACACCCCGGCGAGATATTGGCCGAGGAGTTCCTGGTGCCCATGGGCATCAGCCAGAACCAGTTGGCGCGGGCCTTGCGGGTGCCGCCTGGGCGCGTCAACCAGATCGTGCGCGGCCAGCGCGGCATCTCCCCCGACACCGCCCTGCGTCTGGGGCGCTATTTCGGCCTGGAGCCCGAGTTCTGGATGAACCTCCAGGCCCGTTACGACCTGGAGACGGCCAAGCAGGCCCTGGCCGCCCAGGTGGCCAGGGAGGTCCCGGCCGGCCCGCCAGCGGCCAGGGTGGCCTGAGCAGGCAAGTGCCACCCACCCCCTCCCTTGACCGCCAGGCCCCGCTCCCCTAGAATCAGCCTCATCGCAATTTAATTACGTATCGTTTGGGAGGATTTGCCGTGAGCGACATCAAGGCCCAGTACCGCACCGTCATGGACGACCACTTCCCCCCCGAGGTGACCATCACCGTGGGCGAGACCGTGCTGCGCTACAAAAAGCGCACCTGGAAGCTGGAGGACGGCGGCGGCCTGGTGGAGAAGGGCCTGCGCTACGGCGAGAACCCCGGCCAGGAGGCCGCTCTCTACGAGCTGGTGGGCGGCAACCTCAAGGTGGGCGACATCGAGATGATCCAGCCGGGGCGCGGCCTGGTCAGCGCGCTCGGCGAGGACCAGATGCCCCAGGCCGGCAAGCACCCGGGCAAGACCAACCTGACCGACGTGGACAACGCCCTGCACATCCTGCGCTACCTGAGCGAGCGCCCCACGGCGGCCATCATGAAGCACAACAACCCCTCGGGCGTGGCCATGGCCGACGACATCGCCGAGGCCTACCACAAGGCCTTCATGGCCGACCTCATCGCCGCCTTCGGCGGGGCGGCGGTGCTGAACCGCCCGGTGACTAAAGCCTGCGCCGAGCTGATGCACGAGCTGTACCTGGAGGTGGTGGCCGCCCCGGACTACGAGGAGGGCGCGCTCGACATCCTCAAGAAGAGCAAGAACCTGCGCATCCTGCGCCTGCCCAAAATCGCCGGCCTGGCCGCCTACCGCGAGCAGCGCTTCCTGGACATCAAGAGCCTGATGGACGGCGGCATGGTCTTACAGACCAGCAGCTTCAACCGGGTAAAGACGCCGGCCGACCTGTTGCCGGCCCGCTGCGAGCACCAGGGCCAGGTCTACGAGCCCATTCGCCAGCCCGACGCCCGCGAGCTGAGCGACGTGGTCTTCGGCTGGGCCGTGGAGCAGGGGGTATCCAGCAACAGCGTGCTCTACGTCAAGGACGGCTGCACCGTGGGCATCGGCACGGGCGAGCAGGACCGGGTGGGCGTGGCGCGCATCGCCGTGTACAAGGCCTACACCAAGTACGCCAACCGCCTGGCCTGGCAGCGCCACGGCAAGAAATACGACGAGCTGGTGCTGGAGGCCGAGGCCGGCAAGAGGCCCCGCAACCAGATAGACGCCATTGACGCCCAGACCCAGGTGGACCGGGCGGGGCTGCCCGGCTCGGTGATGATAAGCGACGCCTTCTTCCCCTTCCGCGACGGCGTGGACGTGGGGCTCAAGGAGGGCGTGACCTGCGTGGCCCACCCCGGCGGCTCCATGCGCGACTGGGAGTCCATCGCGGCCTGCAACCAGGCCAGCCCGCCGGCGGCCATGGTCTTCACCGGCCAGCGGGCCTTTAAGCACTAGGAGTGGGTCGGAGAAAGCCATCCCCGGGGTCCCCAGGCAAGCCCTGCTTGCCTGGGGTGGATCAATGGCTTTCTCCTCTTGGCGCTTGCCAAAAGTAAATTTTGGCAAGCTTCCGAAATCACGCCA
>JACQYR010000023.1:0-5806 GCA_016208115.1 Desulfarculus sp.
GGCGGGCCATCCCTGGCCCGCTGAGGGCATGAAGGACGACACTGATGCTCATTCCCTCAGCTCCGCCACGGTCACGCCGTTGCCGCCGCGCCTGCCCTCGGCCCGGCGGGTGGCCACCACGTAGGGGTGGTGGTCCAGGTACTCGCGCACCGCCGCTTTGAGCCGGCCGGTGCCCACGCCGTGCACCACGGCCAGTTGGGGCTTGCCGGCCAGGATGGCCTGATCCAGGGCCTTGTCCACCAGGGGTAGCGCGTCCTCCACGGTCAGGCCCACCACGTTCAGGTCCAGGCCGTCGCCAGCCGATGCCTGCACGAAGACCTCGCGCCGGATCGGCTCGGGGCGCTGGCCGGCCGGCAGGGGGGCCATCTCGCGCAGGGGCACCAGCACCCGCACCCCGGCCACGCCCACGGAGACGGCCACGCTCTCGGCGCCTGGGCGGGGGTCCTCCAGGAGCACCCCCCGCTGGCCCAGGCTGAAAAGCTCCACCGCGTCGCCGGCCTTGAGGCGGCGGGGGTCGGCGGCGGCGGGCGGGGCTTGCTCCAGGGCCGGCGTGGAGGCGCCCACGGCTTGGTCCACCTGCGCAAAAGCCTCGCGCCGGGCCTGGTAAAGCTCCTGCTTGACCTGTCCGGGCTTGGGAGGCTCCCCGGCGGCCTCGGCGGCCTGGGTGCGGTTGTACAGTTCCTCCAGGCGCTGCTCCAGGCGCTTGGCCACCTCGCGCACCCGGCGCTTGCCCTCGCCCACGGCCCCGGAGCGCTCCTCGCGGGCCTGCTTCACGAGCCGCCGGGCCTCCTGGCGCTCACTGGCGGCGGCCAGGCGGTCGGCCTGGGCCTCGGCGCGCGCCGCCTCGGCCTCCTGGCGGGCCTGGTGCACCTGGCGCATGAGCGCCACGGCCTGGCCCTCGCTGTGGTCCAGGTGGGCCTCGGCCCGGGCGATCAACTCCGGCGGGAAGCCCAGACCCCGGCTGACGGTCAGCGCGTCGGAGAAGCCGGGCAGGCCGTAGTGCAACTGGTAGGTGGGCCGGCCGCTGGCCGTGTCAAAGGCCACCGAGACGTTCTGCACGCCCTCGGTCAGGGCGGCGTAGGCCTTGAGCCGCTGAAAGTGGGTGGTGCACAGCACCGTGGCGCCCTGGTCTTTCAGCCAATCCAGCACCGCGATGCCCAGGGCCGCGCCCTCGCCGGGGTCGGTGCCGCCGCCTAGCTCGTCAATCAGCACCAGGGTGCCCCGGCCAGCCCGGGCCACCATCTGGGCCAAGCGGCCGGCATGGGCGGTGAAGGTGCTCTTGTCCTGATTGAGGTCCTGCTCGTCGCCTAGCTCGGCCATGACCTGCTGGTAGACCGCCAAACGGCTGCCCTGGTTGGCCGGCACGTGCAGGCCGCACATGGCCATGAGGGTCAAAAGGCCCACGGTCTTCAGGGTGGCGGTCTTGCCGCCGGCGTTGGCCCCGCTGACCACCAGCACCTGGTCCTCGCCCCCCAGGCTGACGTTGATGGGCGCCACCTTGCCGCCGCGTCCGTCCAGGGCGCGCCAGGCCAATAGGGGGTGCCGGGCCTTGATAAGCTCGATGCGGCCCTCATGGTCGAGGATCGGCTCGGCGCAGTCCAGGCGTTGGCAAAAGGAGGCCTGGGCCAGCAGGCAATCGAGCTGGGCCAGGGCTAGGAGGTCCTCGCGCAGGGCTTGCAGGTTGCGCCCCAAGTCGCGGGCCACTTCCTTCAGGATGCGTTCTTCTTCCTCGCGCTCCTGGCGGCGCAAGAGGGCCAACTGGTTGTTGCCCTCCACGGCCTCCAGGGGCTCCACGAAGACCGTGGCCCCGGAGCCGCTGTAGTCGTGCACGATGCCGGCCAGGCGCCCCTTGGCGTCGGTCTTGACCGGCACCACGTAGCGATCGGAGCGCTGGGTGACGATCTGGTCGCTGAAGACCGAGGAGAGGTCGCCCTGGCCCACCAGGGCCGAGAGCTGGGAGCGCAGGCGCTCGCGGGCGTGCTGCAAGTCGCGGCGCAAGCGGGCCAACTGGGGCGAGGCCCCCGAGGCCACCGAGTGCCCCGGCCCCACCACCTGGCGCACCCGGCGGGCCACCTCGGGCAGGGGGGTGAGGCGGTAGTAGAGGCGGTACAACTCGTCGAAGCGCCCCTCGCTGGGCTCCAGGAAGGAGGCGGCCCGGCCCACGACGCCCAGGAAGTCGCAGACCACCTCCAGCTCCTCGGGCAGCAGAAAGGCCCCGTCCACGGCCAGGCGCGACAGCAGGGGCCCCACGTCCAACAGGCCCTCCAGGCTGGGGGCGCCGGCCTCGGCGATGAGCGCGCGCAGTTGGCTAAGCCGGCCCAGGCGGCGCAGCACCGTGGGCACCTCGGGGCAGGGCTTAAGGCGTCTGACCAGGGCCGCCCCCAGGGGGCTTGATGCCCGGGAGGCCACGCGCTCCAGGAGCTGGGGCAGTTCCAGGACCGTGAGCGTCTGGGCGTCGGCGCAGGAGACCGGTTGCTCCGTGGCCATGGGCCCAGGGGCCTCCGGCGGGGCCTGGCGGTCTAGGCCGTGGAAATTTTGGGGCATTTGGCCTGTAATCGTAAGCCCCCGCGAGAAAGGCTAAAGACGCCTGCGTACCAGCTCGCTCACCAGCTTGCCGTCGGCCTGGGCGCCCAGGCGGGCCATGGCCGCCTTCATCACTCGGCCTGTGTCCTTGGGTCCCTGGGGCTGGATTTCGCTGAAAATTTGGTCAAGGATAGCACTGATCGCGGCTTCATCAAGTTGGGCGGGCAGGTAGCGCTCGATGATGGCCAGTTCGGCGGCCTCTTTATCCGCCAGGTCCTGGCGGTGGCCCTCGATGAATTTCTCTATGCTCTCGCGGCGTTGCTTGGCCAGGCCTTTGAGGATGACCAGTTCTTCCGCCTCGCTCAGCGGGCGCCGCAGGTCCTTCTCTTTGTTCTTGAGGGCGTTCTTGGTCAGGCGCAGGCAGGAGGTGGTCAACTCGTCGTGGGCTTTCAGGGCGGCTTTGAGGTCGGAGTCAATAGTCAAGCCGATACTCATACTGGCCCTCCCCCGAAATTGAGCGGCGATTCCAGGAGTTATCTTAACGAAGGAGCTTACCAGCCCCTGGCCGGGCTGTCAACGGCCAGCCACCGGGCGGCCCCGCAAGCTGGGGGTGGCCCGCTTGCCACCCTAGGCCAATGATGCTATGGTGCTGGCCCAGGACAGCCCAAATTCAGCGGAGCTACCATGGCCCAGCCCCTCCCCTCGCCGGCGCCGGCCTATGTCTATTCCGACGAGCTGCTGAAGTTCGACTACGGCCCCACCCACCCCTTGCGCATCTGGCGCCTGGGCCTGGTGAACCAACTCATCGAGCTGTGCGGGCTGACCCTGCCGGCGGTGCCCATAACCCCGGCCACCCTGGACCAGATGTGCGTCTTCCACGACCGCCGCTACCTGGAAACCCTGGCCGAGATGAGCCGTAGCGAGGGCGGCGACCACCAATTGGCCTACGGCCTGGGGGCCGAGGACAACCCCGTCTTCCCTGGGCTCTACGACTGGTCGGCGCTCTTGACCGGCGGCACCCTGCGGGCCACCCGGTTGGTGGTGGAGGACGGGCGCCCGGTGGCCTTCAACATCGCCGGCGGCATGCACCACGCCATGGCCGGCCGGGCCTCGGGTTTCTGCTACGTCAACGACGCCGTGGTGGCCATCAAGGGTCTGGTGGCCAAAGGCCTTCGCGTGGCCTACATAGACGTGGACGCCCACCACGGCGACGGCGTGCAGTGGGCCTTCTACGACTCCGACCAGGTGCTGACCATCAGCCTGCACCAGCACCCGGCCACGCTGTTTCCCGGCACCGGCTCGGTGGAGGAGATGGGCCGGGGGGCGGGACGGGGCTACGCGGTCAACCTGCCCCTGTGGCCCGACACCGACGACGACATCTACATGCAGTGCTTCGAGGAGATCGTGCCGCCGGTGATCGAGGCCTTTGAGCCCGATTTCATCGTCAGCCAACTGGGCGTGGATACCTTCCTCTCCGACCCCCTGGCCAACCTCAACCTCACCACCAAGGGCTTTGGCCACTGCCTCAAGCTGATCCGCCAACTGGCCATGGGGCGCTGGATCGCCCTGGGCGGCGGCGGCTACCACGTGGTCAACGTGGCCCGGGGCTGGACCCTGGCCTGGGCCATCATGCGCGGCCTGGAGGACAATCTACCCCGGGAGCTGCCCTGGGACTGGTGCGAGCACCTGAACCTGCCCCTGGACGAGCGCTGGCTCCTGGACCCCAAGGAGAAAATCCGCGGCCGCATGTGGAACCGCGCCCAGCGCGACGCCGAGGACATCGTGGCCTACCTCAAGAAGAACCTCTTCCCCCTGATCGGGGCGCGGGGCTAGGCCCACCGAATCGGCCCCGCCAAATTAGCGCCCACGCCGGCCGGCCCAGGCACTGAGCCGCGGCTGTGGAACGGGTTGGCGTAGCCTAACCCGCCTTATCATCAGGCCTCTAGCCCTGGGGCAAGCGGATAATTGCCTTTTGGTTGCCCCGCAACCTCCCGGCGGGGGGCCGGAGCTTGTCAAGGCCCAGACCTCGGTGTAACCTCAGATTTATTTTTGGGTCGAGCGGGAGGGCCATGAGCGGGTTAGCCTTTGAGTGCCAGCGTTGCAGCCAGTGTTGCCACGGCGAGGGTGGCATCACCCTGGGGCCGGGCGAGGTACCGGCGGCGGCGGAGCTGCTGGGTCTGTCGGAGCAGGAGTTCATCGCCGCCTACTGCGATCTCAAGCTGGACATCTACCACATCCGCGTCAACCAGGACGGCGACTGCGCCCTCTTGGGGCCAGATGGCTGCCGCATACATCAGGCCAAGCCGCGCATCTGCCAGCGCTGGCCCTTCTTCACCGCCCTGCTCAAGGACGCCAGCGCCTTCGAGGAGGCCAAGCTCTCCTGCCCGGGCTTTCGCCCCACGGCCAGCCATCAAGACTTCCTGGAGCAATACCGCGCCGAAAACGGCGAGAAGGACCGTTAAGCCGTGAGCCAAAGCGCCTCCATTTTGCACAAGCTGCCCGCCGGGGCCCAGGCCATCGCCATCGGCCCGGACGGACGCCTAAGCGTGCCCGACCAGCCGGCGGTGGGCTTCATCGAGGGCGACGGCACCGGCCCCGACATCTGGCGGGCCAGCCGCCTGATATTGGAGGCGGCGGTGGCCAAGGCCTACGGCGGGGCCAGGCGCATCTATTGGGTGGAGCTGTTGGCCGGCGAGAAGGCCTTTTTCGAGACCGGCGAGTACCTGCCGGCCCCCACCGTGGAGGCCATCAAGGACCTCAAGGTGGCCATCAAGGGCCCCCTGACCACCCCGGTGGGGGGAGGCTTCCGCTCCATCAACGTCACCCTGCGCCAGGTGCTGGACCTCTACGCCTGCATACGGGCCGTACGCTACCGGGAGGGCGTGCCCAGCCCGGTCAGGCACCCCGAGCGGGTGGACATGGTGGTCTTTCGCGAGAACACCGAGGACGTCTACGCCGGCATCGAGTGGCCGGCCGGCTCGGACCAGGCCCGGCGTTTGATCCAGTTTCTCAACCACGACCTGGGCACCAACATCGCCCCTGGCTGCGCCATCGGCATCAAGCCCATGAGCGCTTTAGGCAGCCAGAGGCTCATCCGCCGGGCGCTTGATTATGCCCTGGCCCGGGGCCGCCACAGCGTGACCATGGTGCACAAGGGCAACATCCAGAAATTCACCGAGGGCGGTTTCCGCGACTGGGGCTATGAGTTGGCCGAGCGCGAGTACGCCGGCCGGGTGGTGAGCGCGGCGCACCAGCCTAAAGCAGGGCAGGTGGTGCTCAAGGA
>JACQYR010000023.1:5845-31346 GCA_016208115.1 Desulfarculus sp.
GTCAACCCCGGCTCGGTGGTGCTCTCGGGGGCCATGCTGCTGGAGCACCTGGGCTGGCTGGAAGCCGCCGGCCTGATCGCCCCGGCCCTATCGCGGGCCATCCAGGCCGGCCAGGTGACCTACGACCTGGCCCGCCAGATACCCGGGGCCAAGGAAGTGCCCTGCTCGGTCTTCGCCCAGCGGGTGGTGGAGATGATGTAACCCCTGGGAGGGGCTTTTCGCCCATGCCGCCTTCCCTGCCGGCCCTGCTCAAGGCCCTGCTGGACCTGGCCCTGCCTCCGGGCTGCCCGGCCTGCGCGGGGCCGCCGGCCGGCCAAGGCCCTTTCTGCGCCGCCTGCCTGCGGGAGCTGGGCCTGGCCGGGCCTTGGGCCTGCCCCCAGTGCGGCCAGCCCCAGCCCCAGGGCCAGCCGGGGCAGCTCTGCCTGGCCTGCCGCTTCGATCCTCCGGCCCATGACCGCCTGTTCTGCCTGGCCCTGCACCAGGGTCCCCTGGCCCGGGCGGTGCGCGACTTCAAGTACCGCCGCCACCTGTCGGCCGGCGCGGCCCTGGCCCGCTTCCTGGCCCAGGGATTGCCCTCTGATATACTGGACGAGGCCCAGGTCATCGCTCCCGTGCCCCTGCACTACCGGCGTCTCTTGGTCCGGGGCTTCAACCAAGCCCTGGTGCTGGCCCGGGGGCTGGCGGCCTCGCGGCCCCGGGAGGGACGGCCGCTCTTGGCCCCCGGCCTGCTGCGGAGGCTGCGCCACACCCGGCCCCAGGTGGGCCTGGCCCTGCAGGCCCGCCAGGACAACGTGGCCGGGGCCTTTGCCGTGCATCCCCGGCGTCTGGGCCTGGTGGCCGGCCGGCGGGTGCTCTTGGTGGACGACGTCTACACCACCGGCGCCACGGTGGGCGAGTGCGCCTGGGTGCTCAAACAGGCCGGCGCCAGCCAGGTCACGGTGGTCACCCTGGCCCGGGCCCCCGGACGGGGGCCGGGACCGGCGGAGGAATAGGCCCGTGGACTTCGACGCGAGACAAAAAATCGTGAGCCTGCCGGAGGCCGCGCGGGCCGCGCGGCGGGTGCAGGCCGCCGGCGGCCAGGTGGTCTTCACCAACGGCTGCTTCGACCTCCTGCACGCCGGCCACGTGCGCTACCTGGGCCAGGCCCGCGCCCTGGGCGACCTGCTCATTCTGGGGCTCAACTCAGACTCGAGCGTGCGCGGTCTAGACAAGGGCGAGGACCGGCCCCTGGTGCCCCAAGCGGAGCGGGCCGAGGTGGTGGCCGGACTCATGGCCGTGGATTTGGTGGTGATCTTCGAGGAGCCCACGCCGCTCAAACTCATCGAGACCATCGCCCCCGACGTGTTGGTCAAGGGCGGCGACTGGTCGCCGGAAACCATCGTGGGCCACCAGTTCGTGAGCGCCCGCGGCGGTCGGGTGCTGTCCATCCCCCTGGTGCCCGGGCTGTCCACCACCAACCTGGCCCAACGCATCCGCCACAAGAGCGGGGGTTGACAAAGTCTGTATCCAACGGTGGAATTAGGGGGCCAGCCCCGCCGCACGCGCCTGGAGGGATGACCATGCCAGCCGACCCTGACCTCGCCTCCTCCCGTTGGGACAGGCTCAAGGGCCTGAACCCCCTGGCCGCCGGCCTGGGGCCGGCCGGCCGGCTGCTGCGCGCCCTTGCCCTGTGCCTGGTGCTCTACCTGCTCTCTGCCCCCTTCATCATGCTCTTTGAGTACTACCGGGCCTTCCCGGCCTATTTCGACCCCGCCCCCCCGGCCACCCCGGCCGGCGAGGTGGCCACCCCGGCCGGTGGGCCGGCCCGGGGCACCGTCTACGCCGACACCCTGCTGCGCCTGGGCGATCAGATGCTTACCGCCTGGCTGCCCAACGACGTGCTGTGGCCCAGCGTTCTCCTGGACAACCCCCAGAACTTCCAAATGGGGCAGTTGGAGGTGATGCGCTACGCCACCCGCGTGCTCAGGGACAAGCTCTCGCGCCAGCGCACCACCGACAAGATAGACCCCGAGGCCGACCTGGCCTTCACCTGCTTCAGCAACAACCCCCGGGCCTGGATGCTGCCCTCGGCCGAGGGCAAGTACACCGACGGCCTCATGGCACTGAAGCGCTACCGCGCCGGCCTGACCAGCGGCACCAGCTACTTCTTCCCCCGCTCCGACAACCTGGCCGAGCTGTTGGAGCAGTTCATCAGCCTGCTGGGGGGGGTGGACACCCGCCTGGCCAACGCCCCCCGCGACTGGCCGACGCGCCTGAGCGAGGAAACCGCCGGCGACCGCTACAGCCAGGGCGAGCACCGTGAAAAGGTACGGGTGCCCTGGACCCAGATAGACGACAATTTCTACTTCGCGCGGGGGGTGGCCTACGGCATCCGCGAGGTGCTGGCGGCGGTGCGCTGGGAGTTTCGGGAAATCATAAGCATCAAGCGCTCGGGCGAGCTACTGGACAACATCATCGAGGAACTGGGCCTGGCCGACTTCGAGCCCCTGTGGGTGCTCAACGGCTCGCGCGATTCCATCTTCGCCAACCATAGCCTAAGCATGATGGCCACCCTGGAAGACGCGCGCCAGAAGCTCATCAACCTGCAACACGTATTGGAACGCTAGCGCCCGCCGGGCCGGGCCGGGGATCGCCACATGATGGAACCACCACGCTGCGTGGGCTGCCTGTTCTGCGAGGAACTGCTGCCGGATTTCATCCGCTGCACCAACGCCGACGTGGCCCAGGACGCGGGCTGGGATGAGTCCTACCTGATGCAGGGCTACCTGGACCTGCCCCTGCCCCAGCCCGGGGCCCCGCCCTGCTTCTGGTTCGTGCAGAGGCGCTAATTAATTTGCTTTGTAATTATTAGTACTTATATCAACACTGATACCCCTTGTCAATCGCTTGTCAATTTCCTCCTATGCGATGGCCACTTTCCCAGCAGAGGACTGAAAATCCCCGTGTCGGCGGTTCAACTCCGTCCCTCGGCACCAAATAATAATTAGTCATTTCAGCCTGATAGACAATGGCTCGGCAGACCGCTTGGTCCTACCGAGGCGTCGTTTTTTGGGGTTTTATGGGGTGTTTTTGGGGGAAGCAGTATCCCAAAAGTATCCCAGCCCTAAGGGGCCTTCAAACCTTCCGTCCCATGCCTTTTGCTGCTATGCAGTGCCCTGCTGCCTTGTTGGGAACATCGGGTCAGCAAGAATACTCAGATACCCACCAACCCGTGATCGCGTACTCAGCCGGCCGCCCCGACGGTCCACCACCTGGCGGGGATGATTTTCAGCGGTGGTCCCCCCGAAGTGTTGGACTGTTTGGCGGCCAGCTCACTGTGGGTTATCGCGGCGGGCTCGAGCCATCTTGGTCATAAGCCTATGGTGAATGAGCCTTGATGCACAAGCGAGGATAGCAAGTCAGCTGATCGCGCTTAGGAGGCTCTCCAAACACACCGGCTGGGGCCTCCACTACTCAGCCCAAAATCCAACCTTGCATCTCCTATTGAAAGGGCCAGGATCTTTCTGAAAGCTCGGTTTTAGCCGACATTGTTGACCGGCACCCGTCGGCTGAAAACCAAAAGAGGCCATACTACTTTATAACCGGCGCGCTCCTGACCGTGGCCAGTAACTGGGCCTTCTTGAATGACTTGCCCACGAAGGCGTCAGTCCCCACGGAAGGAGCCAGCCGTTCCCGCATGCCCGTTGTGTAGCCGCTGGCGATGATCACCTCGGCCTTGGCGTTGAGCTCTAACATAGCCTTCAAAGTCTGGTTGGCGGTCTGGCCAGTGCTTTAGCTTGAGGGCTGGCCTTCATGCGCCTGTGAGGTAGCCGTCGCGGGTGGGTTTAGCAGACCCCCGCCTGGCGGGAGCGGCCTGCAACCTCTTGAGGATGGCCAGGCTCCCGGAGACCCTGGCAACTGAATTCTTCCACCTCCTGATACCAAACTGTCCGCTGCTGGTGGGCAGAACCGGCGGAGCGCGACCGGGAACCGTTGACTGAGCAGCGGTTGGACATGACTGCTTGTGCCTTACTATGGGTATGTATTATGTTATTAAGGCAGACATAAGGTACTCTGGCGCAATGGCTTCTTGACAGAACAGAACCATTTAGGAGGGTAATATGCAGCAGAATCGGGAAGAGGCGGCCCGCCTATGGGCCAAGGTGGTGGCCAAGGCATGGGCCGACGAGGCCTACAAGAAAAAGCTCATCAGCGACCCCGCGGCGGTCCTAAGGGCCGAGGGCATCGAGGCGCCTGAGGGCGCGCAGATCAATGTGGTGGAGGACACGGCCGCCCTGCGGCACCTGGTGCTGCCGGCCATGCCGGCTGATGCGGCGGGATTGGGCGAGGCCGCTGTAAGCGAGCGTCTGGCGCCCCTCTTCGCTTTCTGCGGAAACTATTAAACAGGCATAAATAAGGAGAATAGCTCATGCCCCAAATCAGAGAAGATCAGCCCCGCCTATGGGCCAAGGTGGTGGCCAAGGCCTGGGCCGACGAGGCCTACAAGAAGAAGCTAATCAGCGACCCCGCGGTGGTGCTCAAGGCCGAGGGCATCGAGGTGCCCCAGGGCGATCAGTTCAAGGTGGTGGAGGACACGGCCGCCCTGCGGCATTTGGTGCTGCCGGCCATGCCGGCCGATGCGGCGGTATTGGACGAGGCCGCTGTAAGCGAGCGCCTGGCTGCCATCGATTGGTGTTGCCATTGTTGAGGGCTGGCTTACCTCAGCGAGCGCATACCCGGTAATAATGGCGCGGAATGCTGGTTTTGAGGCTCTTGGCTCCCTTTGCGCCACAGCAAGTGGTTAGGGAGAAAATTCATGGCGCAGGACAGACAGCAACAGGCTCGCCTGTGGGCCAAGGTGGTGGCCAAGGCCTGGGCAGACGAGACCTACAAGAAGAAGCTAATCAGCGACCCCGCGGTGGTGCTCAAGGCCGAGGGCATCGAGGTGCCCCAGGGCGCTCAGTTCAAGGTGGTGGAGGACACGGCCGCCCTGCGGCATTTGGTGCTGCCGGCCATGCCGGCCGAGGCGGCCAACCTGGATGAAGCGGTCCTCAACGAGCGCTTGGCGGCTTATGGGTATTGCGGGTCCATGGGCAGCGGCTATGGTTATTAGACGGGGCCGGGGGCGAAAGTAGACAAGGGCGACCTCCATGGCCGCTGGCACAAGGGTTTGGTTATGGCATGCTTGATTATCCTCGTTTGAGATCATGGCTGGAGCCCCAGGTGGAAGTCGGGGTGGGGGCGGTTCTCCATAGCGAAACCCAGAGCTTCAATCTCGACGGCCCCCTGGCCGCCGACCTGGTCCCCCTGCTGACCGGCGAGCTTAGCGCCGATCAGATCGTCGATCGCCTGGCCGCGCGCCATGAACAGGCCACGGTCTATTTCTATTTGATCAAGCTGGAGAAGCTGGGCTTCTTGGAGCAAGGCCAGGCGGCGGAAAGCTCACCAGAGCAATCCCTGCTTGGCCAGTTGGGCGGCGATCCGGCCAAGGCCTCGGAGCCTTTGGCACTGAACCTGGTGGCCCTGGGGGGGCTGGACCCCGCGCCCATATTGGAGCGCCTGGGCCGCCAGCAGGTTTTTCGGGCAACCCTGGCCGACTGGCGCGACGAACCCATGGCTGAGGGCGGCGTTTGGCTGGTGCTCACGCCGGATTACCTGGAGCCGGAGCTGGCCGAGTTCAACCGCCAAGCCCTGGCCCGGGGCTGGCGTTGGCTGCCCTGCAAGCCCTTGGGCCTAGAACCCTGCTTTGGCCCCTTGTTCACGCCCGGGCAGTCGGCCTGCCTGGAGTGCCTGCGGCACCGCCTGCAAGGCCACCGCACGGCGCGTAAGCGCGACCTGCACCTGGAGGGCAGGGACCTTCGCCTGGCCCAAGGCCACTCTCCATCCTCCCTGGACGCGCTCCTGGGCCTGTTGGGCCTGGAACTGCACAAGCAGATGGCTGGCGCACCCGAGGCTTCCCTCTCCCAAGGCGCAATTTCGCTAGATCTGAAGTCCCTGGGTCTCACCCGCCATCTGCTCATCCGCCGCCCGCAATGCCCGGCCTGCGGCGATCCCGCCGCCTGGGGGCGCCTGCCCGTGCAGCCCTTGGCCCTGCAATCCCGTCCCAAGTCCTCCTACCGCGACGGCGGTGAGCGGATTACCGCGGCTGACGAAACCCTGGCCCGGCTCACACCCCGCATCAGCCCACTTACCGCCGAGGTGGGCCTCTTGCAGGACAGCGATCAACAAGCCCATGACGTCGTGGGGCATGTGGCGATCACCACCTGGGCGGTGCTTGTCCGCGAAAAAAACGAACCGCCTGAGGAGCCGCATTGGTTCAAGGCACGGGCCAAAGCCGTGGGAATCAGCTCCGGCAAGGGCCGCACCCCTAGCCAGGCCCGCGCCAGCGCCCTGGGCGAGGCCATTGAACGTTACTGCAGCCAGTTCTGCGGCTATGAACCGGTGGTCACGGCCACATGGGCCGAGGTGGCCGAGCGGGGCATCCACCCCCACAGCCTGAGCCCCTTCAGCCAGGCCCAGTACCGGGACCGCCTGGAGTGGTGCAAGCGCCTCTGGACCTCCTATGTGCCGGAGCCCTTTGAGGAGCAAGCGGCCATTTATTGGTCACCGGCCTGGTCCTTGAGCGAGCAGCGCTGGAAGCTGGTGCCCGCCGCCTACCTTTACTACAACTGTCCCCTGGAGCGCGGGGGCCGATTCGCCAAGGGCGACTCCAATGGCGTGGCCGCCGGCAATTGCAAGGAGGAAGCCTTCATGCAAGGCTTCTTTGAGCTGGTCGAGCGCGACGCCGTGGCTTTGTGGTGGTACAACCGCCTGCCCCGTCGCAGGGTAGATCAAGACTCCTTCGGCGACGAGCGCCTGCGGGCGGCCCGCGCCTACCTGGCCCGGGAAGGGTATGCTCTGGAGGTGTTGGACCTTACCACAGACTTGCCGATACCCGTCCTGGCGGCGGTGGCCCTCCACCAGGACGATCCTGGTCATGTGCCCCTCCTGGGGTTCGGCTGCCACTTCGACGCCCATATAGCCTTGCACCGGGCCCTGGGTGAGGTGGCCCAGGTGCTGGAGATAACTGAACCCATATTACCCACAGCGCAGGTCCAGGAACTCCTGGGGCACCCTCTTAGCCTTCTGGAATGCCTGCACCCGCTGGAGGGCGCGCCACCCAAGCTGGCCACGGAGTTCGTGAACCTGGGCACCGACGACTTTCTGGCCGACATCGGGCTGGTGGTGGATATGCTGGCTCAGCGCGGCCTGGAGACCCTGATGGTGGACCTGACGCGTCCCGAGATCGGCCTCGACGTGGTCCGAGTGATAGTCCCCGGCCTGGTACACTTCTGGCCCCGCCTGGGGGCGGGAAGGCTGTACCGCGTGCCGGTGGAGCAGGGCTGGCTGGCCAGCCCCCTCAGCGAGGAAGAACTGAACCCGCTGCCCTTCTATTTGTAGGCGCGGCCGGGCCGCGGAACCGGATCTACATGCCATTAACCCTCAGCTATCGGCTGCGGCCGGAGGTCGAAATTCAGCAAGCGGGAAAGAGCTTGTGGCTCTTCTGCCCTCTTGCTGGCAACAACCTCATGGGCTGGAACTCCCGCCGGCCCCAGCCCTTGCTGGACGCCTTGCGCTCCCAATGGCTGGAGCAGGCGGAGATGGCCGCCCTTTTCGCTTCGGAGCCCGATGCCGCCAGTGAGGCGCTCTTTCAGCTTTTTCTTGTAGGCCTCGTCGGCCCATGCCTTGGCCACCACCTTGGCCCATAGGCGGGCCGCCTCTTCCCGATTCTATCCTTCTACGGGACCCTGGCCTGACGGCCCTGGTGCATTCCTTGGCCTCCGCAGCCGAGGTGCCCGCCACCGGCCAAGGAGCATCCGCCCTGCTGGCCTTGATGCTGCGCTTGGGCATGGCGGAAGCGGATACCCAGGACCAGGACGACGGCCCCATGGCTTTCTGGGAGTTCCACGACCTGCTCTTCCACACCCGCAGCCTGGGCGGACGCCATGTTTATCCGGTGGGAGCAAGCTACCGCTTCCAGGGCCAGCGGCCCTCGTTGCCCTTGATCAAGCAGGCCTGCGGCGGGGAGGTGGTGACCCTGCCCCGGCTCTCGGCGGAGATGGCCGCCCGCATGGAGGCTCCCCTGTCCCGGGTGCTGGAGAGCAGGCGTTCCCTGCGGGAGTTTGATCCACGGCCCATGACCCTTCAGGAGCTGGGCGCCTTTCTCTACGCCTCGGCGCGGGTGCAAAAGACCATGCGCGATAACCGGCACGAAGAGGACCTCTCGCTGCGGCCCCACGCCGGCGGCGGCGCGCGCCACCCCCTGGAGATATATCCCCTGGTCAGGGCCTGCCAAGGCCTGGAGGCCGGTGCCTATCATTATGACCCCTTGCGCCACGCCCTGGAGCGCGTGCCGGGCGAGCCCGCACTGCTCAAGGAGTTGTTGGCCCAAAACCCGCATATTGTGGAGGGACCGCAGCCGCCCCAGGTCAGCCTGTGCATTGCCGCGCGCATTGGCAGGACCGCATGGAAATATCAGTCAATTGCTTATAAAGTCATCAATCAAGACCTGGGCTGCCTGTACCAGACCTTTTATATGACGGCCACCGCCTTGGGATTGGCTCCCTGCGCCATTGGCAGCCTTGACGCGTCCCTGACGGGCGAGGCCCTGGGGGTGGACTGGAGGCGGGAGCCTTTCGTGGGCTTGTTCACCCTGGGCTGTGCGACCGGGCAGCCCGCGGATGCCATGGGAAACGCCACGTGACCAGCGAAAACTCATTTGCCTGCAAGCCCAACGAAATCAAAATCGAGGTGACCAGCGCCTGCAACTTGGCCTGCTCGTTTTGCTACAAGGGAGAGTACGCCGCAGCGCCGGCCAAGCAGGCCCCGGAAGACCAGGTCCTGAGCTGGATCGACTGGGCCGTGGACAACGACGTGAAGGGGGTGCGCTTCACCGGCGGCGAGCCGACCATGCACCCGTCCATCAAGCTCTTCTGCAACTATGCCCATCTGCGCGGCCGGCGAATAATTCTCAATACCAACGGCGTCTCCCTGGCCAGCTTGTACGCCGACCTGCTGCGCGTGGTGGATATGTTTTGCTTAAGCTTGCCGACCCTGGACGACGCCAAGATGGACGCAATCTGCGGCAGGCGCAGGGTCCTGGAAAGAAAGAAGGCCTTCCTGCACCAGGCTGTGGCCGAGTGCCGGCCCGTGAACCTGCTCACCGCCCTGCTGCCGGAGACCAAGGGTCACCTGGAGCAGTTCCTGCTGTTTGCGCGCCAGTACAGAGGCGTACACTGGAAAGCTTTGCGCCTGAAGGCCACGCCGGAGCAGCCCCGGCCCTGGACCCGCCAGGACGCCCAGGACTTCGCCCTGGAGGTGGCCGCGCTCATGGATCGCTACCCGGAGGATGTTGGGGGCATCAACCTGGCCGCGCCTTTTTGCGCCGTGGAGCCCCTGGACCTGGGCGCGCGGGTGTTCGGAGGTCGGGTCGCCAATTGCGGTCCCTACCACAGCCTGGTCGTGGACCTGGACGGGCGTTTGCGATCCTGCTACGGTGTCCGGGATCCGTTGGCCACAGCGCCCACCACGCTGGCGGAGGTCCTTGGGAGCCAGAGCCTGCGTAACTGCGCCGAACCGGCGTCCCTGCCGGATCATTGCCAAGCCTGCCCCCACGTCGGGCGTTGCGCCGGGGGCTGCCGCAACTGGAGCGGTCTGGTGGAGCACCAAGGCAAGTGGGTGGACTACCTGGCAGGCTTTCTGCCTCAGGCATAGGTCAGCGGTGCGCGACACAACTAATCCGCGAGGGCCGATTTGGCGGCTGAAGATGATGCCGTACGTCTAAGGCTACCTCCCTGGGAGAGCCTGCTGCCCCTGGCCGAGGACGCCCTGCGCCGACTATCCCGCCAAAGCGAGCTGACCCCCGCCCTGGAGGACATGCTGGTGGGCGCGGTCCTGGAGGCCTGCGAGGAGCTTCTGCGCGCCGGCCGCTCGGTCAATATCGAGCAACCCTTCGAGCTGGTCTTGGCCTTCGGCGAGGACGCGGCCGACGTGGCCATCGCCTACGACGGCAATATCCCCCTCAACCCCCATCTGACCGAGCCGTACGAGGTGCCCTCGGTCAGCTCTGACCCCGATGACATAAACCTGGACACGCTATGGCTGCATCTGGTCAAGCATCGCATGGACCGGGTTTTCTTCGAGGTGAAGGGGCCATTGCATCGGTTGCGTTTGATCAAGTACCGGCGGGAGGAGGGCGAGGAGAAGCGGCTGTGGTTCCTGGGCATGTCGCCGGCCCTGCGGCCGGGGTTGAACGTTGAGTACTCCGGCCCGGAGGACAACCCCTCGGCGGTGCTCATACAGGACTTCACCAGCGGCAAGGTCTTCCGCTTCGGCCCCACCGAGGCCCTATTCGTCGGCCTGATGGACGGCCAGCGCACCCTCTTCGATATCTACATGCATCATGTCGAGAAGGTGGGGCCAGTCTCGCCGCATCGCCTGGGGGTGCTTTACGAGACGTTGGAGGCGTCAGGCATGCTGGCCACCGCGGAGGAAATGGCCGGGCAGGCCCGCCAGCGACCCTGGGTGCAGAAGCTCCTCAATCCCATTTTTTCCATTCCCCGGGCCGACGAGGTGGTGGGGGCGGTGCACGGCTGGGTCAAACCGCTGGTTAGCCCCCTGGGTGTGTTGCTGCTGGTGGCCCTTGGTCTTTCCGGTGCCATTCCACTATGGCAGAACTCGCAAGAGCCATCGCGTCATGGTGTCCCTCGCCGGACCGCTGGTCTCCTTCGCCTTCCTGGGCGGCGCGCTATGGGCGGTCGGCCATTACCTGGGCACCGGGTCGTTCTGGGAGCCAGTTTTTATACTTTCCTGCATTTTATTCTTCTTCGGGCTGGTGATGAACTTCAACCCCTTCATCCGCATGGACGCCTACTACATGCTCATGGACCTCACAGGCATAGGCAACCTGCGTGAGAAGTCTTTCCGTTTCCTGGGACGCAGGCTGTTGGGCAAGTGGCTGCCAGGGAGGGAGCAAGAGCAGGACTATGACAAGCGGCAGCGGGTGATATTTTGGCTCTACGGGGTCTTGGGAGTTCTGGTCACCACCGTAATATTCGTATTCCCCTTCATAAAATTCGCTCGCCTATTGACGGAGGAGGACGCCTTCAGCGGATTCTTGATTCTGGGCGCCATAGGCATAGCCTTGGCCCTGTTCAGCTTCAGCCACAAGGCACTGTCGCGCCTGCGAGCCATGCGTCGCCGAAAGTACAAGATCAAGTAGGATGGCCAGCGCAACCCCTGGCCTCCGCATTATTGGCTTACCATGCTCGGGCGGTCTGTAACCTGGCGATGTGGCGGCCATTAGCGACGCCGGCCAGGGCAGCCGCTGTGCCGAAGTATACGTCCTCC
The DNA here is from genome assembly GCA_016208115.1 of Desulfarculus sp. Classification (GTDB taxonomy): domain Bacteria; phylum Desulfobacterota; class Desulfarculia; order Desulfarculales; family Desulfarculaceae; genus JACRDC01. The sequence continues at coordinate 17,213 of JACQYR010000023.1, forward strand.
GGGGTCAGGTTTCCTAAGACCCCTTTGGAGTGCCTACCAAACAGACCAACAAGATTTCAAAGGAGGTGAAGCAAGGGTGAACCGCCCCGGTTTTCCCGGAGGCTCAGTTATCTTAGTCCGGCCACCCTGGCCGGGGCTTCCATACCCTGATGATACGCCTGCTCGTACTCCACGGGTGGGATGTTGCCGATGGGCTCGAGCAGCCGCCGGTTGTTGAACCAGTCGATCCATTCCAGCGTCGCGAACTCACCATCCTCGAGGTGGCGCCAGGGACCGCGCCGACGGATCACCTCGGTTTTGAAAAGGCCGTTCACAGTCTCGGCCAAGGCATAATCGTAAGAGTCGCCCACGGTGCCGACCGAGGGCTCGATGCCCGCCTCGGCCAGGCGTTCGGTGTAACGGATTGAGACGTACTGGACGCCGCGGTCGCTATGGTGAACCAAATGTTCTGTGCCTGGCCGAGCCCAGAGGGCCTGCTCCAGAGCGTCCAGGGCCAGGTCGGTGCGTAGCGAATTTGAAACCCGCCAGCCCACGATCATGCGCGCAAACACGTCGATGATAAACGCCACGAACACAAACCCGCGCCAGGTGGCCACGTAGGTCAGGTCCGCCACCCAAAGCTCGTTGGGCCGGCTGGCGGTGAAGTTGCGCTTCACCAAGTCGGCCGGCCGGCTGGCGCCGTCACCCGCCACGGTGGTCCTGAACTTTTTGCCCCGCACAGCCCCTTGTAGACCCAGGCCCCGCATCAGACGCTCCACGGTGCACCGAGCCACCGCGATATCTTCGCGGCTCAGCTGCCGCCAAACCTTGCGAGCGCCATAAACCTGGAAGTTAGCCTCCCACACCCGGCGGATGTCGGAGACAAGCACCGCATCCCACCGCAGCCGCGCAGGCAAGCGCCCAGGATCAGCCTGGCGCGCCTTCTTCTCATAATAGGTCGACGGGGCAATCGGCAGATGTGCGCAGATCGGCTCGACCCCGTAGGCGTGACGATGCTCATCGATGAAAGACACCTTCACCGAGGTCGGCGGTCCAGCTCCGCCTGAGCGAAAAAAGCCGACGCCTTCCGCAGTATCTCGTTGGCTCGACGTAGCTCGCGGTTCTCGCGCTCCAACTCCTTCAGCCGCTTACGCTCATCGCTGGTTAGTCCCGGTTTAACCCCCTGGTCCCGCTGGGACTGAATAACCCAACTGCGAAGGGTCTCTCCGGTGCAACCAATCTTGGCCGCGATCAAGCAGATGGCCGCCCACTGGGACCTATACTCCCCTGCATGCTCCGACACCAGCCGAACCGCACCCTCCCTTACCTCTGGAGAATATCTGGTTTGCCTTGACATGACTCCATCCTCTCAAAATTTGGAGTCTCCGGCAATCCCGGGGCGGTTCACCCCTTACCGGCGGCGGCCCTTTGGATGTGGGCCACCAGGTTGGAGAACTCGCAGGGCTTGTTCAGGTAGGCAAAGGCCCCCTCCTCCAGGCACTGCCGGGCTATCTGGTTGGAGCCGTGCCCGGTGAGCATCACCGCCCTGATCTTGGGCAGCAGCACCCGCAGGGTGCGCAATATCTCCAGGCCGTCCATGCCGGCCATCTTAAGGTCCAGCACCGCCACCTCGAACTCGATGGCCCGCGCCAAGCGCAGGGCCTCGGCGCCGTTGTTGGCGATGCTGACGTCGTAGCCCAGCCGCCGCAGGCGCTTGGAGACCACCAGGGCGAACTCTACCTCGTCGTCCACGAACAGCACCTTGGTGCCGGGCTCGGCGGGACTATGCGCGCTCATGACAGGTTGTCGGCCTCCCCCGGGCTGGCCTCGGCGGCCGCCTGGATGCGTTCCAACAGCGTCTGCAGGTCGCAGGGCTTGCTGAGGTAATCATAAGCCCCCAGGGCCAGAATGTCTTGCATGGATGCCAGGCTGCCATGGCCGGTGAGCAGGATCACCGGCAGGCGGGGGTGCAGGGCCTTGATCTGTTTCAAGGTGGCCAGGCCGTCCATGCCGGCCATCTTAAGGTCCAGCACCACCACCGCCACCGGGCCGCGCTTCAGCTCCTCCAGGGCCAAGGGTCCGCTCAGGGCGGTGCGCACCGTCATCCCCCGCCGGGCCAGGCGCCGGGCCAGGGTCTGCACGAAGCCCTCCTCGTCGTCCACCAAGAGCACGGTCAGTTCCGCCACCTCGATCTTGCCCCCCAGCTTGCTGACGATGCCAAAGCAGATGCTTAGCCCCAAGCCGGTGCCCTGGCCCACCGGCTTGGTGGTGAAGAAAGGATCGAAGACGCGCGGCAACACCGCCTCGGGGATGCCTGGCCCGTCGTCCTTGACCGACAGTATAACCCCCATGCTGCCCGCCGGTCTGGTGGAGACGGTTATGGTGCCGCCGGTCTTTTCCATGGCGTCGGTGGAGTTCTTGATGAGGTTGATGAGCACCTGCTGCAACTCCGAGGGCGAGGCGTTGACCTGGGGCAGGCCGAGGGCCAGGTCCTGGACGATCTGGATGTTGGCGTAGCTGGCCGGCCGCTCCAGGAAGTCCACCACCTCGTGGATCAGGTCGTTGATCTGGGTCAGCTCCACCGGGGCGTCGGTGCGCCGGGCGAAACCCAAAAGCTTGTGGGTTATCTCCTTGCAGCGCTGCCCCTGGGTGTTGATCTGCTTCAGCGCCCGTTCGTATTCCTGCTGGTTGGGGCTTTTGTGGAAGCACTCCTCCTCGTCGGTCATTAGGTCCTGCACCCAGCCGGCCTCCTCGATCATGATGGCCACGGGGTTGTTGATCTCGTGGGCCACCCCGGCGGCCAGCTCCCCCAGGGCCGAGAGCTTGCCTGACTGGATTATCTGCTCATTCAAGAGCTCCTTTTCGCGGTCGGCCTGGGCGATGCGCCCCACCAAGTGGCGGGTGAAGACCACCGTGGTCAGGGTGACGATCAAGATATCGCCATGACGCTTGCCGATGTCGAGGTGACGCTTGTGGCCGACGTGCAGAATGTCGAAAACGCCATGCGCCAGGACGACCCTTTGGCCTCTTGCCCTGGCTTCTGACGCGATCTCTCCCAGCTGGCCGAGCGTTTTGATCTTTTCGATCATCGATTCACTGTCCCCACATCAACTGGCTCTCACCCGAGCATCATGAATGTTGGAAGTGGGGCACCCCGCGCACGCCCCTGAAGACGTCGCTGACGTACAGGCCCTTGGCCATGACCTCCTTGAACCAGAAGGCCTGGGCGTAATCGGCCTCGCGCAGGCCGTAGGGGCCGGCGTAGGCCAGGTGGCGGCCCTGGGCGTTCAGAAACCCCAGGTCCACATAGACCCGGTAGACGGCGTTGATCGAGTTGAGGATGTTCTGTGTCTCCGCCGGCTGGGACATCTCGGCCACGCTGTGCAGGTTGGCGGTGTAGCGCAGGTCGGACAGGCGCTCGTTCAGAAAGTCGTCTATGGTGCGGCTGTGCGACTCCACCACCTGCCGCAGGGAGTTGAGCACCTGGGAGCGCAGGGATTCCTGGAAATTGGAATAGAAGACGAAATAGGTCAGGGCATAGGGAATGAAGGCCACCACGGCGATGGCCAGGGCGATCTTGCGCCCCAGGAACTTGTAGTAGGGGGCCTGGGGCTCCTGGCTGCTCACCGGGCCACCTCCAGCGGTGGCGGGAGGCGCCGGCCGGTGCTGGCCGCCGGATTACTGCTCCATGCCATAGCGCTTCAGCTTTCTCCACAGGGACACCCGGTCCACGCCCAGGATCTCGGCGGCCTTGGTGCGGTTGCCCCGGGTCTGGGACAGCACCCACAGGATGTATTGGCGCTCCTTTTCTTCCAGCGAGGGCAGGCCGCCCTCGGGCACCCCCCCAGCCAAGGAGGTCTCCTTGAGTTCGTCGGGCAGGTCCTTTACATCCAGCACCTCGCCGGTGCTCAAGGCCACCGCCCGCTCGATGATGTTCTCCAGCTCGCGCACGTTGCCGGGGAAATGGTGGCCGCCCAGGGCGCGCATCATCTCCTGGGAGATACCCCGTATGTTCTTGTTCTGCTGGGCGGCGAATTTCTGCAAAAAGTAGGTGGCCAGGAGGGGGATGTCGTCCTTGCGCTCGCGCAGGGGGGGGACGTTTAGGCTGACCACGTTGAGGCGGTAGAAGAGGTCGGAGCGGAAGCGCCCCTGCTCCACCAGCTTCTTCAGGTCCTGGTGGGTGGCGGCCACGATGCGCACGTCCACGCGCACCGGCTCGGTGCCCCCCACCCTCAGCACCACCTTCTCCTGGATCACCCTGAGCAGCTTGACCTGCATGGGCGTGGGCATGTCGCCGATCTCGTCCAGGAAGATGGTGCCGCCATCGGCGGCCTCGAACAGGCCGCGCTTGGTGGCCACCGCCCCGGTGAAGGCCCCCCGCTCGTGGCCGAAGAGCTCGCTGGCCAGAAGCTCCTCGGTGAAGGCCCCGCAGTTGAAGGCCAGGAAGCGGCCCCCGGCCCGGGGGCTGGCGTAATGCACCGCCCGGGCGAAGACCTCCTTGCCGGTGCCCGTCTCGCCGGAGATCAGCACGTTGCAGTCGGTGGGGGCGATCTGGCCCAGGGTGCGCACCAGTTTGAGTATCTTGGCGTTCTTGCCCAGGACCAGCCCCAGGCCCTCGCGGGCCTTAAGCTCGCTGCGCAGTTGGTGCAGCTCCTCCTTGAGCCGCGATTTTTCCAGGGCATGGGCCACCTGGGCGCGCACCTCGTCAATCTTGTAGGGCTTGGCGATATAGTGGAAGGCCCCCAGCTTCATGGCCTCGATGGCCGAGTCCACCGAGGCGTAGGCGGTGAGCATGATGACCTCGGTGTCGGGATGGCGGGAGCGCACCTCGGCCAGCACCGCCATGCCATCCACCTTTTCCATGCGCAGATCGGTCATAACCAGGTGGTAGGAGCCCCTGGCCAGCTTTTGCAGGGCCTCGGCCCCGCCCCCGGCCGGCTCGATCAGGTACTCCCCGCCCTTTTCCAGAATGTGCTGGAGGTTGCGCCGGGCCACCGCGTCGTCTTCCACGATGAGTATGCGAGGCTTGAAGGGCATGGCTCAAACCTCCCGGGCCGGCAGGGGCAGGTGCACGCAAAAGCGCGCCCCGGCCCCCGGCTTGCTCTCCACCGCCACGCGGCCCTGGTGGCGCTCCACGATGCCGTAGGTGATGGACAGTCCCAGGCCGGTGCCCTGGCCCACCTCCTTGGTGGTGAAGAAGGGATCGAAGACGCGCGGCAGCACCTCGGGGGCGATGCCCGGCCCGCTGTCCTCCACCTGCAGGACCACCTCCCGGGCCTCCGGGTTGGCCACGGCCCTAATGGTCAATCGTCCCTGGCCGGCCATGGCCTGCAGGCCGTTCTGGATGAGGTTCAGGAGGGCCTGGACCATGCGGGCCTTGTCCATCATCAGCACCAGGCCCTGGGGGATGTCCAATTCCACCTGGACCTGGGAGGGTAGCTCGCCCTTGATGAGCTTGAGGGCGTCCTCCACCACGGCGCGCAGGTCCTCGGGGCGGGTCACGAAGTCCCGCTGGCGCGCGAACTCCAACAGGGAGCGCACGATGTCGCGGGCCTTGGCCACCTGCTGGTCAATGGCCGCCAGCAGCTCCTGGTGGTACTCGGAGGAGGACTGGCCCATCTCCTCCAGCAGTATCTGGCAGGAGGTGGAGATATTGTTCAGGGGGTTGTTGAGCTCATGGGCCACGCCGCTGGTCAGGGTGCCCAGGGATTTGAGCTTCTCGCTTTGGATCATCTGGGCACGGTTTTCCTGCAGCTCCAACACCATGCGGTTGAAGGCCTGCACCAGGCTGCCGATTTCGTCGTGGACCGGCCCCCAGGGTATGGGCCGAAAATCGCCGTGGGCCACCTGCTTGGTGGCCTCTTCTATGATTTGCAGGGGCTTGACCATCCTGACCAGGAGCAGGTAGACCATGCCGGCCACCATCAGGCCCAGGGCCATGAGGAAGACTATCAGAAAGGGCCGGTAATCGCGCAAGAGCCCCCCGATGCGCTCGCGCTCGCGGCTGGCCACCTCCTCGCACAGGGCGATGAGCCTCTTGCCCGCCGCCCGCAGGGCCTGCACCGCCTGGGAGCTCTCCAGGTTGGCCGTGGGGCCGTTGGAGGGGCGCAGCTCATGCACTCCGGCCAGGGCCTGGCGGTAGGCCCCGGCCTGGCGCAACAGCTCCCGGCTCAGGGACGGGCCTTCGCTCTCGCTCAGGCGCGGCCCGTCGGCCGCCAGGATCTCGTCCACCTGGTCCAGATAGGCCAGGGCCTGCTGATAGTCCTCCTGGTGCTGATAGAGGAAATAGTTTTTCTCGTAGCGCCTGACCTCCAGGACCGTGTTGAGCAGGTGGTCGGCCCGGCTGAGGAAGTGGAGCTTGTCCTCCATGCGGGTGAAGAAGCGGTAGCTGAAGGCCCCGAATAGGGCCATGCCCAAGAAGGCGGCCACGAAGCCAAGCACCAGCCTGACCCGTATCTTGCTGAAGGCGCTGAAACTGTCTCGATCGTTCCCCATGTTCGCCTCGGCTGGATATGTGGGCATGTAATTTTCGTGCCAAAGAGGGCCGTGTGAATAACATCCTGATTATATGGCACCTTGCGCGGCCAGACTCGCCCAGGCCCAAGGATGGGCTTGTTGCATTAAGCAACCATCCCGGCCGCGACCGTCATGCCATTGGCCGCGATATTTACTCATTACCCCAAGGCCACCACCGCTGCAAATTGTGGCGAGGCCCCGGCGCGCGCGCCGGCGGCCGGCTAGGCGGCCAGGGATTTCGTGAACTTGCGGCCCCGGGCCTGGGCAGGGTCCGGCGTCCTGGGCCCCTGGCGGCCCCCGCCGGGATGGTTCTCCGGGGCCGTTGAAATGTGAAACACCCCGCCCCTCCTGATGCAACAGGATAGCAAATACCTCCAATGTATTGGATTTATTGATTCGGCCCGCCTTGGGCCGTTGCATTAGGCAACGCGCCCTCCCTGAGGCCCGCCAGGACCCCGGCGGAGCAGCCACGAGATTTCAGCTAGTTATACCCCAGCGGCCCTTGGCACGAATATTCCAAATACCTGGCGCGGAGCTGTTTAGTGCTTTTGCGAACAAGTACCCGGCAAGCAACGCGGGAGGTTACAGATGACCGACAGGAATACCACGCAGGCAGGCTCCGGCGGCCTGCCCCCCATGCCCGAGGTCTTCGAGCTGGCCCCGGTCAAAACACCCATTGACTACAAACGCATCGTTTTCATCGCCCTCGGCATACTATTGTTTGCCATCTTCTACCTGGCGCCCGAGCTGCCCCAGGCCACCGACCCCGTGGGCAAGGCCTTCAAGCTCAGCCGCCAGGGTCAGATGGCCATCGGCCTGTTCCTCATGGCCGGCACCTGGTGGGTCTTCGAGGTGCTGCCCATCGGCGTGACCAGCATCATGATCGGCGTGATGCAGGCCCTGTTCATGATCCGCAAGCCCGAGGACGCCCTGCGCGACTTCTTCGACCCCTCGGTGTGGTTCATCTTCGGCTCCCTGGTGCTGGGCATGGCCTTCACCCGCTCGGGGCTGACCAAGCGCATGGCCTACAAGATGCTCACCCTGGTGGGCGAGAACACGCGCTTCATCCTCCTGGGCTGCTTCATCGCCGTGGCGCTCATGACCCTGCTCATGGCCCACACCGCCGTGGCCGCGGCCATGATGCCGCTGTTGATGGCCATCCACAGCCTGTACACCGACGGCGAGGAGAAGGTCACCAAGTTCGGCAAGGCCCTGTTCATCGGCATGGCCTACGTGGCCGGCGCCGGCTCCATCATCACCTTCCTGGGCGCCGCCCGGGGCGTGGCCGCGGCCGGCATGTACAAGACCTTCACCGGCAACGACATCGGCTTCTTCGAGCTGACCTGGTACATGTGGCCCATCGGCATTTCCATGGTCTTCCTGCTCTGGCTCTTGATGGTGACGGTCTTCAAGCCCGAGAAGCCCCGCGTGGTGGGTCTGCGGGACAAGGCCGCGGCCCTGGCCAAGGAACAAGGCCCCATGACCGGCGGCGAGAAATTCGTGCTGCTGTGCACGGCCCTGGTGGTGATTCTCTTCGGCCTCAAGAGCTTCGTGCCGGCGCTGAAGGACTTGGACCGGGCGGCCATCATGCTCACCCCCACCCTGCTCTTTTTCATCGGCAAGGTGCTGACGGTCAAGGACCTGGAAGACATGCCCTGGAACATCTCCCTGCTCTTCGGCGGGGCCATGAGCATCGGCTTCTGCCTGTGGGGCACCGGCGCGGCCGAATGGATGGCCGTGCACTGGCTGACCATGTTCCAGAACGCCCACTGGCTGGTCTTCGTGCTCTCCATCGCCTTCTTCGTGCTCATCATGACCAACTTCATCATGAACGTGGCGGCCATCGCCATCAGCCTGCCGGTGGCCCTGGTGGTGGCCAAGTACATGGGCGTGGCCCCCGAGGTGGTGATGTACGCCGCATTGGTCACCGCTGGCATGCCCTTCAACCTGCTCATCGGCGCGGCGCCCAACGCCATGGCCTACGAGTCCAAGCAGTTCACCACCGGTGAGTTCTTCATCTGGGGCTGGCCGGCCAACTTCATCCTCATGGCTATTCTGGCGGTGGCCATCACCGTGATTTGGCCACTGTTCGGCATGCCAGTCTTGGTAAAGTAGCGAGGGAGACTTCCACGCCCTCTGTCTGGATTTAGTTAATCGCGCCGGCGCCGGCGGCACCGGTCCACAGTCTGGGGAGAGTTAGACATGAGCAAGGTCAAGACGGAAAAAAAGGTGCGGGACCTCACGGTCCCCCTGGCCGACTACCCCCACATGCCCTACTGGGCCACCCTCAAGGAGGCCGTGGTGCAGCTCACCCTGGCCCAGCAGGGCCGGGGACCCGAGGAGCGCCGGCGCAAGGTGCTGGTCTTTGACGAGGCCTGCAAGCTGCAAGGCGTGCTGACCCAGCGCGACATCCTGAGGGGCATCGAGCCCCAATTCGCCCGCGACCTGATGGAGGGGGCCACGCCCCTGTGGGACGACCTGTTCTCGGCCTCGGCCCAGCAGCAGGCCAAGAAGGCCATCAAGGACTTCATGTCGCCGGTGGGCACGGTGGTGCAGGCCGACGACGGCCTGTTGAAGGCCAGCCACGTCATGGTCATGGAATGCGTGGACCTGGTGCCGGTGATGGAGGACAACCGGGTGCTGGGCGTGGTGCGCCTGGACGACATATTCCACGAGATCAGCAAGACCATCCTGTCCACCTGATAGCCATCGCGCGGGGACTCCATGGTTTTGGGCACTCTGGCGGGCATGGGATTTAAGCGCAAGCGCCCCGGCGGTGGCGGGGGGGGCGGTCCGTCCCCCCCACCGGCCACCGTCCCGCCCGAGTTGGCTGGCCGCTACCAGGCCTTCACCAGTCTCCTCAAGGCCAACAACCGCGCCCTGGAGATCATGGCCGATCTGCAGGCCCGGGTGCGCGGCGAGGTGGAGCTGTCCACCGAATACGTGCAGACCAGCGTGGACGAGTTGGCCGGCCAGGTGGGGACCATAGTGGCGGCCCTGGCCCAGATGTCGCCGGCCTCGGCCCAGGGCCTGAGCGAGGTCTACGAGGACCTGGTGGGGGGCATAGGCCTGCGCCTGTCCAGCCGCCGGGCCATACCCGAGGCCGAGCTGGTGCTACCGTTTACGGCCATAGGCCCCGACATGGAGGAGGTGGTGGGGGGCAAGGCCGCCCACCTGGGCGAGATGGCCTCCCAACTGGGCCTGCCGGTACCCCCGGGGTTCGCCATCACCACCTACGCCTTCAAGCGCTTTCTGGACCACAACGGCCTGTGGGAGCGCATCCACGAGGTCATGGCCCGCTCCTGCCTGGATGAGCCCCAGGGGGTGCTGGAGGCCTGCCGCTCGGTGGAGGACCTCATAGGCCAGGGCCAGCTGCCGCCCGAACTCATCGGGGCCATGGAAGCGGCCCTGGCCCCCTTGCTGCGCGACCATCCCTCCACCACGGGCGTGGCGGTGCGCAGCAGCGCGGTCATGGAGGACACCTCGGCCGGCTTCGCCGGCCAATACCAGACCGCCCTCAACGTGGCCCCCGCCGGCCTGGCCGGCCACTATCGCCAGGTCATCGCCAGCCAGTTCAGCCCCCACGTGGTCAGCTTTCGCCACCAGCGGGGCCTGGGCCTGGAGGACGTGGCCATGGCCGTGGCGGTGATGCTCATGATCCCGGCCCAGGCCTCGGGCGTGCTCTATACCTGCAACCCCAACGACCCCGAGCAGAAGGCCATGATGATCAGCGCCGTGCGCGGCCTGGGGGCCAGGGCCGTGGGCGGCCAAATGCCCACCAGCCTCTACCTGGTGGAAAAGACCCCCCTGGCGGCGGTGCTGAGGGAAGAGATCATCGGCCAGGAGACCATGACCGTCTGCCTGGCCGGGGGCGGGGTGGCCGAGGTGCCGGTGCCGCCCGATCAGCAAGAGGAGCCCATCCTGGAGACCGCCCACCTGCGCGCCCTGGCCGGCCTGGGGCTACGGCTGGAGGAGCACTACGGCCGCCCGGTGGACGTGGAGTGGGCCCTGGGGCCGGCGGGCGAGATGTACCTGTTGCAGGCCCGGGGCCTGCGCATCATCGCCAAGGGTATCAAGCCCGCCGACTACGACCGCCTGGTGGCCGGCCATCCCGTGCTTCTGCGGGGCGGCGTGACGGCCAGCCCGGGGGTGGCCGCCGGGCCGGTGGTGCAGGTGCAGACTTCCTCCGACCTGGCCAAGGTCACCCCGGGCTGCGTGCTGGTGGCCCAGTCCAGCCTGCCCGAGTACTCGCTGTTTCTGGACCAGGCCGCCGCCCTGGTCACCGAGGTGGGGGCCGTGGCCTCCCACCTGGCCTCGGTGGCCCGCGAGCGCCGGGTGCCGGCCGTCTTCGCGGCCACGGGCGCCCGCCAGGTCCTGGCCGAGGGCCAGCCGGTGACCGTGGACGCCGACCGGGGCGTCATCTACCAGGGCCGCATACAGGCCCTGGTGGCGCTGCAAAAAACGCGCTTCCTGGCCCTGGCCGAAACCCAGGCCTATCACAACCTGGAGCGGGTGCTCTCGCGCATCATCCCGCTGAACCTCACCGACCCCCGGCTGCCCGAGTTCAGCCCGGCCGGCTGCCGCAGCCTGCACGACATCACCCGCTATTGCCACGAGATGGCCATGCAGGGGATGTTCCGCTACGCCGAGGCCTGCCTGGACCAGACCGGCGGCGATGTCTGCCTGACCCAGGGCTCGGCCCGCCGGCTCACCGCCGACTTCCCCCTGGAGCTGTATCTCATAGACCTGGGCGGCGGCATCCGCGAGGGCGCCCCGGCCTCCAGGGTGGGCGAGGACGACATCGTGAGCCTGCCCATGCTGGGGCTCCTCAGGGGCATCCACTCGGTGGAATGGCGCGGCCCCGGCGCCGTGGAGGCCCACACCCTGGCCAAGTCCCTGGCCGACCGTGGCGAGGGCCAGCATTCCGGCCTGGCCTTTCGGCACAACTACGTGCTCTTGGGCCGCGAGTACATGAACCTGAGCACCCGCCTGGGCTTTCATTACTCCACCCTGGACGCCTACTGCTCGGCCACCGACGGCGACAACTACATCCGCATGGCCTTCATGCGCGGCGGCGCCGACCCCGCCCGGCGCGCCCGGCGCGCCCGCTACATCGGCACCATCCTGGAGCGACTGGGCTTTTGGGTGGAGGTCAAGGAGGACAACGTCTTCGCGCGCATGGAGAAATACCCGGCGGAGCTGCTCTTGGCCAAGCTCCAGGTCATCGGGCGGCTCATCGTGGGCACCCGCCAGATGGACATGGTCATGTTCAACGACACGGTCGTTGATTGGTATATTGAGGAGTTCATGAAGGGCGAGGGCTCGCCCTCGCTGAGCGGTTAGACTTGCTGGCGAAAGGACACAGCCAATGAGGAAATGGGTTTCCCTGCTAACGTTGTTGACGCTGCTAGCGCTGCTTTGCCCGGCCGCCGGGGCGGCGGCCGCCGCCAATGACGGCGGGGCCGGCGACATCCTGGTCATCACCGGCAAGGTGGCCAATGCCCAGGGCAAGGGCGTCAAGGACGCCGGCATCGAGATAGCGGTGAACGGCAAGAAGCTGCACCTGGACGATGAACTAGTCACCCTGAAGGACGGCAAGTACCACGCCGAACTCAAGCTGCCGGCCGGCACCCTGCCCGCGGCCAAGGTGACCCTGGAGGTGAAAAAGCCTTCCCACCAGGACTCGGGGCCGGTGCCCCTGGGCCAGGTGCTCAAGGACCGCGTGGACGACAAGGGCAACACCCACTACCTGGCCGCCCAGAACGTCACCTTCAAGCGGGCCGTCACCCCGGCCTTCTGGATCGCCACCCTGGTGCTCTTGGCGGTGTACGTGCTCATCGCCTTCGAGTTGATGCACCGCACCCTGGCGGCGGTGCTGGGCGGGTCGCTGCTCCTGACCATCTCCTACACCGCCGGCACCTTCAACCCCTCCTACTTCGTGATGTCCTTCGAGGACGCCATGAAGGCCATAGACATGAACGTCATCTTTTTGCTCATGGCCATGATGATCATCGTGGGGGTGCTCAAGAAGACCGGCGTGTTCCAGTGGCTGGCCTACAAGTCCTTCCAGTTGGCCAAGGGCAACGTCTATGCCCTGTCGGCCATCCTCATGTTCATCACGGCCGTGACCTCGGCCTTTTTGGACAACGTCACCACCATGCTCCTCATCATCCCGGTGACCATGGAGATCGCCGGCACGCTCAAGATCAACCCCATCGCCCTGTTGTTGCCCGAGGCCTTCGCCAGCAACGTGGGCGGCACGGCCACCCTGATCGGCGACCCGCCCAACATCATGATCGGCTCCTACGCCAAGCTGACCTTCGTGGACTTCGTCAGCCACCTGGCCATCATCTGCTTCCTGTGCCTGATCGTCACCATCATCTGGTACGTGTGGTGGTACAAGAAGGACTACCAGAAGGCCGAGGTCAAGGACGTGCCGCGCATGACCGAATACCTGCGCGAGGCCTACAAGATCACCAACGCCAAGCTGCTGGCCATCGGCGGCGTCATCCTGGCCATCACCATCTTCCTGTTCATCGTGCACGGGGCCTTGCACATGGAGCCCTCGGTGGCGGCCTTGATCGGCGCGGCGGTACTCCTGGTCTTGAGCAAGGTGGACATCGTGGAGATGCTGGAGCACGAGATAGAGTGGCCCACGCTCATCTTCTTCATGTTCCTCTTCGTGGTGGTCTCCGGGGCCGAGGAGGCGGGGCTGATCCAGATCATCGCCGACTGGGTCAGGGACATGAGCCAAGGTTCCAGGGTGGTGGCCATCATCATGATCCTGTGGGTCAGCGCCATCGCCAGCGCCTTCATTGACAACATCCCCTTCACGGCCACCATGCTGCCCATCGTGGCCTACCTCACCGAGGTGATCCCCGGCGCCCAGACCGGCGTCCTGTGGTGGGCCTTGAGCCTGGGCGCCTGCCTGGGCGGCAACGGCACCATGATCGGCGCTAGCGCCAACGTGGTCACCTGCGGCATGGCCGAAAAAGCCGGCTACCCCATCAGCTTCATGGCCTACATGAAGGCCGCCTGGTGGCCCATGATAATCACCATCTTCATGTGCATGGGCTGGCTGCTCCTGGTCGAGAAATAGGTCGGCGAACCCACCTCGCCCCTAAAAGAAGTCAGCCGCCCGGGAGGCACCGGGCGGCTGACTTGCTTCCTGGCCAGGCGTGGAGGAGAGCCTGGTTTCGGTCTGGGGTAGGGGTTCAGGCCTGGCGGGCCTTGATCTTTTTGTAGGCCTGGCCCATGGTCTGTTGCAGGGTCTCCATGTCCACCGGCTTTTTAAGGAAGGCGAAGGCCCCCAGGGCCAGGCAGCGCTCGCGGTCGGCCGGCGAACCGTGGCCGGTGAGGATTATCACCTCCACGGCGGGGTGGTCCCGCTTGATGCGGCGCAACACCTCTATGCCATCCATGCCGGGCATCTTGAGGTCCAGGACCATCACGTCGGGCTCGCTCTCCCGGGCCAGTTGCAGGGCCTGGTGGCCGTCGTGGGCCACTACCGAGCTGATCTGGCGCAGGCGCAAGCGCTCCGACAGGGTCTGCACGAACTCCTGCTCGTCATCCACCAGAAAGACCTTGGGCGGCATGGGGGCCGGCGCCTCTTCCTCCCGGGGCTGGCGGCCGGGGCGCT
>JACQYR010000023.1:31357-51156 GCA_016208115.1 Desulfarculus sp.
GCGCACCTCAAGCAGGCTGGGGTCCACGCCCTCCACCTGGCCCACCCAATGGGCGATGTGGCTGGCCTGCTGGCCGGTGAATTCGGCCCCGCCCTGGCCGGCGATGAGCACCCGGCCCCCCGTGACCTCCACCAGCGCCCCGTCGTCGGCCAGGCCCTGGTCGGCCAGGGCCGTCTCGACGCGCGCGGCCAGGGCGAAGTCGGCCACGGCCTGCAGGGAGTCCCTGGTGGGCATCAGGAGCACGCTGCGGGCGTGCTCCAGGATCAGGGCCACCGTGCCCTCCAGGTCCTCTTGGTCCATGGGCACCAGAATGTCGTAGATGCCGCTGGACCAGGCTTGGCACCCCTGCACCTGGGCCACCCAGGCCATGGCCTGCTCGTCGGCCCGGCCGATGCGCAGGGCGGCCTCCCGGGGGTCCAGGCCGTCCTCGCGCCTGGCCCGGGCCAGGCGGCTGGGCGCCTCGGCGATGAGGCAAACGCTGAGCACATGGGCCACCGTGGGCGGGATCAGGTGGGAGCCGTGGCCCAGATAGACCATGTTCTCCCTCCGCAGGAGCTCGGCCATGGCCATGCGCAACCGTCCCAGCAGGCGGCCGCGCTCCCGGGGGTAACGCTGAAAGAGCGCCAGGTCATCAAAGATGGCCCCGGGCCAACGGGTCTCGGGCAGGGCCGGACGCCAGTCCACCTGGGCCAGGAGCGCCGCGTCGTCCAGGAGCGGGCAGTCCAACCCCCGGGCCACCGCCTGGGCCACCTGGCGCCCCTGGCAGTAGAGGCCGCTGAATATGCTCACCACTGACATGGACTGGGCCGTTCTCCTTCCCAGCGCTGGGCATCTCCCGCTGGCCGCGGGACCGCGGGCGGCATTATCGTCTCGCGGCTTTTAAGCATGGAAAAGTTGTGCCAATACGGCCCAGACATTTTTAATATATTATATCAAATAGTTATCCATGAGAGCCCGCAGCGCCGCCGCCAGGTCGCCGTTGCACTTTGCAGCAGATGCGGTCGCCCAGTCCTGGCCCATGCGAAATAATCGTGAGTGATCGAGAGGTTATCGGCCAAACCCCGTCCGGGGCGCCGTTGCACCCTGAAACGGCCTCGCCCTTGCCGAACCAAGAGCCATCCGCGCGCCCAGGTACCTTGCGCGGGCCGGGCCGGGGAACCATCTTTAGAATAGACCGTTTATCAGTTAGACCGCGCGGGCCGATAAGATAGGCAAAGAGGGAGGTGAGTTATGCTGACCCTCCTGCGTCAGGCCAAGGTGCGCACCTATCGGATGGAGAACCTGCTGCTACTGGAGACCCTGGTCTTCCTGTGCATCCCGCCGGGGCGCGTCAAGGACATCATGCGCCTCATACGCCTGGGCGCCTCGCCCGCCGGCTCCCTCAACAGCCTGAGCCCCAGGATCCTGCACCGCCTGGAGGAGGCCCTCCTGGACTCCCTGCCCGGTGCCCTGGGCGTTCAGGCCCGGATACAAGGCCCCTGCCTGGAGCTGGACCTGGCCTGGCCCGACCTGCTGGCCAAGCTGTGCATCACCCCCCGGGAGGGACGGCTGCGCGTGGACCTGGCCATCAGCGGCCATGGCCAGGAGGTCATGGAGATGGCCCGCGACGCCATGGTCCTCTAGACCAGCGTCACCAGCTCGGGGCGCCGGGTGGCCTGCAAATGGGCCACCGAGTTGAAGCACTCCAGGCTCAAGTGGCGTTCGTTGTAGCGCAGCACCGTGACCGAGGCGTTGCGCACCTGCCAGGTGAGCCGCAAGGCCACCTCGTCGGAGAGCCCCAGGGCCAGGCGCATGGCCGCCGAAATGGGGCCGCCGGAGGTGAACAGGGCCACCCGCCGGCCCCGGCCCTCTTGGGCCATGACCCCCCTGATCCAGCCCGCCACCCGCTCCTGGAAGCCCAGCCAAGTCTCGGGGCCGGCCTCCTGGGGTCCGGCGTCCAGCCAGTTGAGCATGGCCCGCTCGTAGAGCGCCCGGAAGCTCTGGCGGTCCTGGGCCAGGTCGCGCACCTCCTGGTCGTGCAGGTGCGCCACGCCCTTGATGCGCGCCAGTTGGGTCTTGAAGATGGCGAAGGCGTTGTATTCGTCGCCCGCCGGCTGGGGGGTCAGCATCTCCGGGTCGTGGCCCAGGCCCTCAAGAACCAACTGGCCTGTGTGGCGCTGGCGTTGCATGGTGCCCGAGTAGGCGGCGTCGAAGGCCAGGCCCAGCTCGGCCATGTAGCGGCCCAGGATGGCGGCCTGCTCCTGGCCCAAGGGCGACAAGCGGTCGTAGTTGTCGCTGTTGATGGTGGCTTGGCCGTGGCGTATGAGATAAAGCTCGCTCATGGCAAATGGCCTCCGGCGCTAAAGATGGCGGGGACACCGCTGGCGGGCGCCCCCTACAATGCTGTCGCCTGGCCGGCCGCCTGTCAACAAAAAAGAGCGTTTGCTCGCTTTTTTTCTTGCCGGCCCCGCGCCCCTGGCCTACACTTGAGGCCCAGCCCACGGGAGGCCCATGACGTGAAGATACTGGTCTGCCTCAAGCAGGTGCCCGAGCCGGAGAGCCACCTCCAGTGGCTGGAGGACGGCGGCGTGGCGCCGGTGCCGGGCGCCCGCTACCAGATGAGCGCCCTGGACGCCCAGGCCCTGGAGTGGGCCGTAACCCTGGCCCAGGACCACCCCGGGGTGACCGTGGAGGCCGTCTGCGTGGGTGGGCCCCGGGCGGCGGCGGTCCTGGAGCGCGCCCGGGGCATGGGCGCGGCCCAGGCCTGCCACATCCTGGCGCCCGAGGGCGCCGACCCGCCGGCCCTGACCGTGGCCGGCCCTGGAATTGGGCCTGCCGGCCCTGGTGAGCGTGCAAAGCTCCCCCCGCGAGCCCCGCTACCCCAGCCTCTCGGCCCTGCTCAAGGCCAAGGCCAGCCCGCCAGAGTTGGTGGAGGCCGCGAGCCTGCCGGCAAGCGCGCCCCAGGTGGCGGCCCTGGGCGCCCGGCGGCCCCAGCGCCGCCGCGCCGGGCGCACCCTGAGCGGCCCCCTGGCCGAGCAGGCCACGGAGTTGTGCGCCATACTGCGCCAGCGGGGGCTGCTGTGAGAACCCATGTCCCCGCCAATCTGGTGGTCATGGCCCACGCCGCCCAGGGCGCTCTATTGCCCAGCGCCGCCGAGCTTTTGGGTCTGGCCCGCCGCCTGGCCGGCCAGGGGCCAACGGCCATCAAGGCCATCCTGGTGGGCCAGGACCTGGAGGCGGCGGCCCGAGAGATGGCCGGCTTGGGCCTGGAGGAGGTGGTTCTGCTGGAGGGACCGGGGCTCAACGCCTACAGCGGCCCGGCCTGGGCGCGGGCCTTGACTCCGCTCCTGGCCGCCCTGGGGCCGGCCTGGGTGCTGGTGCCCCATGACAGCCAGGGCCAGGACTACGCCCCGGTATTGAGCCTGGGCCTGGAGGCCGCCTGCCTGGGGCCGGTGGAGGGCCTGGAGGACACGGACGGCGGAGCGGCCTTCCTGTGCCCCGGCCAGGGCGGCAAGGTGCTGTGGCCCCAGCGGCCCCTGACGCCCTCGGCGGTGCTAAGCGTCGCGCCCGGGGCCTTCCCGGCGGCTCAGGCCCAAGGGCCGGCGGCGCCCCTGACCCGCCTGGCCTGCGCGGCCCTTGCGCCGGGGATCAGGCACCTGGGGGAGACGGAAGGCCACGGCCAGAGCCGCGAGCTGGCCCAGGCCCAGAGCGTGCTGGCCCTGGGCCGGGGCCTGGGCAAGCGCGAGAACCTGGCCCTGGCCCAAGACCTGGCCGCCTGCCTGGGCGCCTGCCTGGCCGGCTCGCGCCCCCTGTGCGACCTGGGCTGGCTCTCCTACGATCAGCAGGTGGGGCAGACCGGGGCCACGGTGGCGCCCAGGCTGTACCTGGCCTGCGGCATCTCCGGGGCGCGCCAGCACACCCTGGGCATGCGGGGCGCGGGCTTCATCGTGGCCATCAACCACGACCCCCAGGCCCCCATGCACGACCTGGCCGACCTCAGCGTGGTGGCCGATTTACCCCAGTTCCTGCAAGCCCTGCTGGAGGCCTGCCGGGCCATCAAATGACCTGCCCCAGAATCTGGGCGTAGTGCCCCATGTCCTCGAAGGGCATGAGGGTGCCCATGGCCCGGTTGCGGGTGGGAATGCCGGCCTCCTCCACGGCGGCCAGGGGGTTGAGCCCGCCCACCACCACCAGCCCCACCCGCCCCGGCGAGACCGGCACCTCCAACAAGGGCTGTCCTGGCCGCCCCACCAGGATGATGCCCCCCAGGCCGGCCCGCTCCATGCGCGCCGACAGCCGCCGGGCCAGGGGCGCCGCCGGGGCCGGTATCTCACGAAAGCTGGCCCCCACCACGCCCTCGCCGGTACGCACCGCCTTGAGCACGGCCGTCATCTGGCCCTTGATGAATATCTCCAGGGGGTCCAGGGTGGTGCCGTCGTAGTTGATGATCTGGGTGAAGCGCACCGGCTTGCCGCCCGCCACCTGCAACAGCCCGCCGAAGCGGTTGGTGGTGGGAATGCCCTCGGACAACAGCACGCCGTTGACGCTCACCGAGCAGATGGTGGCCACCACGTATTCGTCAGGCCCCACGGTCAGGCGCCCCACCCGCGAGCCGGGGCCGGCCAGCAAGAGGCTGGTGCCCATGGACAGGCCGCCGGCGAATACCTCGCCCATCACCGCCGCCGCCGCCCGCACCGTGGAGGCCTCCAGGGTGGAGAGGTTGACCACCACCTCGCCCTTGCTTGCGCGCAGGCGGTAACGCATGCCATAGGTCAGGGCGTCCAGCCGGGCGGCCATGAAGCCCACCTTCTCCACCACGTAGGCGTTTTCCAACTCCTGGCGCCCCTGGGCGGTGAGGCGCCGGCCTCGGCGCCCCTCGCGGGCCGTGAGCCCCTGGCGGTCGGTGTGCCCCAGGTAGTAGCGGATGGTGCGCTGGCTCATCTCGGTGCCGGCCAGGGCCAGGGCCTGGGCGATGCGCGTGCCGCCCAGGGGGCGGTCGGACTCGTCCAAGACCCGCAGGATGTCCAGGATTTTGCGGCGGCTGCGTTCGTCCATGCTCATACTCCGGCCAGGGGATTGGCCCAAAGCTAGCGCGTCTGGGGGGCCTGGTCAAGGGTATATACTGCAATATTGCCGTATTTTGCCGGCCACGGTCCGTACCGGCCCCTGGGGAGCGCCACCGGCCTTTTTGTTAGCATACCTAATAACTAAGCCCAGGCCCCTGTATTAGTCATTAGCTTCGGTCAAGGCCTAGCCTCTTGACAGACAATCCTGTCTATGGGATATAGGGCAATTGTTGCCGCTCTGTCTGGCCGGGGAGAAATCCCTGAATCCCTGGGAGTAGTGGGATATAATCCCGCACAGGGCAGGTCTTTTGCTGCCCCGTCACGGCGACAGGTATTGTCACGCCCCTAGCCTTAAGGGGCCCCGGCGGATGGAAGCGAAGCCTGATCATGCCCACCCTGCGCATAGCCCTGGCCCAGATCAACCCCGTGGTGGGGGACTTCGCGGCCAACGCGGCCCTGATCGCCGACTTCCTGCGCCAGGCCCGGCAAGGCGGCGCCCATCTGGCCGTGTTCCCCGAACTGTGCCTGTGCGGCTACCCGCCCGAGGACCTTCTGCTCAAGCCCCGCTTCCTGGCCGACACCCGCCAGGCCCTCAGGCAGGTGGCCCAAGCCGCCCAGGGCATCACCGCCGTGGTGGGCTATGCCGAAGAGGACCAGGGCCAGGTCTTCAACAGCGCCGCGGTGCTACACCACGGCGCTCATCTGGCCTCCTACCGCAAGACCGAGCTGCCCAACTACGGCGTCTTCGACGAGAAGCGCTACTTCACCCCCGGCCAGGGCGGCCTGCTCCTGGACCTTGGCGGCGCGCGCCTCTTGCTCAGCATCTGCGAGGACCTGTGGGTGGAGGGCAGCGACAGCCAGCGGGCGGCCATCGCCAACCAGGCCCAGGTGACCATAAACATCTCGGCCTCGCCCTTCCACGCCGGCAAGCTCAGGTTGCGCCGCCAGATAGTCAGCGACTTCGCCCGGCGCACCGGCACCCTGGGCTGCTACGCCAATCTGCTGGGCGGCCAGGACGAGTTGGTCTTCGACGGCGGCAGCCTGGTCATCTCCGCCCAGGGCGAGATGCTGGCCTGCGCGCGGCGCTTTGAGCAGGACCTCATGCTCTGCGAGCTGGAGGTGCCCGCCACCTCCGGCCGGCCCCAGCCGAAAGCCCCGGACCGCCTGCTGATCCTGGCGGCCGCCGCCCAGCCCTCCCCGCCGCCGGCCCCGTCGGCCTGTGCGCCGGAGATGGGCCTGGAGGAGGAGGTCTACCGCGCCCTGGTGCTGGGCACCGGCGATTACGTGCGCAAGAACGGCTTCAAGAAGGTGGTGCTGGGCCTCTCGGGAGGCATTGACTCCTCCCTGGTGGCGGCGGTGGCCGTGGAGGCCCTGGGCCAGGACAACGTGGTGGGCGTGACCATGCCCAGCCAGTTCACCTCCCGCGAGACCTTCGGCGACGCCGAGGTCATGGCCGCCAACCTGGGCATCAGGCTCATCCAGGTGCCCATCAAGGCCATCCTGGCGGTGTACCTGGCCGAGCTGGAGGAGGCCTTCGGCCCCGGCCCCCGGGGCGTGGAAGTGGAGAACCTGCAAGCGCGCATCCGGGGCAACATCCTCATGGGCTTGAGCAACCGCTTCGGCTGGCTGGTGCTGACCACCGGCAACAAGAGCGAGACGGCGGTAGGCTACTGCACCCTCTACGGCGACATGGCCGGCGGTTTCGCGGTCATCAAGGACGTGCCCAAGACCCTGGTCTATCAACTGGCCACCCACGTCAACGCCCAGGCCGGCCGCGAGCTGATTCCCCAAAGCGTGATCGCGCGCCCACCCTCGGCCGAGCTCAGGCCCGACCAGAAGGACGAGGACTCCCTGCCGCCCTACGCCGTGCTGGACCCCATCCTCACGGCCTACGTGGAGCAGGACAAGGCCCTGGACGAGATCGCGGCCCTGGGCTTCGAACCCGCCGTGGCGCGCGAGGTGTTGCGCCTGGTGGACTTGAACGAGTACAAGCGCCGGCAGGCCCCGCCGGGGGTGAAGATCACCCCCAAGGCCTTTGGCCGCGACCGGCGCCTGCCCATAACCAACCACTACCGCCCGGGCTGGGACTAGCCCCGGGCCGGGTCCATCCCGGCCGCCGGCCGCCGCCTGCGGGCGCGGCCTGATTGACGCGGGCCGGGCGGGACATGCCCAAAGGAGTGACCATGGCCGCCGCCAAAAAAGATAAAGACTTTTCGCCGGAGATAGTGGCGCTCTATTGCCGGCAGTGCCTGGACGCCGAGGAGCGCCCCCAGGAGGGCGCGCGCCAGACCAAGGGCTTCACCGCCCGCCTGGTGATGCTGCCCTGTAGCGGCAAGGTGGAGGCCTACCAACTGCTCAAGATATTGGAGCAGGGGGCCGACGGGGTGCTGTTGGTGGGCTGCCCGGAGAACGCCTGCCGCTTCCTGGTGGGCAGCCGCCGGGCCGAGAAACGCCTGACCCGGGCCGGCCAGCTCCTGGACCTGGTCAACATGGGCGCCGGCCGCCTGGCCCTGAAGCGCGCCGCCGACCTGACCACCGCCGACATCCTGGCCCTGGCCGGTCAACTGGCCGAGCAGGTCAAGACCCTGGGGCCCAGCCCCATGAAAGGAGACAGCCTCTAATGATCGTAGCCGAGTGGAAACCAATCCCCGAGCTTCTGGCCTCGCTCAAGGGCCATAAGAACGTCCTGTTGGTGGGCTGCGCCACCTGCGTGGCCGAGTGCGCCGCCGGCGGCGAGCGCGAGGTGCTCACCCTGGCCCCGGTGCTCAAGATGGGGCTCAAGGACCAGGGCCAGGAGGTGAACATCATCACCCGTACCCTGGAGCGCCAGTGCGAGCCCGAGTTCGTGGAGGAGCTCAGCGAGATCGCGCCCCAGGTGGACGCCATCATGAGCATCGCCTGCGGCATCGGCATGCAACTGGTGGCCGAGCGCTTCATTGACCTGCCGCTCTACCCCGGCGTCAACACCACCTCCCTGGCCATCCGCGAGCAGGCCGGCCTGTGGACGGCGCGCTGCGCCGCCTGCGGCGACTGCATGCTGGGCGAGACCTTCGGCCTGTGCCCGGTGGCCCGCTGCGCCAAGAGCCTGATGAACGGCCCCTGCGGCGGCACCCGCAAGGACGGCAAGTGCGAGGTGGATGAAAACACCGAGTGCATCTGGCGCCTGATCGTGGAGCGCGCCGAGGCCAAGGGCCGCCTGGAGGACCTCGTCAAGGTGCGCCCCAGCAAGAACTGGTCAAACTCCGGCCATGGCGGCCCCAAGAGAATGCTGAGGGAGGACCTGCGCTAATGAAAACCCCCGTGCAAACCCAGTTGCAGCAGGCCATCGCCGCCGGGCGCTTCGCCCTTACCCTGGAGATCGGCCCGCCCCAGAGCCCCAACCCCGAGCCCCTGCGCCAGAAGGCGGCACTCATCAAGGGCCTGGCCGACGGCTACAACGTCACCGACAACCAGACCGCCGTGGTGCGCATGAGCTCCATCGCCGCCTCCAAGATCATCCTGGACCTGGGGCTGGAGCCGGTGATGCAGATGGTCTGCCGCGACCGCAACCGCATCGCCATGCAGTCCGACCTGCTGGGCGCCTCGGCCCTGGGCCTCAAAAACGTGCTGGCCCTCAGCGGCGACCACCAGAAGGCAAGCGCCGCCGGCAAGCTCCAGGGCCACCCCGGGGCCAAGAACGTCTACGACATTGACTCCATCCAGCTCATCGCCACCATCAAGGGCCTGCGCGACGATGGCCGCCAGGAGGGCGGCGACCCGATAGCCGAGCCGGCGCCCTTCTTCATCGGCGCGGCCTGGACGCCCCTGGGCACCCCGCGCAACTTTAGGGTGCTGCGCCTGGCCAAGAAGATCGCCGCCGGCGCCGACTTCGTGCAGACGCAGGCCGTCTACGACGTGCCGGCCTTCGCCGCCCAGGTGCAAAAGGCCCGCGACATGGGGCTGACCGACAAGGCCGCCATCCTGGCCGGCATCATCGTGCCCCGCTCGGCCGGCATGCTCAGCTACATGGACCGCCAGGTGCCCGGCGTGGAGGTGCCCGCCGAGTTGATCGCCCGCCTGAAGCAGGCCAAGGACCCCAAGGCCGAGGGCATCAAAGTCACGGTGGAGCTGATCCAGGCGGTGCGCGAGATACCGGGCGTCAAGGGCGTGCACCTGCAGGCCATCGAGGCCGAGGAGCTCTTGCCCGAGATCGTCAAGGCCGCCGGCCTGTCGCCCCAGGACCGGGGCTAGACCAGGGCCTATTCACGAGCCAGACAAGGCGGGAATCTAACGATGCCTAAGAAGTACCACGTGGACGTCAATCCCACCGCGCCGCGTTTCGCGCCGGTGACCAAGACGGCGGCCTTCGAGAGCGAGGGCTGCCTGGGGTGCCTGAAGTGCGTCAAGCGCACCAGTTGCATTTACAAGGTCTACCAAAAGCACGATTTTGACCCCTTGCGGGTGGTGGACAGCACCGACGTTGATTGCCTGTCCTGCATGCGCTGCGTGCAGGAGTGCAAGAAGGCCATCCTCACCCGGGGCCGCAACCCCCAGTTCGACCGCCTGGGCGACGACTACTGGCGGCCCGACATCCTGGCCACCCTGTGGAAGCAGGCCGAGACCGGCAAGATACCCGTCTCGGGCGCCGGCTACCGGGGCAAGTTCTCGGGGCCGGGCTTCGACCGGATGTGGACCGACATGAGCGAGATCGTGCGCCCCACCCGCGACGGCATCCACGGCCGCGAGTACATCAGCACCGTGGTGGAGCTGGGGCGCCGGCCGAGGCAACTGGCCTTCGACCAGGACGGCCGCTTGGCGGTGGATATCCCGCTCTACCGCGAGATACCCCTGCCCATCGTCTTCGACATCCCCCGCAAGGGCAAGCTCGCCCCTGGCAACCGCCGGGCCATGGCCCTGGCGGCGGGCGTGCTGGGCACCCTGGCCGCCGCCAGCCAGGAGGAGGCCGAGGGCCTCCTCAAGGACCTGCGCGGCTCGCTGATGGTGCTCCTGCACCAGGCGCCGGCCTCGGCCTCGGTCCTGGAGGGCCTGGCCATGGTGGAGCTGCCCTGGTCCGAGACGGTGATGGAGCAGGTGGCCAAGGTCAAGAAGCTGCGCCCCGAGATCGTCACCAGCGTGCGGCTGCCCCTGGATGAGCGCGCCGCCGCCAACGCCGCGCTGTTGGCCCGGGAGGGGGCCGAGGTCATCCACCTCTTGGCGGGCTCGGCCGGCCGGGGCTTCGGCCAGCGGGCCGAGGCCTTCGTCTCCAAGCTCACCCGCGAGGTACACCTCAAGCTGGTGGAGGACTCCACCCGCGACCAGGTCACCCTGGTGGTCAGCGGCGGCGTGGCCCTGGCCGAGCACGTGGCCAAGGCCATCATCAGCGGCGCCGACGCCGTGGGCCTGGGCCTGGCGCTCATGGTGGGCCTGGAGTGCCGCCTGTGCGGCAATTGCGCCGAGGGCGTGGAGTGCCCGGTTTGCATGGAGAGCGTGGACGAGGCCTGGGGGTTCAAGCGCCTCATGAACCTCATCGGCGCCTACCACTCCCAGATCATCGAGCTGATGGGCGCCATGGGCATGCGCGAGGTGCGGCGCCTGCGCGGCGAGGTGGGACGGGCCATGGTCTTCGACGACCTGGAGCGCATGAGCTTCGCGCCCATCTTCGGCCAGCGCATCAGCGAGGGCCAGGGCCGGCTCATGCCCACCGACCCCCTGGACTACGCGGCGAGCCAGGGCTTCGCCCTGACCAAGGACTTGGTGCAACCGGCCCCCAGCCGCTACCGCAACCCGCTCACCAAGTTCCGCGTGGAGCGCACATCGGCCTGCATCGCCTGCGGCAAGTGCGCCCAGGTCTGCGGCTTCGGGGTGCACAAAAAGGCCGGCCAGGCCATGCTGGGCACCCGCTCGCGCTTCTGCATGGGCGCCGAGTACTGCAAGGCCCGAGGCGCCTTCTGCGTGGAGACCTGCCCGGCGGGGGCGCTGCGCGTGGGCGCCAACCCGGCCTGGAAGACCTTCGGCGACCCCCGCTGGCCGGCCGACCTGTTGGTGGCCACCTGGGAGCAGGCCGAGACTGGCCGCCCGCCGGCCAGCAACCTGGAATACCGCGTGGGCAATAGCGGCGGCGGCTTCGACCGCATGGACTTCGTCATCCCCGCCGAGGCCCCGGACAAGTCCTTCGGCCCAGGGGACGTGGACCTGACCGTGGAGCTGAACCGCCGGCGGGACGAAGAGCGCCCGCGCATCACCATCGGCTGGCCCATCTACGGCGGCGGCATGAGCTTCGGCTCGGTGAGCCTGTCCACCATGGTCAGCCGCGGCAAGGCGTTTGCCACCTACGACTCCTTTACCTGCACCGGCGAGGGCGGCTACCCCGACGTGCTCAAGCCCTACGACGACCACGTCATCACCCAGGTGGCCACGGGGCTCTTCGGGGTGCGCGAGGAGACCATCCAGCGGGTGCGCATCGTGGAGTTCAAGTACGCCCAGGGCGCCAAGCCCGGCCTGGGCGGCCACCTCTTGGGCGACAAGGTCACGCCCGAGGTGGCGCGCATGCGCGAGGCCACCGAGGGCAGCTCGCTCTTCTCGCCCTTCCCCTTCCACTCGGTCTACTCGGTGGAGGACCACAAGAAGCACGTGGATTGGATCAAGATGATCAATCCGCGCGGCCTCGTCTCGGTCAAGGTCTCCACCCCCATGGACGTGGACATGGTGGCCGTGGGCAGCTTCTACGCCGGGGCGCACATCGTGCACCTGGACGGCTCCTACGGCGGCACCGGCGCCGCCCCGGACATCGCCAAGAAGAACATCGCCATGCCCATCGAGTACGCCATTCCCCTGGTGCACCGCTTCCTCAAGGAAGAGGGCATCCGCGACCAGGTGACCCTGGTGGCCTCGGGCGGCCTGCGCACCGCCTGGGACGTGGCCAAGGCCATCGCGCTCGGCGCCGACGCCATCGTCATCGGCACCGCCGACATGGTGGCGCTCGAGTGCATCCGCTGCGCCAACTGCGAGTCGGGCCGGGGCTGCCCCCGGGGCATCGCCACCACCGACAGCGAGCTGGCCCTGGCCTATGGCACCGAGTGGGGCTCCCAGCGGCTCATCAACCTCTACCACTCCTGGGCGGTGCAACTTCAGACCCTCTTGTGGCGGCTGGGGCTGAAGAGCATCCGCGACCTGGTGGGGCGCAGCGATCTGCTCACCCACCTGGACTACCAGAAGCCCGACAATCCCCAGGCTGAACGCCGCATGGGGCAGTAACCATGAAGCACGAGAGGACCGGCACAGTGGCCAGGCTAGTTGACATACATGGCAACCCCGTCCGTCCCGCAAGGCCGGACGATCTACCAGGACTGACCGAGCGCATCCTGGCCCACCGGCGCAAGCTGGCGGCCCAGGGCGGGGCCATCAGCCCCCAGAAGGCCGCCGAGGAAGGCGGCTGCGGGGTGGTGGGCTTCGCGGCCAGCGTGCCGGTGCGCGGGCGTCACATCTTCGAGCCCTCGGTGCAGATGCACAACCGGGGCAACGGCAAGGGCGGCGGCATCGCCGCGGCCGGCCTGTCGGCCCAGCAACTGGGCGTGGACGCCGCCACCCTCAAGAACGACTACATCCTGCAAGTGGCCCTCTTGGACGCCTCGGCCGAGGCCGAGGTGGAGCAGGCCTGGGTCAGCCCCTTCCTGGAGGTGCACCACAAGGCCGCCGTCACCCCGGTCATGGACTGGCGCGACCTGGGCCTGGAGGTCAAGCCCCCGGACGTGGTGCGTTACTTCGCGCGCGTCAAGGACCAGGCCCTGGACAAGTTCGCGGCCCAGACCAAGATGGAGAGCCTTCCCCGCCG
The DNA here is from genome assembly GCA_016208115.1 of Desulfarculus sp. GTDB lineage: Bacteria > Desulfobacterota > Desulfarculia > Desulfarculales > Desulfarculaceae > JACRDC01. Next base: position 44,213 of record JACQYR010000023.1, read on the forward strand.
GGCGGTGGAGGACGAGTTCATCTACCGCAACTCCTTCAACCTCAACCAGAACTTCTACACCAGCCTGGGCGAGAAGCGGGCCTTCGTGCTCAGCCACGCCCGCGATCTGGTCATCCTCAAGCTGGTGGGCTACGCCGAGCACGTGGTGCAGTACTACGGCATGGAGGACTTCAAGGCCCACATGTGGATCGCCCACCAGCGCTACCCCACCAAGGGCCGCGCCTGGCACCCCGGCGGCAGCCACCCCTTCATCGGGCTCAACGAGGCCCTGGTGCACAACGGCGACTTCGCCAACTACTACAGCGTCTCGGAGTACCTGCGCCAGCACGGCATCGTCACCCAGTTCCTCACCGACACCGAGGTCTCGGCGCTCTTGTTCGATCTGCTCAGCCGGGTCTACCACTACCCGCTGGAGTACGTCATCGAGGCCATGGCCCCCACCACCGAGCTGGACTTCGACCGCCTGCCGGCCGACAAGCAAAAGGTGTACAAGGCCATCCAGGCCCAGCACATCCACGGCTCGCCCGACGGCCCCTGGTTCTTCATCATCGCCCACAGCGCCCCCGACACCGGCACCTACAAGCTCCTGGGTATCACCGACACGGCCATGCTGCGGCCCCAGGTCTTCGCTCTGCAAGAGGGCGAGGTGACCATCGGCCTGGTGGGCTCGGAGAAGCAGGCCATTGACGCCACCCTGCGCTCTTTAACCGAGGACGACCCCCGCTTCCGCCGGGTGGCCGACCGCTACTGGAACGCGCGCGGCGGCAGCGCCACCGACGGCGGGGCCTTCATCTTCAACGTGCAGGCCCAGGAAGGCGGCGGCTTCGAGCTGACCTGCACCGACAAGTTCGGCACGCCCATCCTCTGCCCGCCGGGCCAGTTCAAGGTGGATGAGTCCGAGCCCCTGGCCGCCCCGGCCCAGCCCGCCGGCCTGACCCTGGGCCAGGGCACGCCGCAGGCGGCCTTCGCCCAGGTGGCCGGCGCGGCGGCCTCCTTCAGCTTCGCCAACTGGCGCTGGCTCTTGGACCAGGCCTTGACGCTGGCGGCCCAGGACGACCAGGGCACGGTCTGGGCACTGGAGTTCCTCACCCTGCTTAACGACATGCGCTACGACTGCGGCGGCCTGAAGCGCAGCATGGTCTTGCAGCTCATCCGCGACGCCATCAACTCCCTGCTGGACGCCGTGCCGCCCATCACCGCCCAGGCCGGCCGGCGTTACGCCCGCGTGGACTGGCCCACCCGGGCCGACCTGCGCGCCCCGCTTCCCGGCGAGGAGGTCCTGGTGGTCTACGCCAGGGAGTTCGAGCCCGAGGGCGACGACTGCGACTCGCGCCTGGAGGTGGCGGCCCACGGCCTGGGCTGGCGCCAGTTCATCGTCTACGGCCTCAAGGGCCAGCGCTTCCACGGCTGCGCCCTGGGCGTGGACAGCCAGGACGTGCGCCTGGACCTCTACGGCAGCTCCGGCGACTATTTGGCCTCGGGCATAGACGGGCTGACCATCGTGGTGCACGGCAACGCCCAGGACCAGTTGGGCCAGATCATGAAGCAGGGCACCCTGGTGGTGCACGGCGACGTGGGCCAGACCTTCATGTACGGCGCCAAGGGCGGCGAGGTCTACGTCCAGGGCAACGGCGCCGGCCGGCCGCTCATCAACGCCGTGGGCCGGCCCCGGGTGGTGATCAACGGCACCTGCCTGGACTTCCTGGCCGAGTCCTTCATGGCCGGCGACCCCTTGAAGGGCGGCGGCTTCGTGGTGCTCAACGGCGTGGAGTTCGACGACCAGGGCCGGGTGCGCCCCTTGGCCAGCCCCTACCCGGGCAGCAACCTCTTCTCCCTGGCCTCGGGCGGCGCCATCTACGTGCGCGACCCCCACCGCCAACTGGTGGACCAGCAGCTCAACGGCGGCCACTACTTCGACATGACCGAGGAGGACTGGCAGCTCATCCTGCCCTACCTGCAAAAAAACCAGGATCTCTTCGGCATCTCCATAGAGGACGACCTGTTGATGGTGAACGGCCAACGTCGCTCGCCCCTGGAGGTGTACCGCAAGGTGGGGGCTGTCAAGCTGGCGGTGCTGGCCAAGCAGGAGGCCCTACCGGAATAAGCCGCCAGCCGCGGCCGGCGACAAGGGGTCGGGCCGGGTGCCCCCGGCGGGCCATAACGGGTCGGGCCGGGTGCCCCCGGCGGGGCTATAACGGGTCGGGTGGCGCTGTCGTGCCAACGGAGGCTGGCGGCTCCCGCCGCCAGGCCGCCGCGAAAGAAAACACGGGCGGGGGCAAACCCCGCCCCTACATTAAGATCACGGGTCCATGGGATTTTCTTGATGTAGGGGCGGGGTTTATCCCCGCCCGGTATTTTACTTTGCAATATCATTGTGTTGGTGTTGTGTCCCTACCTGCCCGCCCTTGATAGGCACCCCAGGCCACGGCCTTTCCCGATTGTATTTTAGCCCTTTTCCATATACAAATTTGTGTCTTCTGTTAAACTAAGCTACTCTTAGGTAGGAATACACCACCGTTTGACGAGGCTTTCATGACCCCCCACACCGCCACCGTGCGCCGCGAGGTGCAGGAGCTTTCCCTGCTCTTCGAGATAAGCCAGACCTTGGACCGCAGCCTGGACCTGCGCGACCTCATGGGGCCCTTGTTGGCGGCCATGGCCAAGCATATGGGCATGCTGCGCGGCACCATCACCCTGCTCAACCGCGAGACCGGCGAGATCGGCATCGAGGCGGCCCACGGGCTCTCGGCCCGCCAGCGCGAGCGCGGCCGCTACCACCTGGGCGAGGGCGTCACCGGCAAGGTGGTGCAGTCGGGCCAGCCGGCGGTGGTGCCCCACATCTCGGAGGAGCCCCTCTTCCTGGACCGCACCGGCGCGCGCAGCGACATGGAAAAGGCCGACATATCCTTTATTTGCGTGCCCATCAAGATCGGCAACGAGGTCATCGGCACGCTCTCGGCCGACCGCCTGTTCACCGACGCCGTCAGCCTGGAGGAAGACGTGCGCCTCTTGTCGGTCATCGCCAGCATGATCGCCCAGGCCGTGCGTCTGCGCCAAGCCGCCCTGGAGGAGCAGCAGCGCCTGCGCGAGGAGAACACCCGCCTGCAACAGAGCCTCAAGGACCGCTTCCAGCCGGCCAACATCATCGGCAAATCCAAGGCCATGCAGGTGGTCTACGACCTCATCGGCCAGGTCTCGGCCAGCAACACCACCGTGCTGATCCGCGGCGAGAGCGGCACCGGCAAGGAGCTGGTGGCCCACGCCATCCACTACAACAGCCTGCGCGCCAGCAAGCCCTTCATCAAGGTCAACTGCGCGGCCTTGCCCGAATCCGTCATCGAGAGCGAGCTCTTCGGCCACGAGAAGGGCGCCTTCACCGGCGCGGTGGCCATGCGCAAGGGCCGCTTCGAGCTGGCCAACGGCGGCACCATCTTTCTGGACGAGGTGGGCGACCTCTCGGCCGCCACCCAGGTCAAGCTGTTGCGGGTGATCCAGGAGCGGGAGTTCGAGCGCGTGGGCGGCACGGCCACCATCAAGACCGACGTGCGGGTCATCGCCGCCACCAACCGCAACCTGGAGGAGCTGATCGAGAAGTCCCAGTTCCGCCAGGACCTCTACTACCGGCTCAACGTCTTCCCCATCCACGTGCCGAGCCTGCGCGAGCGGGGCACCGACATCCTGCTGCTGGCCAACTATTTCGCCGAAAAGTTCAGCAAGGACAACCACAAGGCCATCCGGCGCATCAGCACCCCGGCCATTGACATGCTCATGAGCTACCACTGGCCGGGCAACGTGCGCGAGTTGGAGAACTGCATCGAGCGCGCGGTGCTCCTTAGCACCGACGAGGTGATCCACGGCCACCACCTGCCCCCCACCCTGCAAACCGCCGAGTTCTCGGGCACCGTGCACCGGGGCACCCTGGAGTCCACCCTGGAGAACGTGGAGCGCGAGCTGTTGGTGGAGGCCTTGAAGAACTCCCGGGGCAACAAGGCCAAGGCCGCCCGCGCCCTGGGCATCTCCGAGCGGCTCATGGGCCTGCGCGTGCAGAAGTACGGCATAGACCCCCGGAGGTTCCGTACCCGCACGTAGGATTAACTCGCCCGTCATACACTATCGTGGCCATCCCGCCCGGGCGCCCCCAGGGGGTCCGGGCGGTCTCTTTAGGACAACCAGCTTATATCGTGGCGTTTTTGTTACAGGCCTCCCGCCGGATGTCAACTGGCACATCCCTTGCCATGCTTACCTGTCAACACCGCGGCCCCAGGGCCGCCTTAAACGACAGGGGCCTGGAGGGCGGGATGGGCCCGCTCCGGCCAGGCCCTGGCCAAAAGGGAGTTCGACATGAAGAAGCTGGTTTATTCGCTGGTATTGGCCCTGGGACTATTGGCCCAGACCGCGCTACTGCCGGGCGGCGCCCTGGCCGCCGACGAGGCCGCCGCCGACAAGCCCCCCGAGTGGAAGGTGGACGCCGCCGCGGCCTACAACTCCAAGTACATCTGGCGCGGCATCATGCTGGTCAACGACCCGGTGCTGCAGCCCTCCCTCAACGTCAACAAGGGTGGCTTCACCTTCAACGTGTGGGGCAACTGGGACCTAACCAACAAGAACAATCGCAAGAACAACTTCTCCGAGATTGACCTTACCGCCGAGTACGCCTTCCGCTTCGGCGACTTCAGCTTCCCGGTGGGCATCATCCATTACCTCTTCCCCAACACCCCCTTCCCGGCCACCACCGAGCTCTACGCCGGCGTCAGCTACACCTGGCTGGTCACCCCCAGCATCAAGGTCTACAAGGACATTGACGAGTCCCACGGCATCTACGTCCTGGGCTCCCTGGCCTATGCCTACGACCTGCCCGCCGTGGTCAAGGACGTCACCTGGCAGCTCACGGCCAACATCAGCGCCGGTTGGGGCGACAAGGACCACAACAAGTTCTGGTGGGGCAACAGCCGCACCATGGACGAAGACCATTTCACGGACTCCCTCCTGACCATCGGCCTACCCATTAAGATCAAGGATACGGTAACCATCACCCCGGCCTACAACCAGGTGTGGCTGTTGGACAGCAAGATGAAGGACGCGGCCGGCTACGACAGCAAGAACTTCTACGGCCTGACCTTGAGCGTGAGCTTCTAGTCCTGGCCCCGTGACCGACCGCCCCTTGCTCCAGCCACCGGGAAGCGCCCTGGCGGCTGGAGAGAGGGGCGGTCAAGTCCTTGCCCTAGCTGGCCTACCGTTTGGTAGGGTGCCCGGCGATCAAAACCACCGTCTGGTAGGAGGAGCCGGCGGTTCGCCGGATGATTATCTGGCGTTTTTTTCGCCATAACCGGCGGTTGCCACTTTTGTGCTTGGTTGGCGCAGAATTTGCCTATAATGAGGCTTGCCGACGTTTTTGTAGAACAGACCCCAAATAGGTTGCCGTCTGGGTGGGCCCCTGGCCGTGCCCGCGGCGCGGCCAAGCCACCAAAGCGATATTTACCAAGGAGGATTCCGAGCATGGCAGTGATGACTAAGGAGAGTGTGCTGAAGGCGGTCAAGGACAACAACATCAAGTTCATCCGCCTGTGGTTCACCGACATTCTGGGCTTCCTCAAAAGCTTCGCCATCTCCCCCTCGGAGCTGGAAGGCGCCTTTGACGAGGGCATGGGCTTCGACGGCTCCTCCATCCAGGGCTTCTGCCGCATTGACGAGAGCGACATGGTGGCCAAGCCCGACGCCAGCACCTTCACCCTGCTGCCCTGGCGCCCCAGCGAGGGCGGCGTGGCCCGCATGTTCTGTGACATCATGAACCCCGACGGCACCCCCTACGAGGGCGACCCCCGCTACGTGCTCAAGCGCAACCTGAAGAAGGCCGCCGACCTGGGCTACTCCATGAACGTGGGTCCGGAGCTGGAGTTCTTCTACTTCAAGGACAACAAGGGCACCGAGTTCCTGGACTACGGCGGCTACTTCGACCTGACCCCCCTGGACGTGGCCAGCGATCTGCGGCGCGACACCATCCTGGCGCTGGAGAAGATGGGCATCGCCGTGGAGTACAGCCACCACGAGGTGGCCCCCAGCCAGCACGAGATTGACCTGCGCTACCAGGAAGCCCTCAAGATGGCCGACGCGGCCATGACCTACCGCCTGACGGTCAAAGAGATCGCCATGAAGCACGGCGTCTACGCCACCTTCATGCCCAAGCCCATCTTCGGCCAGAACGGCTCGGGCATGCACGTGCACCAGTCCCTGTTCAAGGGCAAGAAGAACGCCTTCTTCGATGCCAAGGACGAGTACAGCCTCTCGGCCCAGGGCAAGGCCTACATCGCCGGCCTCTTGAAGCACGCCCCGGAGATCAGCTCCATCGTGGCCCAGTGGGTCAACTCCTACAAGCGCCTGGTGCCCGGCTACGAGGCCCCGGCCTACATCGCCTGGGCCCGCCGCAACCGCTCCTGCCTGGTGCGCGTGCCCATGTACAAGCCCGGCAAGGAAGCCGCCACCCGCTGCGAGCTGCGTTGCCCCGACCCCTCGGCCAACCCCTACCTGACCTTCGCCGCCATGCTGGCCGCCGGCCTCAAGGGCATCCAGGAAAACTACACCCTGCCGGCCCCCATCGAGGAGGACATCTTCGAGATGGGTCCCAAGGAGTTGAAGAAGCACAAGATCAACTCCATGCCCGGCAGCCTTGGCGAGGCCGTGGAGATCACCGCCAAGAGCGCCCTGGTCAAGGAATGCCTGGGCGACCACGTCTTTGAGCAGTTCGTGGAGAACAAGCGCATCGAGTGGGACAAGTTCCGCATCCACGTCAGCCAGTGGGAGCTGGACCGCTACCTGCCCATCCTGTGATCTAGAGTCAGCCAAGCGCCGGCCGGCGGGGTTCGCCACGCCGGCGGTTTTTTGGTCTGCTCATAGGGATTGGCTATACAATTTATTGTATTGTTTTGTTTTTCGTAGGGGCGGGGTTT
>JACQYR010000023.1:51173-53629 GCA_016208115.1 Desulfarculus sp.
CGGGGTTTATCCCCGCCCGTCTTGCTTTTCTGGAAGAAGGGCAAAAGCCAAGCGGTTCTTTTTTGTGCCCCGCCTCGCCGCCCGGCCATACCGCGCTCTGCTGATGCGCAGGGCCTCACCTTTAACCGCCTTCCACTGCGAGCCAGCAACGCACCGCCTCCCTGGCTCAGGCCGGCCATAACCCTCGGGGCCGCCACGCGGCGATTTAAGAATGGCCGGGCTAGAGGCGGGGCACGGGGTCTGGCGGGAAGACGAAACGGGCGGCCACGGCCCCAGGAGGCTGTGCGTGGAAACCGGCGGACGCGGGCAGACGCGTCTTGCCGGGGAGCACCCCACAACGGGAGCCGCCGGCGTAAGTAAAAGCCACAACCTTAACCGACCCGTTATCGCCCAGCCCGGGGCACCGGGCCGGTTCTTTTTTGTGTCCCGCCTCGCCGCCCGGCCATACTGGCTTTGCCTGTGCGCTCGCCAGCGCGGGGACGCTTGGCCGATTTGACGGAGGCTGGGGCCGCAGATTGCCTGTCGCCTTACCAGCCTGGTTCAGACTGGCCCCCTGCCGGTGCCCTAAGAATGGCCGGGCTAAGAGCAGGGCACGGGGTCTGTTGCAAAAAAAACCAGGCCCAGCCGGCCCCAGAATGCCGTGGACTGGATAGGAGCCAATGAGTTTGGCTGGCTGTTGCCGGGGAGCACCCCACAACGGGAGCCCCTGGCAGTGGTTGGGACCCGAGCCTCGCCCGACCCGTATATGCCCAGCCCGGGGCACCGGGCCGGGGGCACCCGGCCGCCGCCTTTGCCATGGTGGCGGATTTAGGTTATAACCCACCCCTGAACCTGCACGGGAGCCGCATCATGACCGATTCCAGCCACAGCCTGACCTTCAGCGTGGGCGAGCCCATGCTCCTGGTGGACGAGCGCGACCGCGAGTACTTGGTGGTGGTGCCGCCGCCGGAGGGGCCATCGGCCCGGGTGCGCGGCGAGGCCTTCGGCAGCGAGGTCTTGTGCTCGCAGCAGGACGGCGGGGTGCTGGTCAGCCCCCAGCGCAAACGCTACCTGGTGCTGCGCCCCTCCCTGGGCCAAATGGTGATGAACATGCCCCGCCAGGCCCAGGTCATCTATCCCAAGGACCTGGCGCTGCTTCTGATGTGGGGCGACGTGGCCCCGGGGCAAAAGGTGGTGGAGATAGGCTGCGGCCATGGCGCCCTGACCATGGCCCTGTTGCGCGCCCTGGGCCCCGAGGGCCGGCTGACCACCTACGACATCCGCCGCGACCACTTGAACCGCACCCGCAAGAACGTGGCCGCCTATCTGGGACCGGAGTATCTGGAGCGTTGGACCCCGGTGGTGGCCGACCCCAGCCAGGAGGCCATGGCCGAGCAGGGGGTGGACCGCCTGTTCAGCGACGTGCCCGAGCCCTGGACCATGCTGGAGGCCGTGGCCGCCTGCCTGCACCCCGGCGGCATCTGGGCGGCCTATTTGCCCACGGTCCTGCAGATGGCCGAGCAGGTCAAGGGCCTCAACGGCCACCCGGCCTTTGGCCTGGCCCAGTGCTTCGAGGCCCTGCAACGCTTCTGGCAGGTCAAGCCGCCCTCGGTGCGCCCCAAGCACAGCATGAGCGCCCACACCGGCTTTTTGGTCATGGGCCGGCGGCGCTACAAGCCGGCCTTGGCCCCCGCCCCGGCGGCCCCGCTTCCCGAGACCGAGGCCGAGGCCTCGGCACCACCACCGGAAACCGGTCCCGCGCCGGCCGGGGAGACGGCATGACGGTTGGCTTGTCCCGGCGGTTGTGCTAGATAGTAATTATGGTTGTCTACGATCTGCAATGCGCCCAGGGGCATGCCTTCGAGGGCTGGTTCGAGGGGCTCGAGGACTTGGAAGGACAGATCCGGGCACGGCTGATTACCTGCCCGGTCTGCGGTCTGTCCAAGGTTCAGCGGGTGCCCTCGGGCTTTGGCATCGCCAGGCGGCGCGGCGTCGAGCCTGACCACGAGGTGGCGGCCCGCCTGCTGGGCCGCGCCCTGCAACGCTACCTGCGCGAGAACTTCGACGACGTGGGCGCCGGTTTCGCCAAGGAGGCCCTGAAGATTCACTATGGGGTCTCCGAGGCGCGCAACATCCGTGGCGTCTCCACCCCCCAGGAGGAAGAGGTCCTCAAGTCCGAGGGCGTCAGCTTCTTCAAGGTCGGTGACTCCTCCTCGCCCTCGCCCCCGCCGGCCGAGGGCGAGGGCGAGGGCGAGGAAGAATAGCCCCCGGCCCCTTGGCCCCTGGCCATCCAGGCCCCCGCCAGCCACCATGATTGCACAATACGCATATCATTGAATAATTGTGCTTGCGCCACCGCCAAAATGTGGTATGCCCATAGCTTCTCCGCCCCGGCCCCGCGGCCCGGGCGGCCACATTGCGGCTGGCGGCCCCACCAAGGAGATGCTAGCCTAGTATCAGCCTCGGCTAAAAGGCGT
>JACQYR010000023.1:53657-68305 GCA_016208115.1 Desulfarculus sp.
ACGCGTCCTTATACCCTGCCTGGTCCTGCTCTTCTGCCTGGGCCTGGCCCTGCCCGCCCTGGCCAGCGACGCCCCGGCCGGCAAACCCTCGCCCGACCAGGTCATGCAGATGCTTAAAGACGGCAACGCCCGCTACGTGGCCGGCAAGTCCACGGGCGAACACCGCGACCCGGCCCGCATGAAGCTTTCCGGGGAGTCCGACCAGGGCAAGTACGCCTATTGCACCATCCTTAGCTGCTCCGACTCCCGGGTGCCGGCCGAGCTGATCTTCGACGCCGGCATCATGGACATCTTCGTGGTGCGCGTGGCCGGCAACGTGGCCAAGACCGACGAGATCGGCACCATCGAGTACGGCCTGGCCCACGTGCACACCCCCCTCTTGGTGGTCATGGGCCACACCGGCTGCGGCGCGGTCAACGCGGTCATCGCCGAGGTGGAGGGGCGCGGCCACGAACTGGAGCGCAACATACCGCCCCTGGTGGCCCCCATCGTGCCGGCGGTCAAGCGCGCCCAGTCCAAGCACCCCGAGAAGAAGGGCAAGGAGCTGGCCCCCCTGGCCATCGAGGAGAACGTCTGGCAGGCCATCAGCAACCTGTTCATGCAGAGCCCGGCCACCCGCAACCTGGTCAAGGATCACAAGGTCAAGGTGGTGGGGGCCATGTACGACCTGGGCTCGGGCAAGGTCACCTTCCTGCCCGAGGCCAAGGTGGGCCAGATACTGACCCGGGTGGAGGCCTCGCCCAAGAAGGCCACCAACGTCATGTACGAGAAGCCGGCGGCCAAGAACTAGACGCCGCTGTTGCGGTTGCCCCGCTTTTTGACCGCCCCCTGCGCCTTCTCCACGGCGCAGGGGGCGTTTTTGGCCACCAGGCGCCGCAGTTTGGCGCAATACAAGGCCGCGAAGGTCCGGCAGGAGCCGGCCCCGTCCACGCCTTCCTCCTGGGGAAAGCTGGCCTGTGGGCAGGTGAGATCGCACCAACGCATGACCGCTGCTCCTGGTTGTGGGAGTACCCCCACTGGGACCATAACCGCCGGCCACGCCACGGTCAACCCCTCCTGAATGATTGACAAAAACCCCCAGGCCTGCTAGCCTCAACACCTAGTTTTCATTGACACATGGGCTGGCTAACCAGGGGGCGGGCAGGCATGCGCGGCGAGATGATCTGCATCGGCGACGAGCTCATCAGCGGCCGGGTGGAGGAGTCCAACTCCCGCTACGCCGCCGCTCGCCTGTGGCCCCTGGATATCGGCCTGGCCTGGGTGGTGATGGTGGGCGACGAACCGGCGGCCATCCAGGAGGCCTTCACCCAGGCCTTGGCCCGCTCTGACTACCTCATCGTCAGCGGCGGCCTGGGCACCACTGAGGACGACCTCACCGCCGCCGAGGCCGCCCGCTTCCTGGGCCTGCCCCTGGCCGAGCATCCCCAGAAGCTCCAGCAACTGGAGGAGATGCTGCGCCCCCGCGGCCGGGACCTCACCCCCGAGATCAGGCGCATGGCCGCCATGCCCGCCGGCGCCCGCCCCCTGGACCCCAGGAGCGCCGGCTTCGCCCTAATGAGCGCCGACGGCCGCCCCCTGTATTTCCTGCCAGGGGTTCCTCTGGAGTTTCGGCGCATCATGGAGCACACCGTGCTGCCCGAGCTGGCGGCCCGGGCCGGGGCCGGGGCGCTGGCGCGCCGCGAGCTGCGGGTCTACGGCCTGCCCGAGAGCGAGGTGGGGCGCCGCCTGGCCGGCCTGACCCAGAATTTCCCCGGCGCCGGCCTGGGCTACTATCCGGTCTTCCCCGAGGTGCACCTCATACTCAGCCAGCGCGCCGGCAATGAGGCCAGGGCCCAAGCCGCCCTGGAGCCCCTGGAGCGGGCGGTGCTGGAGCGCCTGGAGGGCTACGTGGTGGCCCGGGGCGGGGCCAGCCTGGAGCAGGGCGTGGCCGGGCTCCTGACCGCCCGCGGCCTGACTCTGGCCTTGGCCGAGTCCTGCACCGGCGGCCTCATCGGCCACCGCCTGACCTCGGTGCCCGGCGCCTCGGACTTCCTGGAGCGCGGCCTGGTGGTCTATTCCAACCGGGCCAAGGTCGAACTGCTGGGCGTCAGCCCCGCCACCCTGGAGGCCCATGGCGCGGTCAGCGCCCAGTGCGCCCAGGAGATGGCCCAGGGCGCGCGCATCAACTCCGGCGTGGACGTGGGCCTGGCCGTGACCGGCATCGCTGGCCCCACGGGCGGCAGCGCCGCCAAGCCGGTGGGCACGGTGTTCTTCGGGCTCAGCGATGGGCGCGGCACCCAGACCCATCAGCGGCGCTTTCACGGCGACCGCGCCATGGTCAAGGCCCAGGCCGCCGAGACGGCCCTGGACCTCTTGCGCCGGCACCTGGAGGAGCATGCGCCTGTTCGTGGCTCTTGAACTGCCGCCAGAGGTGAGGCAGGCCGCCGCCCTGGTCACGGCCCAGCTAAAAAAGAGCGGCGCCGACGTCAAGTGGGTGGCCAGCCAAAACCTGCACCTGACGCTAAAGTTTTTGGGCGAGGTGCCCCCGGAGGGCTTGGCGGGCCTGAAAAACGCCCTGGCGCAGGCCCTGGCCGGGCAGGCGGCCCTTGATCTGGCCCTGGAGGGCTGCGGGGCCTTTCCCTCGCCCCAGCGGCCCCAGGTGGTCTGGCTGGGCCTCACGGGTCAGGTGGAGGCCCTGGCCGGCCTGGCGGCGGCCATCGAGGCGGCCTGCACATCCCTGGGTTTCGCCCCCGAGGGCCGGGCCTTTCAGGCCCACCTGACCTTGGGGCGCTTGCGCCGGGGACGGGGGCCGTCGCCCTCGGCCCGGCCCCTGGCCCAGGCCCTGGCCGGCCTGAGCGGCTACCAGGGGCCGGAGTTCCTGGCCCGCCAGGTGGCCCTGATGGAGAGCACCCTCACCCCCCGGGGGGCCATCTATAAGCCCCTGGCGGTCTGGGAACTGGCCAAAACCTAGCCAGGCCCAAATGACGGTTGCGTGCTAGTCAATAGTATAGTATTAATATCCCAATACGCTGCGGCCAGGCAGGTTTTTTAGCCGAGCGAGGGCCAGGCGGGCAAATAATCCACAGGGCGGCCGCGCTTAGCGGTTAACATGGGGCCGCCCGCCAGCGGGCTGACATTTACCACCGGGGCGCGCCCCGGCGGCGGGAGGACATACATGGCCGAGAAGGACCCGGCAAAGGAACGCGACAAGGCCCTGGAGAGCGCGCTGAAGCAGATCGAGCGTAACTTCGGCAAGGGGGCCATCATGCGCCTGGGGGCCGGCGAGGTGGCCCCCGACATCGCGGCCATCTCCACCGGCTCGCTGGGCCTGGACCTGGCCACCGGCGTGGGCGGCATCCCCCGGGGCCGGGTCACCGAGATTTACGGGCCTGAGTCCTCGGGCAAGACCACCCTGACCCTGCACGTCATCGCCGAGGCCCAAAAGGCCGGCGGCGTGGCGGCCTTCGTGGACGCCGAGCACGCCCTGGACGTGGGCTACGCCAAGAAGCTGGGCGTCAACGTGGACGAGCTCTTGGTCAGCCAGCCCGACACCGGTGAGCAGGCCCTGGACATCGTGGAGATACTGGTGCGCTCCGGTGCCGTGGACGTCCTGGTGATAGACTCGGTGGCCGCCCTGGTGCCCCGGGCCGAGCTGGAAGGCGAGATGGGCGACAGCCACGTGGGGCTCCAGGCCCGGCTCATGAGCCAGGCCATGCGCAAGCTCACCAGCGTCATCAGCAAGAGCCGCACGGCGGTGATCTTCATCAACCAGATACGCATGAAGATCGGCGTGATGTTCGGCAACCCCGAGACCACCACCGGCGGCAACGCGCTCAAATTCTACGCCAGCCTGCGCCTGGACATAAGGCGCATCGGCAAGCTCAAGTCCGGCGAGGAGGAGATCGGCAGTCGCACCAAGGTCAAGGTGGTCAAGAACAAGGTGGCCCCGCCGTTCAAGCAGGCCGAGTTCGACATCATGTTCGGGGCGGGCATCAACAAGATGGGCGAGGTGCTGGACATGGCCGTGGCCGAGGACCTGGTCAACAAGTCCGGGGCCTGGTACTCCTACGGCGACGAGCGCCTGGGCCAGGGCCGCGAAAACGCCGTGGGCTACCTCAAGGAGCACCCCGAGATCAGCGCCCAGGTGGAGGAGCGGCTATTGGCCAAGCACGGCCTGGCCCAAGGCGCCGCCAGTGCCGAGGACGCCTCCGGGGCGGAGGACTAGCCCCAATCATCACGGCCGCCGGCTAACCATCGGCGGTCGGCTTTTTGGCAAAGGACGATCGAGATGGCCAAGACCGGCAACCAGATGCGCGAGCTTTTCCTGGACTACTTCCGCCGCCAGGGCCACCAGGTGGTGGCCAGTTCCTCGGTGGTGCCCAAGGACGACCCCAGCCTGTTGTTCACCAACGCGGGCATGGTGCAGTTCAAGAACTGCTTTTTGGGCCAGGACAAGCGCGACTACGTGCGCGCCGCCACCTGCCAGAAGTGCTTTCGCGTCTCGGGCAAGCACAACGACCTGGAGAACGTGGGGCGCACGCCCCGGCACCACACCTTCTTCGAGATGCTGGGCAACTTCAGCTTTGGCGACTACTTCAAGCCCGACGCCGTGCGTTTCGCCTGGGAGCTCCTGACCCAGGGCTACGGCCTGGACCCGGCGCGCCTGTGGGTCAGCGTGCACGAAAAGGACGACGAGGCGGCCCTGTTGTGGGAGCGCGAGATAGGCGTGGCGCCATCGCGCATCGTGCGCCTGGGCGACAAGGACAACTTCTGGGCCATGGGCGACACGGGACCCTGCGGCCCCTGCTCCGAGATACACATAGACCAGGGGCCGGATGCCGGCTGCGGTGAGGCCGATTGCGCCGTGGGCTGCGACTGCGACCGCTTCCTGGAGCTGTGGAACCTGGTCTTCATGCAGTATGACCGCGACGCTAGCGGCCAGATGACGCCGCTACCCAAGCCCAGCATTGACACCGGCATGGGCCTGGAGCGCATCACCGCCACCGTGCAGGGAAGGCTAAGCAACTACGACTCCGACATTTTCCAGCCCATCCTGCAACGGGCCGCCGAACTGGCGGGCACGTCCTACGGCGCCGGCCCGGAGAGCGACGTCAGCCTGAGGGTCATCGCCGACCACGCCCGGGCCTGCGCCATCCTGGTGGGCGACGGGGTTTTGCCCAGCAACGAGGGACGCGGCTACGTGCTCAGGCGCATCCTGCGCCGGGCCGCCCGCCATGGCCGCAAGATCGGCCTGCAAAAGCCCTTCCTGCACCTGGTGGCCCAGACGGTCATTGACCAGATGGGCGGCGCCTACCCCAACCTCCTGGAGTCGCGCCCCTTCGTGGACAAGGTCATCGTCAGCGAGGAGGAACGCTTCGGCGAGACCCTGGACACGGGGCTCAAGCTCCTCACCGACGCCCTGGCCGAGGCCAAGGCCAAGGGCCAGAGTAGCCTAAGCGGCGAGGTGGCCTTCAAGCTCTACGACACCTACGGCTTCCCCCTGGACCTGACCCAGACCATCCTGGAGGAGGAGGGCTTCGGCGGGGTGGACGAGGCGGCCTTCCAGGCGGCCATGCAGCAGCAGAAGAGCCGCAGCCGCGCCGCCTGGAAGGGCTCGGGCGAGGAGGGCCTGGCCCCGGCGCTGGCCAATTTGCGCGCCCAGGGCGTCAAGACCGCCTTCACCGGCTACGAGGGCCTGGAGGGGCGTTCGCCTGTCTTGCTGCTGCTGGTGGAGGGGCAGGAGGCCCAGGCCATCGGCGTGGGCCAGGTGGCCGAGGTGGTCACCGCCCAGACTCCCTTCTACGGCGAGACCGGCGGCCAGGTGGGCGACGTGGGCACCATTACCGGACCCAAGGGCCAGGCCAAGGTGCTGGACACCCAGCGCCCCGGCGGCGAGCTGATCGTGCACCAGGTGGAGGTGATAGAGGGCGTCATAGAGCAGGGCGAGGAACTGACGCTGACCGTGGACGCGGGCGCCCGGGCCGCCACCGCCGCCAACCACACCGCCACCCACCTGTTGCACGCCGCCCTGCGCGCTCGTCTGGGCGAGCCCGTCAAGCAGGCCGGCTCGCTGGTGAGCCCCGAGCGCCTGCGCTTCGACTTCAGCCATTTCCAGGCCATGACGCCAGAGGACATCCGGGCCGTGGAGCGGGCGGTCAACGCCGGCATCCGCCAAAACATCGCCCTGGACACCCAGGTGATGGACCTGAACGAGGCCATGCGGAGCGGGGCCATGGCTTTATTCGAGGAGCGCTACGGCGACCGGGTGCGCCTGGTGTGCATACCCGGCGTCTCCAAGGAGCTGTGCGGCGGCACCCACGCCGCGCGCACCGGCGACATCGGCCTGTTCAAGATCGTGGGCGAGTCCTCGGTGGCCGCCGGCGTGCGCCGGGTGGAGGCGCTCACCGGCGGGGCGGCCCTGGAGGCGGTACTGGCCCTGGAGGACGAGCTGGGCCGGGCCGCGGGGGCGCTCAAAGGCGCGCGCTCCGAGGTGGCCGACAAGGCGCTGAAGCTGACCCAGGCCCTCAAGGAGCGCGAGCGCGAGGTGGAGGCCCTGAAGACCCGCCTGGCCGGGGCGGGGTCCCGCGACTTGTTGGCCGACGCCGTGGAGATCGCCGGGGTCAAGGTGCTGGCCGCCCGGGTGCAGGCCGACAACCCCAAGGCCCTGCGCGAGATCTCCGACAGCCTGCGGGACCGCATCGGCTCGGGCATCGTGGTGCTGGGGGCCGAGGGCGAGGGCAAGGCCCTCTTGCTGGCCCTGGTGACCAAGGACTTGGTGGGGCGCTTCCACGCCGGCAATCTGGTCAAGGTCCTGGCGCCCCTGGTGGGCGGCGGCGGCGGCGGCCGGCCCGACCTGGCCCAGGCCGGCGGCCAGAACCCGGCGGCCCTGGATCAGGCCCTGGCAAGAGTGCCCGAGCTGGTGGCCGCCCAGGCCCAGGGGGCCAAGTAACCCCCCATCATCTCAGTCATTATTTTGGGCGTGGAAAGCAGTAGGGGAGGGGTCAACCCTCTCCCCTACCGTCATGTCTGATAAAGTGGCAAGCTGTCAGCGGGAGCCGCCGGCGGTTGCTGGCCGGCAGCCTCAACCGACCCGTATATGCCCGCCCGGGCACCGGGCCTAGAAGGGGGTGGGCGGCCCCAGGTCGCGGTCGGCGGCCACCGGCCGTCCGCCGGGGTCCAGGGACGGCGGGGCCACCAGGTCGCGGCGCTCTTCCTGGCGCTTGGCGCGTTCCTCGGGGCTGATGGCTTCTAGCTTGGCCTGGGCCTGTTGGATCTTGGCCATGGCATCCCCGTAGAGACCCACGTCGGGGAATTGGGTCAGCACCCGCTTGTAACGGCCGATGGCCGCCTCGTACTGCTTGGTGCGCATGTAAAAATCGCCCACGAACATGTCGTGGTTGGCTTGGCGCTCCAAGGCCTCCTTGAGGCGGGGGTAGGCCTTCTGGGCCCACTCGCTGCTGGGGTGTTGGCGCACCAGACGCTGTAAGACCTCGGTGGCCTTGCGGGCGTTGGTGGGGTCGCGGTCCGGGGTTAGCATCTGGGAGTGGTGGACCATGCCCATCTGGTAATAGGCGTAGGGCACGCCCTCGTTCTTGGGGTGCAGGCGGATGAAGTCATCAAAGGCCAGCACCGCCTCGTCGTAGCGCTTGGCCTTGAAGTAGGCGTCACCCACCCGCAGGTCGGCCAGGAGGGCGTAGCGGCTGTAGGGGTAGCGGTCCTTGAGCTGCTGGTACAGGTCGGCGGCCTCGTCCCAGTTGCCCTCCTTGTAGGCGGTCTCGGCCTCGTTGGCCAAGACCTGGGCCGGGGCGTCGAAGGCCTCGCCGCGGTCGCCGCTCCTGCCGCCCAGGCCCTTGAACCAACTGGTCATGCCGCAGCCGGTGGAGCCCAGCAGCAGGGCCAGAAGCAGGCACCACGCGAGCAGGCGTTTGCTTAATTTCATATTCCGTGCTCTTCCAGATAACGTTGGGCCGCGAAGGAGGCCACGGCGCCGTCGCCGGCGGCCACCACGATCTGACGCAGGATGGAGGCGCGGCAGTCACCGGCGGCGAAGACCCCGGGCAGGCTGGTCTGCATGTTAAGGTCGGTGACGATGAAGCCCTCCGGGTCCAGGGGCAGCGAGTCCTTGAGAAAGCCGGTGTTGGGGTTGGTACCGACAAAGACGAAGGCCCCCTCGGCAATGAGGCGTCTTTCCTGGCCGCTCTTGAGGTCCTTGAGCAGCACCGACTCCACGCCGCCGGTGCCCTCGATGGCCAGGGGCACGTGGGACCACAGCACCTCGATCAGGGGGTTGGCCCGCACCCGCTCGCAGAGCACCTTGCAGGCCCGGAGCTCGTCGCGGCGGTGCACCAGGTAGACCTTCTTGGCGAACTTGGTGAGGAAGGCCGCCTCCTCGGCCGCGGTGTTGCCGCCGCCGAAGGCCACCACCACCTTGTCGCGAAAGAACGGCCCGTCGCAGGTGCCGCAATAGGACACGCCCCGGCCGGCCAGCTCGGCCTCGCCGGGTACCCCCAGCTTGCGGGGGCTGGCGCCGGTGGCCAGGATCAGGGCCTTGGCTCCCACCGGGCCGTAGTCGGTGTCCAGCACCTTCAGGCCGCCCTCGAGCTTGAGGCCTCTGACCTCGCTGCTCTTGATCTCCAGGCCGAATTTAAGGGCGTGATCGCGGAAGCGGTCGGCCAAATCAAAACCGCTGACCCCGGCCACGTCGCCGGGCCAGTTCTCCACCCAATGGGTATTGAGCACCTGGCCGCCGGGGCTCAGGCGTTCCAGGAGCAGGGTATCCAGACGGGCGCGGGCGGCGTAGAGGCCGGCGGTGAGCCCGGCCGGCCCCGCCCCCACGATGACCAGGTCGCGGATGTCCATGGGGGTGGCGCCCCCCTACAGCAGTTTTTGCAAGGCCTGCTCGATGTGGCTCTTGCTCACGGCGCCGGTGATCTGGTCGGCCACCTGGCCGCCCTTGAACATGATGAGGGTGGGGATGGCCCGAATACCGTACTGGCCGGGGGTCTTGGGGCTCTCATCCACGTTGAGCTTGGCCACCTTGACCTTGCCGGCGTACTGCTCGCTTAGCTCCTCGACCACCGGGGCGATGGCCCGGCAGGGACCGCACCAGGAGGCCCAGAAATCCACCAACACGGGGGTTTCGCTCTTGAGCACCTCGGCGTCGAAGGTGTCGTCAGTCACCTGGAGAACGTTTCCTGCCATCAGCTTATCTCCTCGTGGCTAGCAAGGTTTGGGGTCCGCCCCGGGGTGGTCCCAAGCTTCTTTCAATTGCTGAGCTTTACCCTATAATCTATAGACTGCCAAGGTCCCTTTGTCAACGAAGCGGTCCCCCGGCCGGGGGGTCGCCAATCAAGGGGCATGGCCCAAACCGCCCACCACCAGGAGCCTTACCCCTTGGCCAAGAGCCGCCTCGTCTACGTCTGCCAGGCCTGCGGGGCCTCTCACCCCAAGTGGCTGGGGCGCTGCCCGGCCTGCCAGGCCTGGGACTCCCTGGCCGAGGAGGCCACCGCCCCGGCCAGCCCCGCCGCCCCTGGCCCGGCCGCCCAGCCCCTGGCCCTCAAGCAGGCCCGGGGCCGGCCCGAGATGCGGACCATGAGCGGCCTGGGCGAGCTGGACCGGGTGCTGGGCGGCGGCCTGGTGCCGGGCATGGTGACCCTGGTGGGCGGCGAGCCGGGCATAGGTAAGTCTACCCTGATGCTGCAACTGGCCGCCAGTCTGGGGGCCGGCGGCCTGCCGGTCTTGTACGTAGCCGCCGAGGAGTCGGCCCGGCAGGTGGGCCTGCGCGCCCAGCGCCTGGGGCTAGCCGACAGCCCGGTGGACCTCCTCAACGAAACCGGCTTGGAGAGAATCGCCCAGGCCTGGCGCTCGGGCGGCTACGGCGCCGTGGTGGTGGACAGCGTGCAGGCCATCAGGAGCGCCGATTTGCCCAGCCTGGCCGGCTCCCTGGGCCAGGTGCGCTGTTGCGCCGGCCTGCTGGCCGCCCAGGCCAAAGAGACCGGCGCGGCCCTGTTTTTAGTGGGGCACGTGACCAAGGAGGGCGCCCTGGCCGGCCCCCGGGTGTTGGAGCACATGGTGGACACGGTGCTCTACTTCGAGTCGGAGTTGGCCTCCTCCTTGCGCCTCTTGCGCGCGGTCAAGAACCGCTTCGGCGCCACCGACGAGGTGGGGGTATTCGAGATGGGCGAAGAGGGCCTGAGGCCCGTGGCCAACCCCTCGGCCCTGTTCCTGGCCCAGCGGCCGGCCGAGGCGCCGGGTAGCGTGGTCTGCGCGGCCCTGAGCGGCACCCGGCCGCTTCTGGTGGAGGTGCAGGCCCTGGTGAGCCCCTCGGGCCTGGCCATGCCCCGCCGCCAGGTGTTGGGCCTGGACGCCGGGCGCCTGCACATGCTCTGCGCGGTACTGGGCATCCACGCCGGCCTGGACCTGTCGGGCCACGACGTCTTCGTCAACCTGGCCGGGGGCATCAAGCTCAGCGAGCCGGCGGCGGACCTGGCCGTGGCCGTGGCCGTGGCCAGCTCCTACCACGCCCGCGCCGTGCCGGCCCAGGTGGTCTGCTTCGGCGAGGTGGGCCTGGCCGGCGAACTCAGGGCCGTCAGCCGGGCCCCGGCCCGCCTGGCCGAGGCCAGCCGCCAGGGCTTCACCCGGGCGCTCACCGCCCCCGGCAGGCTGGACAAGGCGGCGGAAATCGAGGTACTGGCGGCGGGAAGGCTGGCCCAGGCCCTGGAAATACTGTGGTGAGTCACCCCAAAAAAGCCGCGCTTTTTGGGGACCCCGAAAATGGTCCGCCGAGCGCTTTTGCACCTGAGCTTTGAAGGCCAATGCAGACCTTCCTGCCCTACCCCGACCTGGCCCGCTCCTTAAGCGTGCTGGACAGCCGCCGCCTGGGCAAGCAACGCCTGGAGGCGCGCGCCATCCTGAACGTCCTGCGCGACCCGGAGGGCAGGCGCGGCTGGCGCCACCACCCGGCGGTGCTGATGTGGCGGGGGTGCCAGGAGGCCCTGAAGCTCTACTACAACCTGTGCCTGGAGGAATGGATCAGGCGGGGCTTTCGCAACAACATGCCCCCCGAGCTGGTGGACATGGCCGCCCTGGTCTGGCCCTGGTGGCTGGGCCGGCCAGAGTTCCACGCCGCCCACCGCGCCAGCCTGTTGCGCAAGGACCCGGCCCACTACGGCCGCCTGGGCTGGGACGACGACCCCGCCCTGCCCTACTGGTGGCCCAGCCAACATCAGGGGGAGGTATAAAGCGGTCAGCCTGGCGCGAAAATCCATGCGCCCGGCCAGGTTGCCCCACGGGCGCTGGTCTCTTGCCAGAAGGCCGGCGCAAGGGGTACAGTTGATTGATCGTACCGCTGTTACCGGCAAGTTCACTGGGCGCGGGCAGAAAAATGGACATCCGCTTTCCTGTCGAAAAAATAGAGGCGTTCTGCCTCCGCTGGAAGGTTGCCGAGCTTGCGGTCTTTGGCTCCGCCAGGCGGGGAGAGATGGGACCGGACAGCGATGTGGACCTCTTGATCGAGTTCAACCAGGACGCCAGTTGGAGCCTGCTGGACTGGGTGGATATGATCGCCGATCTCAAGCTCATCTTTGGCCGGGAGGTGGACCTGGTATCCAAGAAGGGGCTGCGCAACCCTTACCGGCGCCAGGCCATACTGTCCGAGGCCGAGATACTCTATGCCGCTTGAACCCCGCGACGCCGCCTATCTGTGGGACATGCTGGATGCCGCCCTGGCGGTCGGGGTTTTCGTGGCGGGGCGCTCATACCAAGAGTATTTGGCTGACAGGATGCTGCGCGGCGCCGTGGAACGCCACCTGGAGATTATCGGGGAGGCCGCCAACAAGGTTTCCCCGGCCTTCCATGAGGAACACCCGCAAATACCCTGGCGCCAGATAATCGCCCAGAGACATGTGTTGATTCATGATTATGGCGAAGTCCAGCATGACTTGGTCTGGAAGGTGGCCACCTTCCATATTCCCGCTCTCATCGAGGCGCTGAAGCAATTGCTGCCTTCGCCGCCTGAAGCCGCCTGACCGCCCGCCTTCCCTAACCTGGCTCGGCGGTGCAGATGGCCAGCAGGCGCGCCCGCACTTCCCCTGGCGCCAAGCCCGTCTCCCTACAGATGCGCGCCACCTCGTCGGCCTCGGGGTGATAACGCCAGGCATCGCCCACCCGCGCCCGCTTGACCAGCACCGGCCCCCAGGGGGTGTCCACGCTGATCTGCTCCCGGGGCAGGAGGCGGCGCTCACTCAGGCGCAGGCGTAGGCCCAGGCTGGTGGTCTGCGCCAGCACCAGGCGGGCCATGTCCTCGGCGCACGCCGGCGGGCAGAGCACCGTGAGCAGCAGCCCGGGGCGGCCCTTTTTCATGATAAGCGGCGCGGCGGCCACGTCCAGGGCGCCTTCGGCCAACAGGCGCTCGTAGATCATGGGCAAATCCTCGGGCGACTGGTCGTCCAGGTGGCAGACCAGCTCGGCCACGGTGTCGCGCTCCTGTTCCTCGGCGCTCTCGCCCAGCATGAGCCGCACCAGGTTGGGGCCGCCCTGGCTGGGGCGCGAGCCGCCGCCCCAGCCCTGCTGAAGAAGGCGCATGGCCGGCATTTCCCCGAACTCTTGGGCCAGGGTGGAGACTAAAGCCGCGCCGGTGGGCGTGACCGTCTCCACCGCCGCCGGCCAGCCCTTCACCGGCAGGCCCTCCAGCAGGTTCACCACCGCCGGGGCGGGCAGGGGCAGGCGTCCGTGGGCACAGTCCACGAAGCCCCGGCCCAGGGGCAGGGGCGAGCAGACCACCCTGTCCACCCCTAGCCAGTTAATCCCGGCGCAGAAGGCCACCACATCCACCATGGCGTCCACGGCCCCCACCTCGTGGAAATGAACTTCCTGGGGCGTGCCGCCATGTACCTGGGCCTCGGCGCTGGCCAGGCGCTCAAACACCCGCCCCGCCGGCTGGCCCACCTTGGCGGGCAGACGCTGGAGCAGGGCCAGTATCTCGCCCAGGCCCCGGCGGGGCTGGGGTCCGTGGTGGTGATGCCCGTGGTCGTGCCCGTGGTCGTGCCCGTGGCCGTGTTCGTGGCCGTGTTCGTGGTGATGGCCGTGGCCGTGCTCGTGCTGAGGATGGTCGGGCACCTGGCCGTGCACGGTCACCGCCAGACGGCTGGCGGCCACGCCCATGTGCCGCGCGTCCACCCGCGCCAGATCCACGCCCTCCAGGCCCAAGGCCGCCACCAGGGCCTCCAGCTCGCTCAGCGGCCAGCCCAGGCCCAACAGCGCCCCGGCCAGCATGTCGCCAGAGAGCCCGCCGCAGGCGTCTATGTAGAGGATGCGGGGCATGCTACTTCTTTTTGTCCGCGCCCGGCTTCTTGACCGGGGCCTTGGCGCCGGACTTTTTGGCCGGGGCCTTGGCCTTGGCCGGCTTCTTGGCCTTCTTGGCCGGGGCGCGCTTCTTCTTGGGCTTGCCGGTGAGCGCCACCTCCAGCACCTGGTCCACGTGGCTGACGAAGCGGATGTCCAAGGCGCGGCGCACCTTGGGCGGTATCTCCGAAACCTCCTTCTGGTTCTTGGCCGGCACCAGGATGGTCTTGATGCCGGCGCGCAGGGCGGCCAGGGCCTTTTCCTTGAGCCCGCCGATGGGCAGCACCTTGCCGGTGAGCGTCACCTCGCCGGTCATGGCCACGTCTTCCTTGACCGGCACGCCGGTGAAGGCGCTGACCATGGCCGTGGTGATGGTGATGCCGGCGCTGGGGCCGTCCTTGGGGATGGCCCCCGAGGGCACGTGCAGGTGCAAATCCAGGTCGTCGAAGAAATCGGCCTTCAACCCGAACTGCCTGGCCCGGCTGCGGGCAAAGGACAGCGCCGCCTGCACCGACTCCTTCATAATCTCGCCCAGGCTGCCGGTGATGGTCAGGTTGCCCTTGCCCTCCACCAGGGAGGCCTCCACGCGCAACACCTCGCCGCCGAAGGCCGTCCAGGCCAGGCCCGTGGCCACCCCCACCTCGCCCTCGCCCTTCTCCTCATCGGGCAAGAACTTGGGCACGCCCAAGAGCTTGGTAACCCCGGCGGCCTTGACCGCGAAGGGGCCCTTGCTGCCCTCGGCCACCCGGCGGGCCAGCTTGCGGCAGATGGATGCCAGCTCGCGCTCCAGGTTGCGCAGCCCCGCCTCGCGGGTGTAGCCCCGGATGGCCTCCATGATGGCCCCGTCGCTGATGCTCACCTGTCCGGGCTTGAGGCCGTTCTCCTTGATCTGCCGGGGCAGGATGTGGGCGCGGGCGATCTCGATCTTGTCCTCGTCGGTGTAGCCGGAGAGCTCAATCACCTCCATGCGGTCCAACAGGGCCTCGGGGATGGTGTCCTCCATGTTGGCCGTGGTGATGAACATCACCTTGCTGAGATCAAAGGGCAGGTTGAGATAGTGGTCGCTAAAGGCGAAATTCTGCTCCGGGTCCAAGACCTCCAAGAGGGCCGAGGTGGGGTCGCCGCGGAAATCGCTGCCCACCTTGTCCACCTCGTCAATCATGAAGACCGGGTTGTTGGCCCCGGCGGTCTTGAGCCCCTGGATGATGCGCCCCGGCAGGGCGCCGATGTAGGTGCGGCGATGGCCGCGTATCTCGGCCTCGTCGCGCACCCCGCCCAGGCTCATGCGCACGAACTTGCGCCCCAGGGCGCGAGCGATGGAGCGGCCC
>JACQYR010000076.1 GCA_016208115.1 Desulfarculus sp.
CTTTAGCCATCAAGTCCGGCGGGGCCCTGGCCTCCTTGCAGCTCAACCACGCCGGCCGCTTCGCCTGGGGGGATGAGCCCCTGGCGCCCTCGGCGGTGCCCGTGGGCGGCAAGACCCCCCGCGCCTTGAGCGCCCAGGAGATCGCCCAAATCGTGGAGGCCTTTGCCCAGGCGGCGGCCCGGGTGAAAACGGCCGGCTTCGATGCGGTTGAGCTGCACGGTGGCACCGGCTATCTGCTGGCCCAGTTCCTCTCGCCGCGCAGCAACCGCCGCGACGACGCCTACGGCGGCGGCCTGGAGGCCCGGCTGCGCCTGCCCCTGGAGGTGATCGCGGCGGTGGCCAAGGCGGTGGGGCCGGACTTCCCGGTGGGCTACCGCTTTCTGGCCGACGAATGGCTGCCGGACGGCTTCAGCCTGGCCGAGGCCCGCCAGGCCGCGCCGGCCCTGGCGGCGGCCGGCCTGGCCTATCTGTCGGTCATGGGCGGCACCTACGAGTCCTTTTTCATCCCCCAGCGCCAGGAGCAGGAAAAGCACCAAGGCTACATGACCGGCCTGGCGGCGGCCGTCAAGGAGGTGGTGGGCATACCGGTCATCACCGCCGGCCGCATCCAGCAGCCAGCCTTTGCCGAGGAACTCATAACCCAGGGCCAGGCCGACCTCATCGGCCTGGCCCGGGTGCTCCTGGCCGACCCCCAGTGGCCCATCAAGGCCCAAGAGGGGCGCGCCGAGCAAATCAACCCCTGCCAGCCGGCCTGCACCCTGTGCACCAAGCAGGTCATGAAGGGCCAGGCGGCGGTTTGCTCACAGTGGAGCGAAGAGAAGCGCCAGGAAGTAAAAGACGCCGCCCAGGCCTGAACCACCCAGCCCCACCGTACACGAGGATACCACCGTGCCCCTACCCGGCAACCTGCTCACCACCGCCATGGCGGTCATGCCCCATCAGGACGTGGACCGCGCCCTGAAGGCCGCGCTCAGCCTGGACATCCCCTTCTGGCCCCAACTGCCCCGGCTCAACTACTACGAGGACATGTACGTGCAGGCCTCGGAGCACTTCCCCGGGGCAATGCTGGACCTGGAGAACCAGCGCCTGAGCTTCTCCTACGACAAGTTCCTGGCCGAGCTGGAAGACACCCTGGGGCACATGGCCGAGCCCGAGTACTTTGACATCAGCCCCACCTACTCGGCGGTGTATCACGAGTTCCTCAAGCTGGACCTAAGGGACCGGCCGGCCATTCGCGGCCAGTTGGAAGGCCCCATCAGCTTCGGCTTCAATGTCAAGGACCAGGACGACCGGCCCATCATCTTCGACGACAGCGTGCGGCCCTTCATGCTGGAGTTCATGGCCCAGCGGGTCAACACCCAACTGCGCAGACTCAAGCTCATGAACGACAACGCCTTCATGTTCGTGGACGAGCCGGGCTTGCAGTTCGTGTTCAGCGGGGTGAGTGGCTACGGCGAGGCGGCGGCCCGGCGCGATCTGGAGACGTTCTTTTCCTACATCGAGCGGCCCCGGGGGGTGCACCTGTGCGGCAACCCGGACTGGGACTTTTTGCTGGGCCTGGACCTGGAGGTTTTGAGCCTGGACATGTATTCCAACGGCGAGCGCTTCGTCTCCTACGTGAAAAGCATCCGCCGTTTTCTGGACCGGGGGGGCGTCATAATCTGGGGCATGATCCCCACCCAGACCGAGAACTTCGAGAAGCAGGGCCTGCCGGAGTTGGCCAACCGCCTGAAGGGCTTGTGGAACACCCTGGACAAGGCCGGCATAGACCGCGACTTCTTGCTGTCGCGCAGCCTCTTGTCGCCGGCCACCTGCTGCCTGATAAACCCCGACGGCGAGCGCACCGTGGAGGCGGCCCTGGCGGCGGTGAACCGCCTGTCGCGCCAGTTGCGGGAGGAGCTCTTGGGGCTCTAGTCCTGGCGGGTCTCTGGCGCGGCGGCCTGGGGCAGCACCTTGTCGGCCACCTCGGGATAGAGGTCTTGCAGGCACTGCGGGCAGATGCCGTGGGTGAAGGCGGCCTGGCTGTGGGCGGCGATGTAGCGCTCCACCTGGTGCCAGTAGCCGCTATCGTCGCGGATACGCTTGCACTTGGAGCAGATGGGCAGCAGGCCCCCCAAAAGGCCAACCTCGCGCTGGGCTGATTGCAACTCCACCTCCAGCCGCTGCACATTGAGAAAGATCAGGCCGGCCAGGGTCAGGATGCCCAGGCAGGCGGTGGCCAGGTTGGTGGCCAGGTTCATGGGGCTGGACACCAGGAGATCCACAACCCCCCAATCCCACAGCAAGACCCCCAGGAGGCGCAGGCTGTAAAATGCGGCCATCATGCCCAGGGAGCTGAGGACCAGCCAGTTGCGGCCACCCAAGAGGGCCGGCACCTGTCGCCAAGCCAGCAGCAGGCAGCGCAGGAAGTAGTATGCATATAACGACGAGAACAGGACGATGCGCCACTTGGTGCTGGGGTGGGCATAGGTCAGGCCTACATAGGCGGCCAGAAAAAAGGCCAACAGGCCCCCATCGGCCCAGGGGTTGGGCCTTTGGCCCACGAAGATGGCCAGGCCGCGGTAAAAAAACATCACCTGGGCCACCAGGAGCAGGTTGCCGGTCACCATGGACAGCAGCAAGGGCAGGTGGCCCCGGGAGGCGATGAGGAACAAGCCCAGGCAGGCCGCCAGGGTGCCCAGGGTCCAGTGGCCGAAGCCGGGATAGGTCTTGCGGGTACGCTGCATGAAGAGCATGAGGATGACCCAGGTCACCGCGATGGCCGACCAGGCCAGGTTCAGGCTGCGCATGTCCACGGAATAGCTCAAGGGCGTCCCCCCCAGGCTTAATGCCCCCTAGCATCCAATCCCCGCCGGTCCCTGTCAATGGCAATCGTCCAGGCACCAACCAACCTCGCGGCGCGCGGCCTTTGCCGTCCGCCAGCGCCGCGCCAGGGAGGAGCCCGAGGCCGGTTAGGGTCTTGAATCGGCGGCCTCGGGCAGCACCTTGCCAGCCACCTCGGGATAGAGCTCTTGCAGACACTGCGGGCAGATGCCGTGGGTGAACTCGGCCTGGCTGTGGGCGGCGATGTAGCGCTCCACCTGGTGCCAGTAGCCGCTATCGTCGCGGATGCGCTTGCAGTTGGCGCACATGGGCAACAGGCCCCCCAGTACCTTCACCTCCTCCTGGGCGGTGGTCAGGTCCAGTTCCAGGCGCTGGATGTTCAGGAAGATCAAACCGGTGAAGATGAGGATGTGGGCCAGGAACGACACCAGGAAGGTGATGACCTGCAAGGTGCCGCCGTCCATGAAGTCGGTGATCTGCCGCTCCCAGAGGAAGGTCAGCACGGCCCGCAGCAGGAAGAAGGTCCCCATGCCGGCCATGGTGGCGATCAATTGCCAGTTGCGCACGCGCAACAGCCCAGCCACCTCCACGGCCGCCAGCCGGGCCGCGCGCAGGGCGTAATAACCATCGCACAGCGAGAATAATATGATGCGCCAATTGACGCTGGCCGGGCCGTAGGTGAACCAGCAGATCAGCCCCATATAGACGATCATCAGGCCGGCGTCTGGCCATGCCTTGGGCCTCTGGCCGCCGAAGATGGCCAGGCCCCGGCACACCAGCATTATGGCCAGGATTATAAGAAAATTGGCGCCGACGATGGAGATCAGGTCCGGTACCAGGCCGCGCAGGGTGACTAGGACGGAGCCGGTTCCCGAGACCAGGGCCGCCAGGGTCCAGTGCCGGAATCCTGGGTAGGTCTTGCGGGAAAGCTGCATATGGCTCATGTAGCCGAAAAGGATGGCCGCTATCACCGCCGCGGCGAAGGATAGGGTGCGTATGTCCAGGGAGGGGGCCATCTGGTACCTCGGGCAAGCAGTCCTGCAATCCTGGCCAATTATGCCTCAAATGCCCGGCTTGGCAAACAGGAATCCCACCGTGCCGGTAGGCTTGGCAGGCTGGCCAGCCTACCACCCCTCCAGGGGGCACCCCTGGCACTGGGGCACGCTTTTTTTGCAGTGGTGCTTGCCCAGGCGCACCAGTAGGGCGTGATACTCGTTGTACAGGGCTGGTTCGGCGGGCAGGTTTTGCATGAAGCGCGTCCGCAGGCCATGGTAGTCCAGGCCGGGCTCGGCCAGGCCGTGGCGCCCTAGCACCCTGAAAGTATAGGCATCCACCACGAAGCTGGGCAATCCGCCGGCGTAGAGCAGGATGGAGTCGGCGGTCTCCGGCCCCACGCCCTTGCTGGACAACAGCGCCGCCCGGGCCTGGGGCAGGGGCAGGCGCCACAGGGCCTCCAGATCGCCGCCGAAGTGGCCGGCCAACAGGTCCAGCAGGTTCCTCAGGCGGCCGGCCTTGAGGTTGTAGTAGCCGGCCGGCCGGATCAGCTCGGCTAAGTCCCCCGTGGGCAGGGCGCGCAGGGCCTCCAGCGAGAGCAGGCCCCGGGCCTTGAGATTGTTTATGGCCCGCTCCACGTTGCCCCAGTTGGTGTTCTGGGTCAGCACCGCGCCCACCAGCACCTCGAAGGGCGTCTCGCCCGGCCACCAGTGCTGTGGTCCGAAGGCGGCCAGCAGGCGCTCAAACAGGTCCATGAGGCGCGGGGCCAGGTTGTCTGGGAGCTGGGGTTGGGCCATTAGCGCTCCGTGGCGGCCCCCCAGGGGCCGGCCAGGGGGGCCGGCCGGGTTGACAGGGGCGCGCTTGCGCGTATAAATACTATATCAGCCGCCAGTTTGCGAGGCGGCTACAGTTTTATGCGCGGGCCCCTTGCGTTGACCCGCCGGCCGTCCGGCCAGGCGGGGGCGTGGAGGCCTGCCCGCCCACCCCCTGGGAAAGAGAAGGCTAGCCATGGCCGGCGAGGCTCGGCTCAAGAAGACGCGCAACTTCGGGGTGGTGGCCCACATTGACGCGGGCAAGACCACCTTCACCGAGCGAGTGCTCTACTACACCGGCCGTACCCACAAGATCGGCGAGGTGCACGACGGCACCGCGGTCATGGACTGGATGGAGGAGGAGCAGGAGCGGGGCATCACCATCACCAGCGCCGCCACCACCTGCCAATGGGGGGATTACACCCTCAACCTCATAGACACCCCCGGCCACGTGGACTTCACCATCGAGGTGGAGCGCAGCTTGCGCGTGCTGGACGGGGTGGTGGCCGTGTTCTGCGCCGTGGGCGGGGTGGAGCCCCAGAGCGAGACGGTCTGGCACCAGGCCGACCGCTACCAGGTGCCCAAGATCGCCTTTGTCAACAAGATGGACCGCGTGGGCGCCGACTTCGCCTCGGTGCTGCAACAGATGCGCGACAAGCTGGGCGCCGCGCCCCTGCCGCTGACCATCCCCATGGGCGCCGAGGACCAGTTCCGGGGGGTCATAGACCTCTTGACCATGGAGGCCCTGACCTGGGACGAGGCCGACCAAGGGGCCACCTACGGCCGCGGGCCCATCCCCGCCGAGTTGGCCGAGGAGGCCATGAGCGCCCGCACGGCCCTGTTGGAGGCCCTGTCCGAGACTGACGACAACATCATGGAGCTGTACCTGTCCGAGCAGGACATCCCCCAGAAGGACCTGGTGGCGGCCGTCCGCCGGGCCTGCATCGGGCTCAAGCTGGTGCCGGTGTTTGCTGGCAGCGCTTTACGCAACAAGGGCGTGCAGCCGGTGCTGGACGCCGTGGTGGCCTACCTGCCCGCGCCCCTGGACATCCCCCCCGTGGAGGGCATCAACCCCGAGAACGGCCAGACCGAGCGCCGCGCCGCCGACGACGCCGCGCCCTTTAGCGCCTTGGCCTTCAAGGTGCAGATGGATCAGGGGCGCAAGCTGGTGTACTTGCGCATCTACTCGGGCAAGCTCAAGGCCGGCGGCGAGGTGTACAATGCCTCCAAGGGCCAGGTGGAGAAGGTGGCCCGCCTGTTGCGCATGCACGCCAACAAGCGCGAGCGCCTGGACGAGGCCCACGCCGGCGAGATCGTGGGGGCCATGGGGCTGAAAAACACCTCCACCGGCGACACTTTATGGCCGACGAGGACCCCACCTTCCGGGTGCGCCTGGACGAGGACACCGGCCAGACCATCATCAGCGGCATGGGCGAGCTGCACCTGGAGGTCCTGGTGCACCGGCTCAAGCGTGAGTTCGGCCTGGAGGTGGGCGTGGGCCGGCCCCAGGTGGTCTACCGCGAGGCGGTGACCAAGGAGGCCCGGGTGGAGGAGGTCTTTGACCGCGACCTGGGCGGCTCGCGCCAGGTGGGCCAGGTGCGCCTGGCCGTGGGACCCAACCCCCGGGGCGGCGGCAACACCCAGCGGGTCGAGGCCCCCGAGGACCAATTGCCCACCCACCTGGACGCCCTGCTGCGCCAGACCATCGAGGAGGGCCTGATGAGCGGGGTGGTGCTGGGCTACCCGGTGGTGGACACCTGGGTGCACGTGCTGGGCGGGGCCTTCACCCCCGGCCTCTCCACCGACCTGGGCTACCGCCTGGCCTGCTCGCTGGCCCTCAAGAAGGCGCTGACCGAGGCCGGGCCGGTCCTCTTGGAGCCGGTGATGCGCGTGGAGGTGGTGGTGCCCGAGGAGTTCAGGGGCGAGGTGATCGGCGACTTGAACGCCCGCGGCGGCTCGGTGGAGCTGGTGGAGCCCAAGGGCGGCACCAACGTCATCCGCGCCTCGGTGCCCTTGAAGGCCATGTTCGGCTACTCCACGTCCTTGCGCTCTGGCACCCAGGGCCGGGCCATCTTCACCATGCAGTTCAGCCACTACGACCGGGTGGACGAAAAAAGGCGCTGAAACCCGCCAGCCGGCCCCCGGCGCAACGAGCCTCCGGGACGCCCCCGGAGGCTCGCGGTTTCTTGTCGCGCGCCGGCCGGCTTTCAATCCTGGCCGGCGGTCCGTCCCCCCGGCCGGGGTAGGCCCATGGCGTCAATCATCAGGGGGTGGGTGCGCTCCACCATCTCGCGCAGGCCGGGCGAAAAGAGCTGCTGGTCATAGAGGCAGATGGCCGTGATCGGCTGGCTGGCGAAGAGCTCCTGATCCAGGCGGCGCTCATACTCTTCAAGGTGCCCCCACTCCAGGGGGTGATAGGCGGCCCAGGACATGTCGCCCACCGAGCGCAGGCCGGTGAAGCCGTCGTCAAGGGCGCGCTGGGTGGCGGCGATGTTCTTGGCGATGGCCCGGCCGGGGTCGAACCAGCCCCGGTGCAGGTAATGGCGGTCCGCGTCGGCGATGACAAGCTGGCCGCGGGCCTGTACCGCCTCTAGGTTCACGCCCTGCCAGGCCAGCAGGTTGGTGAGCAGCCAGGGCGTGTGCAGGGTGGTGAGGTACACGCAGCGCTCGCCCCTGGCCAGGCCCTGGGCCAGGTAGGGAAACACCACCTTGCGCCATTGCCAGAGCTGGCCGCAGACAAAGCCTACGTGGTCATGCTGTTTGAACATGACCCCATTACTCCGAGCATGGTTGCACAGCCTGGGGCGGGCATGGGATTTTTCAGCGTCCGATGAACCAGGGGCGGCTGGTGCTGTCGGGGTTGCGCGGGTCGGGCCGGCGGCGCTCCTCGTCGCGGCGGCGTTCGTCGTCGCGGCGGCGTTCCTCGTCGCGGCGGCGGCGGTCCTGTTCCAACTGCTGCTTGTGCTTCTTGGCCTCGCGGTCGTCCAGTTTGGCCAGGGCCTCCTCGGCCCGCTTGTGCTCCTCCACGGAGAGGTCGGCGGCCTGGGCGGCCTTGGCTAGGTGGAAGCGGGCCGAGCGCTCGCTGCCGCGCATCTGGAAGGCCAGGCCCAGGTACAGGGAGGCCTGGCTGGTGCGCCCCATCTTGCCCAGGGTCAGGCCCAGGTTGTACATGGCCTCGTGGTCCTTGGGGTCCAGCTTGACCAGGCGCTCGTAGACCCCCCGGGCCTCGGGCAGGTGGTCCTGTTGCAGGTAGGCCTGCCCCAGGCTGCTTAGCGCCGACTTGTCCTCGGGCTGGGCCAGGAGCACCTGGCGCAAGAGGGTCTGGGCCTGGGCCGGCTCGCCCAGGCGCAGGTGGGCGGTGGCCTGGGCGCGCAGGATGTAGGGCTTGCCGGGCCACTGGGCCTCCACGGACCTGAGATAGGCCAAGGCCTGCTCGTAGCGGCTGCGCCGGCCCTCCACCAGGGCCATGCCGTACATGGGCATGGGGTCCTGGGGGTTCTCGCGGCGCTGGCGCTGGAAGGTGGTCTCCGCCGTGTCCTCGTTGTCGTACAGGGCGATGAGCCGGGTCTTGACCACCTGGAAGGTGGTGTTGTCGTAGGGCCTCTGCTTGGCCGGGCCGCGGCGGGCCATGTCGTCCATGCGCTCCATGCGCTGGGGGCTGGTGGGATGGGAGCGCAGGTAGTTGGGCACCTCGGCGCCCATGATGCGCTCCACCCGCCAGATGCGGTTGAAGCTCACGGCCATCTCCTGGCCGGGGTAGCCCAGGCCGGTCATCAGGCGAAAGCCCGCATAGTCGGCCTGCTCCTCGTCATCGCGCGAGAAGGCCAGGTGGGCCTGGATGCCGCCGGCCAGGGAGCCGAAGGTCAGCGCCTGGCCCATCTGGGGGGACTTGCCCAGGGCGCCCAGGGCCACGCCGGCCAGCATGCCGGCCAGCATGGCCGCGTTCAAGGGCGCGGTGTTCTCCATGCGGTGGGCCAGGTGGCGGTGGGAGACGTGGGATATCTCGTGGCCCAGGATGCCGGCCAGCTCGGCCTCGGAGTCCAGGGCGGTAATCATGCCCCGGAAGAAGAAGATGTAGCCGCCGGGCAGGGCGAAGGCGTTGAGGTCGCCGCTGTCGGCCACGTTGAAGGTGTAGTCGAAGGGGTTGTCGTTCAGCTCGGCCACCAGGCGATTGCCCAGGCCGCGCACGTAGCCCAGGATGTCGGGGTCGGTGATGAGCGGCACCTCCCGCATGATCTCGTCATAGGCCTCGCGGCCGATCTTGCGCTCCTCCTCCAGGGTGATGAGCGCCTGGGCCGGGCCGGGCCAGCACCCCAGGGCCATCAGAAGGACGAGTAGCCAGGTCAGGCCGCTCTTAAGCATGTCAGCTCTCGCCGCTGGTGAGCAGGGTCTGGCCGGTCATGGCCGCCGGCTGGCCCAACCCCAAGAGCCCCAGCAGGGTGGGGGCCACGTCGCACAGGGCGCCCTGGGGCCGCAGGCCGGCCCGGCCTTGGGGGGTGATGAAGAGCAGCGGCACCGGGTTGGCGACCGTGTGGGCGGTGTAGGGGCCGCCATGCTCGTCCATCATCTGCTCGGCGTTGCCGTGGTCGGCGGTCAAGAGCACGCTGCCGCCTTGTCGCAGAATGGCTGGGATGACCTTGGCCAAGCAGGTGTCCACGGCCTCCATGGCCGCGATGGCCGCTGGC
This sequence comes from Desulfarculus sp., assembly GCA_016208115.1. Taxonomy (GTDB): domain Bacteria; phylum Desulfobacterota; class Desulfarculia; order Desulfarculales; family Desulfarculaceae; genus JACRDC01. Next base: position 9,314 of record JACQYR010000076.1, read on the forward strand.
AATACGCCGGTGTGCCCCACCATGTCGCCGTTGGCGTAGTTCATTATCAAGAGATCGTACTGGCCCGAGGCGATGCGCTTAAGCACCTCCTCGGTCACTTTCGGGGCGCTCATGGCCGGCTTCTGGTCGTAGGTGGCCACCTCCTTGGGCGAGGGGATGAGCACCCGGTCCTCGCCGGGGAAGGGCTCCTCGCGGCCGCCATTGAAGAAGAAGGTGACGTGGGCGTATTTCTCGGTCTCGGCGATGTGCAGTTGCGTGAGGCCCGCCTGGCTCACCACCTCGGCCAGGGTCTGGCCGATGTCCTGGGGCGGGAAGGCCACGGGCACCTTAAGGTGTTCATCGTATTGGGTCAGGCAGACGTAGTCGCTAAGGCTGGGCCGGTCGCCCACGTCGAAGCCCTCAAAGTCCGGCGAGTTGAAGGCCCAGGTCAGCTCGCGGGCGCGGTCGGCCCGGAAGTTGAAGAAGACCACCGCGTCGCCATCACGGATGGCCGTGGGCTCCTGGCCAGGCCCGGCGATGACCACCGGCTGCACGAACTCATCGAACTCACGGCGGGCGTAGGCCTCAAGCACCGCCTCCACGGGGTCAACGGCTTTGGCGCCCTGGCCGCGCACCAGGGCCTCCCAGGCGCGCTCCACGCGCTCCCAGCGCTGGTCGCGGTCCATGGCCCAGAAGCGGCCCGTCACCGTGGCCACGCGGGCCTGGGGGTAGTCCTTGAGGAAGGCCTGTAATTGACGCAGGTAGCCGGCCCCGGAGTCGGGCGGGGTGTCGCGGCCGTCCAGGAAGGCGTGAATGGCGATGCGGGTGAGGCCATCGGCCACGGCCTGGCGGATCAGGGCGTAGAGGTGCTCCAGCAGGGAGTGTACCCCGCCGTCGCTCACCAGGCCCAAGAGGTGCAGGGTGGAGTTGTTCTCCTTGACCCGGTTAAAGGCCCGCGACAGGGCCTGGTTGCTGGCCAGCTCGCCATGGCGGATGGCCCGGTTGATGCGCGTGATGTCCTGGTAGATCACCCGGCCGGCGCCCAGGTTGAGGTGCCCCACCTCGGAGTTGCCCATCTGCCCCTGGGGCAGGCCCACGGCCTCGCCGAAGCACAGGAGTTGGCCATGGGGGTACTGGGCAAAAAGGGAATCCAGAAAGGGCGTCTTGGCCAGGCTCACGGCGTTGCCCGGCCCGGCCGGGGCGATGCCCCAGCCGTCCAGGATTATCAGCGCCACCAGGGGTTGCTTGCTCATGGCTGGTTGTCAGTCTCCGGCGGTTGCGGTCTCGGGCGGCAGCAGGCTGTCCAGGGCGGCCTCGTCCACCTCCACCAGGGGGGCGTCGGACCACAGGGACTCCAGGTCGTAGAACTCGCGCACCGGCTGGTGGAAGACGTGCACCACCACGTCGCCGAAGTCCAGGAGCGCCCAGCGCCCCTCCTTGAGGCCGTCCTGGCCCAGGGGCTTGACGCCGGCCTTCTTGAGCGCCCGCGCGATGCCCTCGGCGATGGCCCCGGCCTGGCGGGTGGAGCGTCCGCTGGCCAGAAGTAGGTAGTCGGTATAGCCGCTGATGGCCCCCACGTCCAAAAGGAGCAGGTCCTGGGCCTTTTTGCGGCTGGCGGCCGCCATGCACAGCAGGGCGATATCTTTGGAGTCCCGGGGCCTAGTCGGCCGGGACCGGGGGCGGGTGGTCATGAGTCCTCCCCGCCGGGTGCGCCGTAAAGTTTCATTCTACAAATATAATCCTCCACCGCCGCCGGCACAAGGTAGGTGAGCGACAGCCCTTGGGCCGCGCGCCGGCGTAGGTCGGTGCTGCTGATGTCCAAAAGGGTGGTGGTCAGGCGCTTGGCGCCGTGGCCGCCGGGCAAACGCACCCAGCCGCCCTCGGCCGGGGCGAAGGCCGGGTCCAGGTAGTAGGTCAGATAGGAGAGCAGGTCGCTGCCCGGCGCGCCGGGGCGGGTCATGACCACGAAGTCGGCCAGCTCGAACAGCCGGCGGGGCTGGTACCAGGAGTGCAGCTTGAAGAAGGCGTCGGCCCCGATGAGCCAGAACAGGGGCCGCCCCGGGTGCCGGCTGGCCATCTCCTCCAGGGTGTCCACGGCGTAGCTCTTGCCGCCGCGCCTGACTTCCAGGTCGCTGACCGCGAAATGGGGATTGCCCTGCACGGCCAGGCGCGCCATCTCCAGGCGGTGCTGGGCGGATGCGCGCACGTCCTTGGGGAAGACCGGGTCGGCGCAGGGCATGAAGAGCACCGTGGCCAGCTCCAGTTCCTCGGCCACCTCCTGGGCGGCGCGCAGGTGCCCCAGGTGGATGGGGTCGAAAGTGCCGCCGAAGATGGCCAGGCTGCCCCGGCTCTGCCCGGTAGGCTCGCTCATGCCCCCGCCCCGCCCCTATCCCCGCACCTGGCCGTCGCCATAGACGATGAACTTCTGGGTGGTCAACTCGGTCAGCCCCATGGGGCCGAAGGCGTGCAGCTTGCTGGTGTTGATGCCGATCTCGGCGCCCAGGCCCAGTTGCCCCCCGTCGTTGAAGCGCGTGGAGGCATTCACCAGCACCACCGAGGAGTCCACGCCGTTTATGAAGCGCCGGGCGCGGGCGTAGTCTTTGGTTATGATGGCTTCGCTGTGGGCCGAGCCGTAGCGGGCGATGTGCTCCATGGCCTGGTCCAGGCCTTCCACCACCTTCACCGCCAGGATCAGGTCCAGGAACTCGGCCGGCCAGTCTTCCTCCACCGCCGCCACGGCCTGGGGGATGAGCGCGCAGGTGGCCGGGCAGCCCCGCAGCTCCACGCCCCGCTCCAATAGCGCCGCCGCCACCAGGGGCAAAAAGGTCCGCGCCTCGTCCTGGTGCACCAGGAGGGTCTCCATGGCGTTGCACACCCCCGGGCGCTGGCACTTGGCGTTGAGGCAGATGTCCACGGCCATGCCCAGGTCGGCGCCCTGGTCCACGTAGACGTGGCACACGCCCTTGTAGTGCTTGAGCACCGGGATGCGGCTGTTGGCGGTGACGAAGCGGATCAGCCCCTCCCCGCCCCGGGGGATGATGACATCCACCAGGTCCTCTTCCCGCAGCAGGGCCAGGGTGGCGGCGCGGTCCACGGTGGGTATGACCTGGGCGGCGGCGGCGGGCAGGCCGGCGTCCTGGAGGGCCCTCGCCACCAGACCGGCCAGGGCCAGGTTGGAGTTCAGGGCCTCCTTGCCGCCCTTGAGCAC
>JACQYR010000061.1 GCA_016208115.1 Desulfarculus sp.
GCGCGGTGCGCATCTACCTCAGCCGGGGACCGGGCGGCTTCACCACCAACCCCTTCGAGTGCCCCCAGGCTGGGGTCTACATCATGGTCAGCCACCTGCACCATCCCCCCCAGTCGGCCTATGACAACGGCGTGCGCCTGGGGGTGAGCCAGGTGCCCAGCAAGAGCGGTTTCTACGCCTCGGTCAAGACCTGCAACTACCTGCCCAACGTGCTGCTCAAGCGCGAGGCCCTGACGCGGGGCTGGGACTACGGCCTGGGCCTGGACGAGGAGGGCTACCTAGCCGAGGGCTCCACCGAGAACGTGGGCCTGGTGGACCAAGAGGGCCGCCTGCTCCTGCCCAAACCCGACCACATCCTGGAGGGCACGACGGTGCGCCGGGCCATTGAGCTGGCCGCCGGGCTGGTGGGGCAGGGCACCCTGACCGAGGTGGAGCGCCGGACCCTTTCCCGCCAGGACCTGGACCAGGCCCGCGAGATCATGCTCTTCGGCACCACCCTGGACGTGCTGCCGGTCACCCGCCTGGAGGGCCGTCCGGTGGCCGATGGCCGCCCCGGCCCGGTGGCCAAGGGCCTGCTTGATCTCATGCGCCAGGACATCCTGCACAACCCCGAGGTCTCCACCCCCGCCTTTGATTAGGCCCCGCCGGCCCCGCCGGCCAACATTCCGATTTAGCTAACCTAACAAGTAATAATCCCCCCGGTCAAAAAGACCTTAAGAATCCCGCCGGCCCTGCCGAAATGTGTATTGAGCGGGCGCGAGAAGGACCTCGCGCCACCCGATCAAGGCCCGGGGGTTTTTCCTGGCCCCCGGCCGCCGCCCAAGGAAGGGACCGCCCGTGAGTCAACGGGGTGAATGGATAGCCAATTGCCGGCCCGAGCGGGTGCAGCGCATCGCCTCGGCCAGCGTCTTCCTGCTCAGGGTGGGTCCGCCCCGGCCCAACCAGTTGCAGACCATGGAAGGCCTGGAGTCCGAGGGCCTGGTGGGCCTGTACCGGGTGGGCAAGAAGGACGATCCCACCGCCCGGGCCGACCAGGAGCGCTATCTGGCCCAGTCGGAGTTCCTGCCCAGCCCCGAGGCCCTGCGCGATCTCCTGGGCGACCTGGGTCCCTCCCGCAGCCGCTGATATTCCCCGCGATTCAGTCGAGGAGCATTGTCCCGGCCATGCCGCCGGTCCAGCCGTCTTTGCCCGCCCAGCCCCCAGACCGAGGTTGACGCGCCGGCCCCACCTGGTACACCATGGGCAATCTCGGAGATGCTAGCGCCCCATGGAACCCCGCGAATACCAGCTCATGTACGCCCTGGAAAAGGACCACTGGTGGTTCGTGGGCAAGCGCTGGGCCGCCGCGGCCCTGTTGGAGGCCCTGGAGCCCATCGCCGGCCCGCGCCTGGACCTGGGCGCCGGCACCGGGGCGCTCCTGGAGGACCACCTGCGCCGGGGGCCGGCCCTGGGCCTGGAGTACGACCCCCTGGCCATCAGCCTGGCCCGGCAACGTGTAGGCCCGCGCCTGGCCCGGGGCTTAAGCCATGCCCTGCCTTTTCGAGACAACTGCGCCGGCCTGGTCACGATGATGGACCTGCTCTATCACCAGGGCGTGGACGTGGCCGCCACCTTGGCCGAATGCCACCGGGTGCTTCGGCCCGGCGGCTTTCTCCTGGTCTTCGATTCCGCCTACCAGGGCCTCATGGGTCCCCATGACCGCGCCATGCACGGGGCGCGGCGCTTTGCCCGCCAGGGCCTTTGCCTGCGCCTGGAGCGCGCCGGCTTTACCATCGTGCGCGCCACCTACCGCAACAGCCTTTTGGCCCCGGCGGTCATCGCCCAGCGTTTGTTGGCCAAATGGCTGGAAAAGCTGCGCGGCCCCGGAGCCGAGGCCCCGGCCTCGGACGTGGCCCGCCCGCCGGAAGTGCTCAACCGCCTGCTGCTGGGGGTGATGAGGCTGGAGGCAAGGTGGCTGAGGAGGCATGATTTGGCATTGGGGACCAGCGTGTGCGTGCTGGGGCGCAAGGACTAACGTCCCCCAGGGTTGCTTTTCCCGCTGGGGATGAGGTCCATCCCCCCATCCCCCCTCCTGACAAGCAAGGGTCCCCCCGCGTCGTTGACATCGCAACCCTCCCGTGTAATATTATCCGTCTGGCCGTATCGCAAAAAGGACAGAATTATGAGCCATCTACGCCAGTCGGACCCCCAGGTCGCCGATCTGATCCAGCAGGAATCACACCGCCAGGCCTCGGTGCTGCGCCTCATCCCCAGCGAGAACTACGCCTCGCCGGCGGTGATGGAGGCCACGGGCAGCGTGCTGACCAACAAGTATTCGGAGGGCTATCCCTTCCGCCGCTATTACCAGGGCCAGGAGTTCATAGACCTGATCGAGGACATCGCGCTCAAGCGGGCGCGGGAGCTTTTTGGGGCCGAGCACGCCAACGTGCAGCCCTACTCGGGCTCGCCGGCCAACATGGCGGTGTATCTGGGCTTGTTGAAGCCCCACGACCGGGTGCTGGGCATGGACCTGGCAGCCGGCGGGCATTTGACCCACGGGGCCAAGGTTAGCTTCTCGGGCAAGTTCTACGAGGTGCGCCAGTACGGGCTCAGCCGTTCCACGGGCCTGGTGGACTACGAGGCCGCCCGGGCCTTGGCCCGGGAGTTCCAGCCCAAGCTGATCTTCACCGGGGCGTCCTCCTATCCGCGCGCCATAGATTTCAGCATCTTCCGGCAGATCGCCGACGAGGTGGGGGCCTATCTGGTGGCCGACATCAGCCACATCTCGGGGCTGTGCGTCTCAGGCGACCATCCCCATCCCCTGCCCCACGCCGACGTGGTGACCACCACCACCCATAAGCTCCTGCGCGGTCCCCGGGGGGGCATGATCCTGTGCCGGGGCGAGCTGGCGGCCAAGATTGACAAGGCGGTCTTCCCGGGCCTGCAGGGCGGCCCCCCCAACCATGTCACCGCGGCCATCGCCGTGGCCCTGGGCGAGGCGGCGCGGCCGGACTTCACGGAGTATTGCCACCAGGTGGTGAGGAACGCCAAGGCCCTGGCCCAGGGGCTCATTGACCAGGGCTGCGCGCTGGTCACCGGCGGCACCGACAATCACCTGGTGCTGATTGACGCCACGCCCCTGGGGCACACGGGCAAGTCCCTGGCCGTGGCCCTGGAGCGGGCGGGCATCGTGGCCAACGCCAACAAGATCCCCTTTGACCCCCGCCCGGCCGAGGAGCCCAGCGGCGTGCGCCTGGGCACCCCGGCGCTCACCACCCGGGGCATGCGGGAGGCCCAGATGGCCCAGGTGGCGGCGTTCATCGGCCAGGTGGCCCGGGATGCGGGCAACGCCACCGTTTTGGAGACGGTGCGGGGCCAGGTGGCCGAGTTGTGCGCGGCTTTCCCGGCCCCCGGGGTGGCCGTCTAGGCGAGGCCGCGTTTTTTTGACCCGGGCCTCGGCGGCGGTTCAGTTTTTTGAACCAGGGCATAGGCAGCAAAAACAATAAGTTGTTGTTTAGGCCCTCCTCGTGACCCTGCCCTCCGGTACAAAAATTTGTACCGCGCCGCCCGGAGAGGGAAAGCGGTCCAGGGGGGCGCCGGCAAGGGGCTTGGATATAACATATTGATAATAAAGGGTATGTTGCGAAGAGCTTGCTGCGGGGCGGATGGTGGCACCAAAGTTGCTTAACCCAAGGGCACCAGCTTCTCAAAAAACCCTTTTCTCCTTTTCAGAGCGCGCCGGGTTCCCCAGACCCGGCGCGCTCTATTGTGGCGCGGGGAATGTCCGGGGCTCTGCGCTATAACATGTGGTTATGGCTTGATAAAATTAGATGGGGCCAGGTGGGGGCCGCCGGGGGCGTTCAGGGCGCCGGGGCCGCTGGGCAGGTTTGGCACCCGCATTGCAGGAGTTACGGGCACCAGCTTCTCAAACCCCTTTCTCCTCTTCTGGAACGCGCCGGGCACCCAACCCGGCGTTTTCCTTTTGGGGCCTCGCCCCTGCCCGCCAAAGCTGCGGCGGGCGGGGAGGTCCCCCGCCCGCCGCGGCGAAATCCAGGCATTATATTGGGCGCGGGCGGCTACTTGGCCGGTCTGGGCGCCTAGTCCGTGAATTGGGGCTTGCGCTTCTCGACGAAGGCCTTGATGCCCTCCACGAAGTCGGGCTGGTCGGCTAGCTCGATGATCCCCCGGCGCTCGTCCTCCAGGATGCCCTCCAGGTCGCCCAGCACGGCCCGGTTGAGCAGGGCCTTGGTGGCGGCCAGGGCCTTGGCCGGCCCGGCGGCCAGGGCCTGGGCCAGTTCCAAGGCCTGGGGCAGGAGTTGGCCGTCCTCCACCACCCGGTTGACCATGCCCCACTCCAGGGCCTCCTGGGCGTTCAGCACCCGGCCCAGCAGGAAGAACTCGCTGGCCCGCTTAAGGCCGATGAGCCGGGTCACCAGGGCCGAGGCCCCGCCGTCGGGGTTGACGGCGATGCGCACGTAGGCCGGGTCCAGGCGGGCGCTTTGGGCCGCCACCACCAAGTCGCAGGCCAGGCACCAGCCCAGGCCGCCGCCGGCCGCCACGCCGTTGAGGGCGCAGACCACTGGCTTGGACAGGCGGCGCAGGGTGATGATGCTGCGGTTCAATACGGCCGCTATCTCGGTGAAGAAGGGCTTGGTGGGCCGCCCCCCCAGCACCTTCTCGGCCATCAGGCGCACATTGCCCCCGGCGGCGAAGGCCTTGCCCGCGCCGGTGAGCACCAGGGCGCGCACCGCCGGATCGCGGTCAGCCCCCTCCAGGGCCGCCACCAGCTCGCCGCCGCTCACGGCGTCCAGGGGATTGAAGAGTTGGGGTTGGTTGAGGGTCAGCACCCTCACCGCGCCGTGGTCCTGTAGCAGAATGGTTTGGAAGTCGGCCATGAAAACTCCTTGGGGCTCTAGCGGGCAATGCCTTGCCGTGCGGGCCTAAAAAGGATATGCTTCATTGCCCCACCCGTCAAGTTTGCCGGACCGGGCCGCTTGGACCGTGCCGGCGGCCCTTACAGGGTGTACCAAGGGCTAGGTCACGAGGAACTATGCCAAAAAATCCAAGCAGCGCAGATCCGCGTCCGGCCCCCGCGGCGGGCCGCCGCAACTTCCGGCTGTCGTCGCTGGAGATACTCATCACCGTCCTGATCTTCGTGGGCGTGTTGTACCTGCTGACCATGTGGGCCACCAACATGTTCACCCCCGGCGAGGAGACCGCGGCCCCCACCGCCCCGCCCGGGGCCATGGTGGAGCGGGCACTGGCCGCCTCCGAAAAAGTCCTGGCCGAGCAGATTTCCCAAAGCCGCGACATCAACCACCTGCGCAAGCAGATGGAGAACCTGCAGGCCCAGGCCCGCAAGTCCCCCACCGCCGGCGCTGGCGACCCCGTGGACGCCGCCCAAGACCGCCGCCTGGACGAGGTGGACCACGTCCTGGGCCAGGTCAACCACAAGGTCAGCCAGTTGCCCGACTTCTCGAGCATGCTGGGCCGCCTGGACAAGCTGGAGAAGGCACTGGCCGCGCGTCCGGCCGCCTCCGCCGCGCCCGCCGCCTCCGCCGGGCAGGCCGCCAACCCGGCGCCGGTGCCCGACCCCCAGGTGGTGGCCCGCCTGGACAAGCTGGAAAAAGATCTGGCGGCCAAGGCCGCCCCGCCGGCCGATGGCAAGCTTTTGGCCAGGCTGGACAAGCTGGAAAAAGACCTGGCCGCGCGCCCGGCCGCCGCCAACCCGGCGCCGGTGCCCGACCGGAAAGCGGGCTGCGCGAGGCCCGCGAGGGCCAGGGTCAGCCGCGCCCCGCCGCCCTTGACCCCCAACTACTGGCCCGCCTGGAAAGGCTGGAGAAGGCCTCTTCCGGGGGGCAGCCCGCGCCCTCCGCGGCGCCCCGCGCCGAGGCCAGGCCGTCCCCGGCGGCGCCCAAGGCCGAAGTCCGCCCGGTCAGCCGGCAGGCCAGCCGCGCCGAGAGCGAGGCCCGCAAGGTTTCCCACAAGGTGCGCCCGGGCGAGACCCTGGGCGGCCTGGCCCGGCGCTACAAGGTCTCGGAGAACGACATCGTGCGCTGGAACTCCATGGGCACCCGCCGTCTGCTGCTCAAGGGCGAGTCCCTGGTCATCTACCCCGGCCAGAATTCTTGACCCCAGCACGACCCTGGCCGCTAATCGCCCATGACCCGGCCCTGGTGGCCCTGCAAGGCCTGGCCCGCCGCCAAGGCGCCCGGGTCTGGCTCACCGGCGGCACCCTGCGCGACCTGCTCCTGGGCCTAACGCCCCCCGACCTGGATCTGTCCACCGACGGCGACGCCCTGGCCCTGGGCCGCGCCCTGGCCCTGGCCCTGGGCCGGCCCTTCGTGCCGCGCAAGGAGGCCTTGGCCACCTGCCGGGTGGTGCTGGAGCAGGGGCACCTGGACCTGGTGGGCCTGCGCGCCCCCGGCCTGGAAGCCGACCTGCGCCGGCGCGACTTCACCGTCAACGCCCTGGCCGCCCCCCTGGCGGGGGTGCTGGCCGGCCGGGCGGCCATAAAGGACCCCACCGGCGGCCTGGCCGACCTGCGGGCCCGGCGCCTGCGGCTGGCCGGCCCCGGCGTGCTGAGCGACGATCCCTTGAGGGTCTTGCGGGCCTACCGCTTCCTGGCCAGCCATGGCCTGACCCTGGCCCCCGGCTTGGAGCAAGACCTGACCGCCGCCGCCCCGGGGCTGTTCCGGGTGGCCCGGGAGCGCATCGCCCAGGAGTGGCGCAAGCTCATGGCCGCCCCGGCGGCCGCGCCGGCGGTATGGGCCATGGAGCGCGGCCAAGTGCTCACCCGGCTCTTGCCCGAGTTGGCCATGGGCCGGGGCGTGGGGCAGAACCCCTTTCATCACCTGGACGTGCTGGAGCACAACCTGGCCAGCCTGACCCACCTGGAGGAGCTGGCCGCCGGCGGCGGCCCCTACGCGGGCAGCCTGCTGCTGCAAGAGGCCGGCGACTATGTGGCCGGCGACAACGGCCGCGCCCTGCTCAAGACGGCAGCCCTCCTGCACGACCTGGGCAAGCCCGCCACCCGCCGTCCCAAGGCCCCGGGCTGGGCCACCTTCCACCGCCACGACCTGGTGGGCGCCGGCCTGGCTAGGCAGGCCGCGCGGCGCCTGGGGCTTTCCAAGGCCGAGGCCGGCCACATCGCCAGCCTGGTGGCTGGCCACATGCGCCCCTTTCACCTGCTGGGCGCGGCCGCCCGGGGGGGCTTGAGCCGGCGGGCGGTACGACGCCTGCTGGTGGCCTGCGGCCAGCACCTGCCGGGGATTTTTCTGCTGGGCCTGGCCGACACCATGGCTGGCCCCGGCCCCCGGCGCCCCCCCGAGGCCGAGGAGCGCCTGCTGGCCCTCTACGGCCAGGTGGCCGAGCTGCGCGACCGCGAGCTGGCCCAGGCCCTGGCCGCCCCACCCCTGCTGGACGGCCACCAGCTCATGGCCGGCCTGGGCCTAAGCCCCGGCCCGGAGGTGGGCAGGCTCCTGGGTATCTTGCGCGAGGCCCAGTTGGACGGCCTGGTGGACACCCCCCAGGCCGCCCTGGCCCTGGCCCGGCGCCTGATCCGGCCCCCCAAGCCGGGCCGCCGTTGACGCCGCCCCAGGCGGGTGCTATTTTTGGTCCCGGGGAAGTGGAAAGGGCACTGGTGGCTCTCCCGGACTTCAAATCCGGTGTACCTTCTGAGTAAGGGGGTAGGTGGGTTCGATTCCCATGCACTTCCGCCACAAGGAAAACAAGGGGTTGCCTCGGTCACGGGGCAACCCCTCGCTCGTTGTGGTGCCCAAGGGGTGGTCCGGCCAGGGGCGGGGCATCCGGCCAGGCCACGACATGCTTACGGCCGGCCGGGGGAGGGGCCGGAGCGCTACTTGAGGCCATTGCATGGTGAAACAGAAAATAAGTACGCAAAAACAGCGACTAAACCCGTGAAACATAATTTGGCCATGTGATGGCCGATACGGGCCATGTATCCACCCCAGCCAACGAGTTGGCTGGGGACCCCGGGGAATGGCCCGCCAAATTGCGAGCCATTTTAGGCTAGCAATTTGGCGGGCTTGGCAAAACCGCGTTTTTGCCAAGCCGACATTGCACGGGGCAGGACGCCCCGTGCAATGGTCTCTACTTGACGTCCAGCACCCTCCTGACCGTGATCAGCAGTTCGGAGCGCAGGAAGGGCTTGGCCACGTAACCCGCGGCGCCGTCCTCATGGATGCCCCTGGCCTTGCCGTTGATGGAGTAGCCGCTGGCGATG
>JACQYR010000062.1 GCA_016208115.1 Desulfarculus sp.
ATTTCCTGGCCCTGCACCCGGGCTTCTAGGCCGGGCCTTCCCTGGCCGCGCCGACGGCCCAGCGCTTTCCCCGCTGGGCGGGGCTGTGCCCGGCGGTGGCGGCATGAGCGCCATGGCCTCCCTGCTGGAACCCCTGGGCCTGCCCAGGGGGCCGGTGCGCCTGCTGGAGCACACCACCCTGGAGCGCCAGGCCGGCGATCAGCGCTTCTGGCAATTGGCCCGGGGCATCGGGGCCCTGCCCGGGGCTTGCGTGCTGGCCAGCGGCGGCGACCTGGATTGCAGCCGCCACTCCCTGGCCGGCTGGGACCCCCTGCTAGTCTTCAGCACCAAGGGCGATGACCTGCGCCTCCAGGCCGGCCAGGCCTCCTGGCGGGGCCAGGGGCACCCCCTGGATACCCTGGACCGGCTCTTCGCCGAGCTACGCCCCGACTTTGCCCTGCCGGCACCGCCCTTTGCCGGCGGCGGCCTGGGTTACGTGGCCTATGAGCTCAAGAACCAGATCGAGCGCCTGCCCCAGACGGCGGCCGACGACCTGGGTCTGCCGGACCTATACCTGAGCTTTCCCAGCCAGGTGCTGATCCACGACCGCCACAGCGGCCATTTGCGCCATCTGCGCCTGGGCTGGCCAGAGCGCCCGGCCACGGCCCCCGGTCCCCTGGACCTGGCCATCCCCCGGCCCGGCCCGCCGCCCCGCCTGGGAGGGGTGAGCAGCAATTTCAGCCACCCGGACTACCTGGCGGCGGTGGAGCGCATCCGCTCGTACATCGCCCAGGGCGATGTCTACCAGGTCAACCTGTCCCAGCGCTTCAGCTTCGGCCTGGCGGGCGACCCCCTGGCCCTGTGGGAGCGCCTGTTTGCCAAGAACCCCGCGCCCTTTTACGCCTATGTCAACGCCGGCAACCACCAGGTACTCTGCACTTCCATGGAGCGCTTCCTGCTGCGCCAGGGCACCTTTCTGGAAACCCGGCCCATCAAGGGCACAAGGCCCCGGGGGGCCGGCCCCCAGGAAGACCAACGCCTCAAACAGGAGCTAAGCCAAAGCTTTAAGGATGACGCTGAACTATCCATGATTGTTGACTTGTTGCGCAACGATCTGGGCCGAGTCTGCCAGCCGGGCAGCATCGCCGTGGCCGCCCACAAGCGGGTGGAGGCCTTCCAGAACGTCTTTCACCTGGTCTCCACGGTCACGGGCCAGGTGGCGCCCGGTCTGACCCACGGCCAACTCCTGGCCGCCACCTTCCCGGGCGGCTCCATCACCGGCTGCCCCAAGATACGGGCCATGGAGATCATAGACGAGCTGGAGCCCCAGGTGCGCCACGTCTACACCGGCTCCATCGGTTACCTGGGCTGGCACCAGAACCTGGACCTGAACATCGCCATCCGCACCGGCATAGTATCCCAAGGGCAATGCCACTTTGCCGTGGGCGGCGGGGTGGTCTATGATTCCGACCCAGAGGAAGAGTTCCAAGAGACCCTGCACAAGGGCCGCACCCTGTTCCAGGTTTTGCAGGCCTTGAGCGAGGACCAGGCATGAGCCCGCCGCCCGCCCCAACCGACGAGCCGGTGCTGTGGCTTAACGGGGCCTTCACGCCCCTGGGCCAAGCAGCGGTTTCGCCCCTGGACCGGGGCCTCCTCTATGGCGACGGGCTCTTCGAGACCCTGCGCGCCCAGGAGGGCAGGGCGCTCTTCCTGGACGAGCACCTGGCGCGGCTCAGGGCCTCGGCCCGTTTTCTGAACATCCCCTTGGCCGGCGAGCCCGCCTGGCCGGCGGTGATGGCCGAACTGCTGGCCCGCAACGGCCTGCACCAGGGCCTGGCCCGGGTCAAGATCGTGCTCACCCGGGGCGCCGAGGCGGCCCTGGGCCTGCCGGCGGCGACGCAGCCCACCCTCATGGTCACGGCCCAGGCCTACACCCCGCCCACGCCCCAGGCCTATGGGGCCGGCTGGCGGCTGCACACCTTTACCCAGGGGGCCGCCCCGGCCCTGGCCGGGCACAAAACCCTTAACTACCTATATTATCTGTGGGCGCGCCAGGCGGCTGGCCAGGCCGGGGCCGACGCGGCCACCATTTGACGGCCAGGCCCTGGCCGAGCCTTTGCCGGGAATGGCCGGGGAGTACAGGCGGCGGTTGTGGCAGGCCGGGGGGGAGTAAAATCAAAAACATCATGGAAAGGGGAAAACCCGATTTTTCCCTTCCTGTCATAGCGCCTGCTTTCTCGCGATCACCCAGGTGAGAGTGCTGCACGGGGCGTCCTGCCCCGTGCAGCGTCGGCTTGGCAAAAACGTGGTTTTGCCAAGCCTCCCAAATTGCTCGCCTAAGAAGGCTCGCAATTTGGCGGGCCATCCGTGGCCCGCTTCGGCCGCTGCACCGGCAACGTGATGTTTCACGGGTTACTACTTGGTTTTGCAGGCAGTGTTTATGTTTCACCGTGCAGCGGCCTCAGGTTTGTCCAAAGGCATCCCGCCTGTTGATGCCCACGGGCTACGCCTATTCTGTCCCCCGCCTGAAAAACAAGGCACCAGCCGCCCGGCCCTAGATGGGGTTTGCGCGATCATTATGGGCTTGTTATCCAGCGGCAGATTCTACAGAATTGAGGACCAGCCTGGTATTTGTGCGCCAGGGCCATGCCCACGCTAGGTGGATGATAACCGCTCAGACCTGCAAGCTGTGGCTTGAGAAAGATGTGCTGGCCCATGAAAAGGCTGATGTGTCTGCTTACCCTAGCGTGCCTGTTGTTGACGACCCTGTCGGCAGCGGCAGCCGGCGTGCCCACCTCCTCGCCCTTTGACTACAACGTGGGCGTCACCTACGACTCCTGGATGCAGAGTTGGATCGCCTACTCGCGCGCGGACACCGTCAAGTTTGTGGCCCAGGACCTGGACAAAATCACCGGGCACTTCAAAATGATCCACACCTACCACGATGCGGCCGTGGGCACCAGCGAGCTGCTGGTGGATCCGGGCACCCTGGGCGTGTTGACCTATGCCAAGGACCACCCGGACAAGGGCTTGCAGGTGTTTCTGGGCACCAACGAGGACGCCGCCACCGCCAGCAAGTTGGGTAATGCGGATTATGCCAAGCGGTGGGTCCAGACTATCCTGCTGGACCCCATGGGCGGCAGCGCTAGCAAGGTGCTGAGCACGGTCAAGGCCATCGGCATCGGCAACGAGATAGACGCCCAAGGCGTGTTCAACGTCCATGATTTCAACGCGGCTCTGCGAAACCTCACCGAGGCCATGCGGGAGGCCGGCCTTGGCGCCATCCCCCTCACCACGACCATCGCCAACATCAGCCACAATGCCCAGGCCAAGGCCTTTGTGGACACCCTGGGCAGCAACTGGCAGGGGGCCTGGGGGGCCAAGTTCGTGTTCGCCAACAACTTCCCCTGGATGCAGAGCAAGGGCGTGGACGCCCTAAAGAGTTGGTACGATGGCGCCCAGTCCGAATATTCGTCCTGGAACCTGTTCATCGGCGAGACCGGCTATCCCTACCAGTCAGACCCTTCCCGGGGCTTTGACCATGACCAAAAATTCCCCAGCGTCTCCGGTGGCACCGGCGAGTACACCTACGCCACGGACATGTTCAATTGGCTGGGGGAGCAGTACTCGACCAGCAACCACCGTACCATCCCCACCTTCATGTTCAGCGGCTTCGACGAGCCGCGCAAGCAACCCTCGGTGCCCGGATGCTCGGAAAACCATTACGGCCTGCTGACCGCCAGCGGCGCGCCCATGCATGACACGGCCGGGCACACCCTGGTCATTCCCGATTGGGTGGGCCAGCGCCGCTAGGCCCGCCCGAGGGCGGCCGGGCCAAACTAATGATAAGATAACGCCATTGGGCGCGGCCTGCCGCCGTGCCCGCGGAGGGTATTATCTTGAGCGATATCAGCGCGGGCCAAGATTTGGAGCTGGACATCCTGGACTTGGCCGCCGGCGGCCGGGGCCTGGGCCGGGCCGAGGACGGCCGGGTGGTCTTCGTGGCCGGGGCCTTGACCGGCGAGAGGGTGACCGCCCACGTCACCCGGGTCAAGCGCGACTACGCCGAGGCCCAGGCCGTGGATATCTTGCGCGCCTCGCCCCAGCGGGTGGAGCCGGCCTGCCCCTTGTACGGCCGCTGCGGCGGCTGCGACCTGATGCACCTGGACTACCCAGCCCAGGTGGAGGCCAAGGCCGCCTGGGTGCGCCGCGCCCTGTGGCGCCTGGACCTCCTGCCCGAGGCCCGGGTGCTGGCCTCGCCACTGGCCTGGGGCTTCCGCAACCGCCTGCGCTTGCAGGTACAAGAGGGGCGGGTGGGCTTCTTCGCCCGGGGCGGGCACCAATTGGTGGAGGTGGCGGCCTGCCCGGTGGCCGCGCCGGCGGCCAACGCCCTGCTGCCCGGCCTGGCGGCGGCCCTGGGGCGGCCCGAGTGGTCGGGCCTGGCCTGGGTGGAGGTGCTGGCCGATGAGAGCCAAGCCTTCCTCACCCTGGGCTGGCAAGGCGGGGGCGACCCGCCCTCCCTGGCCGGCCTGGCCCAGGAGGTGGGCGCCCAGGGCGCCCGCCTGTGCCGGGGCGAGGAACTGGCTGGCTGGCCCCTGGGGCCAGAGGGCGGGCTGGTCTACCACCAGGAGGCCGGCTTGACCCTGCGGGCCTATCCCGGGGTCTTCTGCCAGGTGAATTTCGCGGCCAACCGCTTGCTCCTGGACGAGGTCGCGGCCGCCGCCGCCGAGCTGCGGGCGGCCCTGGCCCCGCCAGAGGAGGCGGCCCCGGTGGAAAGGGAGGCCTTGGAGGCCGCCACGGCCCCGGCGGGTCTGGAGGCCCTGGACCTCTATGCCGGCGCGGGCAACCTGGGCCTGCCCCTGGCGGCGGCCGGTTGGCGGGTGCTGGCCGTGGAGGGCGACCAGGAGGCCTGCCGGGCCGCCGTGGTGCAGGCCCACCAGGCCGGCCTGCAGGAGCGCTATATGGTGCAGGCCGCCGAGGTGGGCCAGGCCCTGGCCGGCCTGGGCCGGGCCGGCCGGGGCTTTGACCTAGTGCTGCTGGACCCCCCGCGCGGCGGGGCCAAGGACCTCATGCCCGGCCTCCTGGAGTTGCAGCCCGCGCGGGTGGTGTACGTCTCCTGCCACCCGGCGGCCCTGGCCCGGGACGCGGCCATGCTGGTGGGCGCCGGCTATCGCCCCAACGGCCTGACGGTGCTGGATTTCTTCCCCCACACCGGCCACGTGGAGGCGGTGCTTGTCCTGGACGCGCAGGCCTAGCCTGGCCGGGCCGGCCCGCCTGCTGGGGGCCGGGCTGGTCCTCGTGGGCTGCCTGGCCTGGCAGCTTGTCTATCCGCAAGGAGCCCAAGCCTTGGGACCCTTCACCCACCTGGTGCTGGCCCGCCAACTGGCCGAGCCGGCCTGGGCCGATCAACCCGCCGTGATGGCCGCTCTTTACGCCGGGGCGCTGGCGCCGGACGCCGGCTATTATCCCGGCGCCCAGGAGGAGCTGGCCCAGGCCGCCCACCTGGTAAAACCCTGGGACATGGCGCGGGCGCTTGAGGACCTGGCGGCCCCGGACGAGGAGCGGGCCTTTGCCCGAGGCTATCTCGCCCACGCCCTGCTGGACCGCCTGGGGCACGAGACGCTCGTCAACCGCCTCTCGGGCCGGCCCTTCTCCGCCGACCCCCTGACCCACAAGCGCGTGGAGTGGGGCCTGGACTGCTGGCTCCTGGGCCAGCCGCGATATCAGTGGTTGTGGGAGGTGGGGGCCGACTCCCCGGCCGGGCTGGACCTGTGGGCCCGGGCCTGGCGGCGTGCCCATGGGGTGACGCTGCCCCCCGGCATTCTGGCCCAGGCCTTGGCCGCCGAACTTGCCGAGGTGCGCCGCCTGCCCCGGGTTTTCTGGCTGTCGGGTCAGGCCAACCGCCCGGGAGGCTGGGCGGGCAACGGCCTGGGCTGGCTGATGGACTACAGCCTGCGCCCGGCGGCCGTGGGCTACATGGCCTGGCGGGGCGGCTACATGAACGAGCGGGCCGTGCTGTCGGCCCGGCCGGCTCAGGCCCGAGACATCGCCGATCTGGATGCCCTCCTGGCCCAGGTGGCCCGGCGGACCCGGGAAGCAGGGCAGGGCGCCCCTCTGCCCGAAGGCAACCTGGACGCCGACCCAGCCTGCCATGAGCAGGCCTGCCCCGAGGCGGGGCAGGCCCTGCGCTGGCTGGAGGGCCTGGCCAAGGTCCGTTAGGAGCTGCTATCTTATAGGCATGCCAATGACTCTTGCCGGGGAGGCTGCCATGGGTAGGCTGTTCTGGCTGCTGATCGCCGTTGGGTGCCTTGGCGCCGCGCCGGCCTGGGCCTTGAGCGCCGACCAGGTGCTCCAGCTCAAGAAGGCCGGGGTGAGCGAGGCCGTCATCCAGAAGATCATTGATACCGAGATGGCCCAGGCCGGCGGCCCCCGCCTGGGACGCTATGTGCTGCGCCAGTCCGGCGGGCGCGAGGTGATCGTCTACCAGGCCCAGTCCGGCGGCGGCGCGCGGGAATACCCCCTGGAGATGGACCCAGCCTGGCACGCAGGCGTCGGTACAAAACACCAAAGACACACTCTGCTTGCTTCACGGATTGAGCTGCCATTCGAAATGCTTGTCCCGCTCGATTCTTGGTTTTCAGCGTGTTATTCTTCAGCACTTTGCCCCCTGAAATCTCATGCTTGGGAGCCAGTCCTAGCCAGGAACAGA
>JACQYR010000006.1 GCA_016208115.1 Desulfarculus sp.
CGGAAAAGACCTTCTTGGTTTTCGTAGGGGAGGGGTTGATCCCCGCCCGTGGAATAGGCGGGAATGAAGACGGGAGGGGATAAATCCCTCCCCTACGAAAAAAATACACGCTTGCAACGAAATTGGCATCCATCATTCCCCCTCCAGCACCACCACCGCGGCGGCGTAGTCGCCGTCATCGCTGAGGCTCAGGTGCCAGGCCGCGATGCCTTGGGCCGTGGCCCAGTCCCGGGCGCGGCCGTGCAGGGCCAGGCCGGGCTTGCCCAGGGCGTCGCTAATGACCTCGATCTCGGTCCAGGCCAGGCCGCGCATGCCTAGACCGGAGGCCTTGGCAAAGGCCTCCTTGGCGGCAAACCGCATGGCCAGGGCCTGGGCCGGCCGGGGCCTTTTCAGGCAGGTGGCGATTTCTTGCGGGGTGAAGCAGCGGCCGAGGAAACGCTGGCCAAAGCGCTGCCAGGCCTCATTCACCCGCGCCACCCGCGCCAGGTCCAGCCCCAGGCCCCGGATCACGGCCTCGGCCCCCTACAGGCGCCGACGCGGGGCCTCGCCGGCCCGGGGGGCGGCCGACTGGCGCACCAGGGCCAGCATCTCGCCCACGGCCTGCTCCATGCCCACGAACAGGGCCCGGGCCACAATGGAGTGGCCTATGGAGTATTCCTCGATTTCGGGCAGGGCCAGGAGCGGGCGCACGTTGCGCAGATTGAGCCCGTGGCCGGCGGCCACCTTGATGTTCAGGCGGGCGGCCAGGCGGGCGGCGTCCTCGATGGCGTCCAGGTGCTTCTTGAGGGTGGCCTCGTCGCCGGCGTTGGCGTAGGTGCCGGTGTGCAGCTCCACCACCTGGGCCCCGGCCAGGTGGGCGGCCTTGACCTGCTCGGGGTGGGGGTCAATGAACAGGCTGACCTGGATGCCCGCGCCGTTCAAGCTGGCCACGGCCTGCTTGATGGCCTCCAGGTTGCCCTTGACCTCCAGGCCGCCCTCGGTGGTCAGCTCCTGGCGGCGCTCGGGCACCAGGGTGCACAGGTCCGGCCCCACGGTGCCGGCGATGGCGATCATCTCCTCGGTGGCGGCCATCTCCATGTTCAGCCGGCCCTTGACCACCTGCCTGAGCACCTTGAGGTCGCGGTCCTGGATGTGGCGGCGGTCCTCGCGCAGGTGCACGATGATGCCGTCGGCGCCAGCCTTTTCGGCCAGCACGGCGGCCCACACCGGGTCGGGCTCGTCAATGCCCCGGGCCTGGCGCAGGGTGGCCACGTGGTCCACGTTCACCGATAGGCGGGCCATGCTCCGCTCCTTGCTGTCGGTTGAATCTTGATGAATACCGAGGGCCATCATCCGCCGGAACGGGAAGAATGGCCGGAGGCTGATGACATCTCTTTATGTGGGGGCGGGGGTCGAGTGCCTCGACTCCCAATGCGGGTCGAGCGGCGCTCTCCCCTGACCAACCCCTTCGGCTCCCGTACAGACCTTGTTGAACATACAAGGGGCGGGATTCATCCCCGCCGGTCCTGATTTGAAAGGTCGAAAAGACGGGAGGGGATAAACCCCTCCCCTACATCAAGATCATAAGCCACAATACATGATGATTGTAGGCCTTTCAACCCGCGCTTTGCGTGAGCAGGCGCTCGGTCAGCTCCTCCATGGCTAAAGCCTGGGCCTCGCCTTGCAGGTGGTCGTGGCCCAAGAGATGCAAGATACCGTGGATGACCAGGCGCATGAAATGCTCGCCCGGGTCCAGGCCGTTGTCGCCCGCCTCGCGCCAGGCGGTGTCCACGCTGACCACCACGTCGCCCAAGAGGCCCGGGTTGAGCCCGGCGAACTGGCCCTCGCCCATGGGGAAGGCCAGTACGTTGGTGGGACCCACGCGCCCCAGGTAGTCCTGGTTCAAGACCGTGATGCCCGGGTCGTCGGTGAGGACCAGGGACAGCTCGCAGTCCTCAGCGCAGGCCAAGCCTTCTAAGACCCGCCTCACCCTGTCCTCCAGGGCCTTGAGGTTTATTTGCTGGCTTGCCTGGCGGTTGCTTATCAGAATCTCCATGGCGCTTCCTGGGCTTGTCGTCAGCCTGGGGGTACTCCACGCGCTGGTGGAAGATACCGCTCAGGATGGTGTTGAATATCTTGGCTATCTTGTGCAGGTCCTTGAGGGTCAGCTCGCAGTCGTCGAGCTGGCCCTCGGCGAATATTTTGCTGATCTGCTGCTGCACCAGCCCCTGCAAATGGGCCGGGGTGGGGTTGTCCAGGGAGCGGCTGGCCGCCTCCACGGTGTCGGCCAGCATCACCAGGCCGGCCTCGCGGGTCTGGGGCCGGGGGCCGGGGTAGCGGTAATCCTCGGGGTCGGGGTCGGGCTGGCCCAGGGCCCGGCGGGCCTCGCAGGCCTTGCTGTAGAAGAAGGGGATGAGCCGGGTGCCGTGGTGCTGGGCGATGATGTCAATGATGGGCTTGCCCAGGCGGTGGCGGCCGGCCATCTCCACGCCTTCCTTGACGTGGCTGGTCAGGATCAGGGCGCTCATGGAGGGGGCCAGCTTCTCGTGACGGTTGGGGCCGCTGGCCTGGTTCTCCACGAAGTAGGGGCTCTTCTTGATCTTGCCCAGGTCGTGATACAGGGCCGCCACCTTGGCCAGGAGGCTGTCGGCGCCGATCTCCTGGGCCGCCGCCTCCACCAGGCTGCCCACCACCAGGCTGTGGTGATAGGTGCCGGGCGCCTGGAGCATCAGCTCTTGCAGGGCCGGCTGGTCCAGGCTGGACAGCTCCATGAGGCGAATGTGGGTGGTGTAGCCCAGGATCATCTCCACCAGGGGGGCCAGGCCGGCGGCCAGCACCCCGCCCAAGGCCCCGCCCAGGCCCACGGCCAGCACCGCGCACAGGGCGTCGGTGGACATCAGCCAGCCCTGCCACAGGGCCAGGCCCAGCACCACGGGCAGGCCGGCCAGCGCGCCCCGGAAGCCGGCCTTTATCAGGCCCGGCAGGCTGTGCTCCCGGCCGGCGTAATGGGCGGCGGCCACCCCGCTAACCAAAAAGTAGACCATGGGTCCGGCTGGCTGGGGCCAGGCCAGGGCCCCCACCAGGCCGCCGGCCAGAGCCACCAGCATGCCCATCTGCGGTCCCAGGAGCAAGGTCCCCAATATGGGGCCGGCGCTTAAGGGGGCGGCGAAGGCCAGTGCCCCCAGCCCCAGCCCGCTCCAGCCCTCCAGGAGGGCCGCGGCGAACATCGCCCAGCCCCGGCCCAAGAAGGCGGCCATGACCACCAGGGCCAGGCTTAAGCCCAGATTGCGTGCCCCGGCCCGGCCGCCGGCCCGGGCCAGGCCCTGGTACCAGGCCACGAAGAGCACCCTGAGCAGGGCCGCCGCCAGGGCCGCGCCCCCCAGCACCTGAGGCAGGGAATCAAGGCGCCAGGGATGGGGGGTGACGGCCACGGCCAGCACTAGCCCCACCAGGCCGGCCAGCAGCCACTGGGCGCCCCGGCCGCCCCCGGCCAGGGCCTTGAGCCGCTCCAGGACCTGGGGTAGCCGGCCGGTCACGCGCGGCCAGGAAAACCGCTGGGTTCGCGGCGGCACCGCCTTGAGCTTGGGGGGGTCCTGCTGGGGCATGTCAGGCTCCATCCCTCTCATAGGCCTTGATGATCTCGCGCACCAAGCGGTGGCGCACCACGTCGCGCTCCGTGAACTCCACGAAGGCGATGCCCTCGATGCCCTGCAGAAGCTTACGGGCCTCCACCAGGCCCGAGCGGGTGCCGCCGGGCAGGTCCACCTGGGTCACGTCGCCGGTTATCACCGCCAGCGAGTCAAAGCCCAGGCGGGTGAGGAACATCTTCATCTGCTCGCTGGTGGCGTTCTGGGCCTCGTCCAATATCACGAAGGACGAGTTGAGGGTGCGGCCGCGCATGAAGGCCAGAGGCGCCACCTCGATCACCCCCTTGCCCATGAGCCGGCCGGCCTTGTCGAAGTCCATCATGTCGTGCAGGGCGTCGTAGAGGGGCCGCAGGTAGGGATTGACCTTCTCGGCCAAGTCGCCGGGCAGGTAGCCCAGCTTTTCGCCGGCCTCCACCGCCGGCCGGGCCAGCACGATGCGGTCCACCTTGCCCTTGAGCAGGCTGTCCACGGCCATGGCCATGGCCAGGTAGGTCTTGCCGGTGCCGGCGGGGCCGATGCCGAAGACGATGTCAAAGCGGCGGATGGCCTCCAGGTAGGCCTTCTGGGTCAGGCTCTTGGGGCTGATGATGCGCTTCTTGCCGCTGATGTAGACCTGATCCAGGAAGATGTCCTTGAGGGCCGCCGTGGGGTCGGCCGAGAGGATGCGCACCGCGAAGTCCACGTCCATGTCGTAGATCGGGTAGCCTTGGCGGATCAGGTCGTAGAGCTGGCTGAGCACCAGGCGGGCCAGGCCGGTCTCTTCGGGGCTGCCCTGCAACCACACCTTGCCGCCCCGGGAGTGGGCCTGCACCCCCACGGCCTGGGCCAGTTGCTTGAGGTGGGCGCCCTGGGTGCCCAAGAGGGCGCGGGCGGCCTCGGGGTCGTCGAAGCTTAGCTGCGTCTCGGACTCAGGCGCCACGGTCCTGCTCTCCCAGCACCTGGATGACCACCCGCCGCCGGCGGGGGCGGTTATCCAGGTCCAGCACCGCCGCCAGCACCTGGGGGGTGACGTCGTGAATGTCCGCGCCGGAGCTTCCCGGCAGCTCCAGGTTGTGGACGTGACAGGTCATGGGTGACATATGCCGCCATTATTACCACAGCGCCTGTGGCCAAACAAGGGGGTAGCGCCGGACACTTCGCGGATTGCCTGTGCATAATCCATTGTTTAAAAAAGGTAAACGGGACGGGCCTCCCGGGGGCCGCCTTGACAAGGCCCCAGGCGGCGTGCTAAGGCATAAGCCCATGGAATCCGGCCCCAACATACTGGACATCGCCCTGCTGGTCCTTTTGGGCTTTTTTATCATCCGGGGGGCGGTGCGCGGCTTCGTCAGGGAGATCATGGGGCTGATCGGCCTGGTGGCGGCCCTGTTCCTGGGCGTGGCCACCTACAAGCCCCTGGCCGGCTTCCTGCGCCGGGTCAGCGCCATCGAGGCCGGCTGGTGGGACGGCGTGGCCTTCGCCCTGGTGCTGCTGGTGGTTTTCTTGGCCTTTGTCTACATGGCCGCCGCCCTGGCCCGCCTGATCCACGCCGGCCCCTTCTCGGGGTTGGACCGCCTCTTTGGCTCCGGGGTGGGCGGGGCCAAGGGCATACTGCTCTCCTATCTGCTGCTCAACATCCTGCTGATGGTGCTGCCCCTGGCCATGCTGGCCCAGCCCGAGGGGCAGCAGGGCAGCCTGGTTAGCCGCTCCTTGGTGGCCCCCCGGGTCATCCAGTGCGGCCGCTACCTGCTGGACCTGTTGCCCCAGGACTGGACCCGCGAGATGCAGGCCAAGGCCGGCCTCATCAAGCCCAAGACGCCGGAACCCGGCAAATGAGCGATGCCAATCCGCGCCCCCCGGCCGGCCAGGCCCTGGCCCGGCTCATGGACCTGGTCAGCCGCCTGCGCGCCCCGGACGGCTGCCCCTGGGACCGCCAGCAGACCACGCAAACCGTGGCCGCCTACCTGCTGGAGGAGGCCCACGAGGCCGTGGAGGCCGTGGAGGGCGGCGACGCCCAGCAGGCGCGCGGCGAGCTGGGCGATGTGATCTTTCACGTGGTCTTCCTGGCCGAGCTATTCTCCGAAGCCGGCGGCTGCAACCTGACCCAGGTCCTGGAGGCGGTGGAGGAGAAGATGGTCCGCCGCCACCCCCACGTCTTCGGCGGCCAGGCCTTGGACGACGCCCAAGCCGTGCGTCAGCAGTGGGGGCGCATCAAGGACCAGGAGCGGGGCGGGCAGGCCGGCGGGCTCCTGGAGAGCCTGCCCAAGGCCATCCCAGCCCTCTCCCGCGCCCAGCGCCTGGGCCAGAGGGCGGCGCGGGTGCGCTTCGATTGGCCCAGCGCCGCCGGCGTGTGGGACAAGGTTGGCGAGGAAATGGCCGAGTTGGCCGCCGCCCAGGGCGGCGAACGCGCCCAGGAGGAGTTGGGTGACGTGCTCTTCAGCCTGGCCCAGTGGGCCCGCCATCGGGGCCTGGACGCCGAGGCGGCCCTGCGGGGGGCCAACCGGCGCTTCGAGCGGCGCTTCGCGGCCATGGAGGCCCTGGCCTCGGGGCGCGGCCAGGGCTTGGGCCAACTAGACGCCGGGCAACTGGAAGACCTGTGGCAAGAGGCCAAGAGCCTGGAAAGGCTTGCCAAATAGCCATCGTCTCCCAGCCGGCCCCCTGGACGGTCCCGACTCGGCCCGTAGGGCTTAAGTAGCTGATTCTACAGGTTGTTGCACAATTATTGCACAACGATCCCTGTGGGTAAATTCACTTGACAATGGCCGCGCCCCAGGGCTATAAAGCCGGCTAAGGGTTAGGCAAGCGAGGGTTTGAGTTCGCTTTTTTATTAGCGGGGAGGAGGAGACAACGACATGAAGAAAAGCGTTATTGCCATCTTGGCCCTGGTGGCCTTCCTGGCGCTGGCCCTGGCGGGTGGGGCGGCCTGGGCGGCCAAGACCAAATCCGGCGAGGTCAAGGACGAGTTCCCCATTGACAACACCAAGGTCTTTGGCACCCTGACCAAGGCCCCGGTGAAGTTGTCCCACACCAAGCACAACGTGGAGTACAAGATCGCCTGCGACAAGTGCCACCACGTGAAGGCCGACAAGAAGACCAACACCTGGAAGGAAGGCGACAAGGTTCAGAAGTGCGCCGAGTGCCACA
>JACQYR010000007.1 GCA_016208115.1 Desulfarculus sp.
AGTCCAATCTGCGCGGCAGGGGCGGCGGCGGTTTCCCCGCCGACCGGAAGTGGGAAGGCTCGCGCAACGCTCCCGAGCCCATTAAGTACGTGATTGTCAACGCCGATGAAGGCGACCCCGGCGCCTACATGGACCGCAGCCTGCTGGAGGGCAACCCGCACTCCATACTCGAGGGCCTGACCCTGGGCGCCTTTGCCATAGGTTCCCACGAAGGCTACATCTACGTGCGTCAAGAATATCCCCTGGCCGTGGAGAACGTGAACATAGCCATCAAGAAGGCCGAGGAGTACGGCTTCCTGGGCAAAAACATCCTCGGTTCGGGGTTTGACTTCACGGTCAAGGTGCACCAGGGCGCCGGAGCCTTTGTCTGCGGCGAGTCCACCGCCCTGATGACCTCCCTCGAGGGCCGCGTGGGCGAGCCCAGACCCAAGTACGTGCGCTCCAACATCAAGGGCCTCTGGGAAAAGCCCAGCGTTTTGAACAACGTCGAGACCTGGGCCAACGTGCCGCTCATCATAAACAAGGGCGCGGATTGGTTTACGCAATTCGGCACCGAAAAAAGCAAGGGCACCAAAATATTCTCGGTGGTGGGCAAGATCACCAACACCGGCCTTGTCGAGGTGCCCATGGGCATGAGCCTGCGCGACATCATCTACAAGATCGGCGGCGGCATCCCCGGCGGCAAGAAGTTCAAGGCCGTGCAGACGGGCGGGCCTTCCGGCGGCTGCATACCCGAGGACCTGCTGGACTTGCCGGTGGGTTTCGACGAGCTGACCAAGGCCGGCTCCATGATGGGCTCCGGCGGCATGATCGTATTGGATGAAAGTACCTGCATGGTGGATGTGGCCAGGTACTTCATCCAGTTCCTCACCGACGAGTCCTGCGGCAAGTGCGTGCCCTGCCGCGAGGGCCTGCGCCAGATGCTCAAGCTCCTCACCAACATCACGCAGGGCAAGGGCAAGGAAGGCGATATCGAACTGCTGGAAGACCTGTCCGAGGTGGCCAAGGAGGCGGCGCTGTGCGCCCTGGGCAAGAGCGCGCCCAACCCCTTCCTCAGCACCCTGCGCTACTTCCGCGATGAGTACGAGGCCCACATCAAGCACAAGAGATGCCCCGCCCTGTCCTGCAAGGAGCTGGTGTCGTTCTATATAGACCCCGCCAAGTGCCAGGCCTGCATGATATGCGGACGAAAGTGCCCTGCGGGGGCCATCGAGGGGGGCAAGAACAAGATTCACGTCGTGGACCAGGAAAAGTGCACCAAGTGCGGCACCTGCTTCGAGGTCTGCCCGCAGAAGTTCTCGGCGGTCTCCAAGTTGTCCGGCGAACCGGTGCCGGCCCCCATCCCCGAGGACAAACGAGTCATTTCTAGAAAGAGCTAGCAGCCATGAGCGAAATCCGCCTGACCATAGATGGCAGGGAGGTCAAGGCCAGCCAGGGCCAGACCGTCCTGGAAGCCGCCCAGGCAGCGGGCATATTCATCCCCACCATCTGCCATCACGAAAAGCTGGAGCCCTTCGGCGGCTGCCGGCTGTGCATGGTGGAGCTGGAGGAAAAGGGCTGGACCAGGCTGGTGGTTTCCTGCGTCTATCCCGCCGAGAACAACCTGGTGGTCCACACCAGGTCAGCCAAGGTGGACAGGATCCGCAAGATCATCCTGGAGCTGCTCTTGGCCCACGCCCCCGACGCCTTTGATTTGCAGGCCTTGGCCAAGGAATACGGCGCCGACAAGAACCGCTTCGAAAAAGAGGCCTCTTTCTGCATCCACTGCGGGCTGTGCGTGCGCTACTGCGCCGAGGTGAAGAAGAAGAACGCCGTGGGCTTCATTGACCGGGGCATAAGAAAAGAAATCAGCTTCGTGCCCGATATCGCCATGAAGGAGTGTTGGGACTGCAAGGAGTGCTTCCCCCTCTGCCCCACGGAGGCGCTCCAGGCGGCCTATGTGCTGACCAGGGCCTTGGCCGGTCATCTCCTGGAGAAGGAGCCCGCCAAGCCCCAGGCCTAGGCCCCGGCCAGCCGTCCGCCTCGCGGCCAATGAATTGCGTCCCGGCCAGGGGGGTCACCCCTTGGCCGGATTTGCTTTGTTTACGGCGTCGAAGACGACCCGGTCCCAGCCGTTGAAAACCAGGAAGCTGGCGGCGCGGGCCCGGACGATGACCAGCATGCCCATGTCTCGGGCCAGTTCCAGGCTCATGTGGGTCACGCCGGACTTGGAGATCAGCACCGGTATGCCCATGAAGGCCGCCTTCATCATGATCTCCGAGGTCAGGCGGCCGGTGGTGAAGAGTATCTTGTCCTCGCCGGGTAGACCGTCCAGCCACATGCGCCCGGCGATGGTGTCGGCGGCGTTGTGGCGCCCCACGTCCTCCACCGACATGATTACCCGCTCCCCTTGGCACAGACAGCAGACATGCACCGAGCCGGCCAGGCGGTAGATGGGGTTGAGGTGGGCCACGGCCTTGAGCAACCCTTGGATGATGGACTGGCGTACCGTCACCCGGGGCAGCTTGCGCTCGTAGAGCTTGTCCACGGTGCAACTGAACAGGGTCCCCTGGCCGCAGCCGCTGGTCACGATGACCCGCGAGAGCTTTTCCTCCAGGTTGGCGATGCCTTGTCCATGGCGGGTGGCCACGTTGACCGTCTCGCGGGGCCAGTCCACGGCCACGGACTCCACATCCTCGATGCGCTCTAGCAGGCGCTGGTTGTGCAGGTAGCCCAGGGCCAGCTCCTCGGGGTTGGTGCCCAGGGTCATCAGGGTGACGATCTCGCGTCCGTCCACCTTGATGGTCAGGGGCGATTCCCCGGGGATGGCCACCTGCCGGGGCTGGCCCAGATGGTCGAGCACCTCCACCTGGTGCACCGGCGATAGGCCGGCCCGGCTCATGCGGGGCCGTGGGGTGGGCTGGTTCGGGTGGGTCATGGCGCTCGATTTCCTCTGTAAATGACTTCTGCCGGGCGTTAGGTAAAATAGGCCCAGGCCGCCGTCTGCCCCACACAGGAGCGGGCGGCCTGCTTACCATGAATAGCACAGGGGTGCCCCGGGGCCGCCAAGGTCCGGGGGCGGGCCCACAACCAAGGGGCCAGGCGCCCCGAGGCGAGGAAAGGGAAAATGCCAGGACCATTGGACGGCGTGAGGGTGGTGGAGATTACCCTGTTCCAGCAGGGGCCGGTGGCGGGCATGCGCCTGGGCGACCTGGGGGCCGAGGTCATCAAGGTGGAGGCCCCGGGTGGCGACCCGGGCCGGGGCTTCATGCGCATCATCGGGGCCATGGTGGGGCTCAAGGGGCGCAACTATTACTGTGAGCACTGCAACCGCAACAAGCGCGGCGTGGTGCTGGACCTCAAGCAGCCGGCGGGCCTGGAGGCTTTTCTACGGCTCATTGACAGCGCCGACGTGTTCCTCAACAACCTTAGCATCGGCGCGCCAGCGCGCATGGGCATCGGCCCCGAGACGCTCCTGGCCCGCAACCCCCGCCTGATCTACGCCCAGGCCTCGGGCTGGGGCCGCAAGGGGCCGGACGCCGAGGCCTTCTCCTTCGACTACACGGGCATCGCCCGCAGCGGCCTGATGCTCTCCGGCGGGGAGGCCGGCTCGCCGCCCACCCAGATGCTGCCCGGCATCGGCGACGAGATGGGGGGCCTGGTCTGCGCCTGGGCGGTCTGCGCGGCCCTGTTCGCCCGCGAGAAGACCGGCCAGGGCCAGGTGGTGGATACCTCGCTGATGGGCAGCGTCATCGCCAGCCTGGGGCTCATCATGTCGGCGCCGGCCATCCTGGGCCAGGAGTTCCCCCGCGAAAGCCGCGCCCAGGCCGGCAACCCCATCTATAACCACTACCGCTGCGCCGACGACAGGTGGCTGGCCCTGGCCCACTTGCAGCCCGAACGCTATTGGCCCAAGGTGCTTAAGGCCCTGGGCCTGGCCGAGCTGGAGCAAGACCCGCGCTTCGCCACGGTGGAGACCCGCAGCGCCCACGCCGCCGCCCTGGTGGAGATATTTGACCGCCGTTTCGCGGAAATGACCCGCGCCCAGTGGCTGGAGATCATGGAAGGGGCGGGCTGCATCGCCGCGCCCATCCAGTCCCCCGCCGAGGTGGCCGCCGACCCCCAGGCCCTGGCCAACGACTACTTCCTGCGCCTGGAGGGGCCTGGCCAGGAGCCGGGCAAGACCACCGGCTTCCCCTGGGACTTCAGCGCCACGCCGGCCCAGTACCGGCGTCCGGCCCCTGGCTATGGCCAGCACACCGATGAGGTGCTGGCCGAGCTGGGCTACACCCCGGAGCAGATCGCGGAATTACGGCGGCAGGGCGTGCTAGGCTAGCTAGGCCGGCGCCAGCGCTAGCCCGGACAACGACCTCACCCGACCCGTAATGCCCGCCGCGGCTCGCGGGCCTTTTGCGTTGTTCGGCTAGCCCCAACGGGAGCCGCCGGGGCTGGCCCGGACAACGGCCTCACCCGACCCGCCATGCCAGCCGCGGCTCGCGGCTCAATCGGCCCGCTCCATGAGCATATCCTTGTACCAATCGTGCCGGTCCTTGAGGGCGATCAGGTAGCGGCTCTTCTCGATGGCCAGGCCGGCGTGGCGGGCCAGGGACTCCATCCACATCAGGTCGTCCTGGTCGGGGGTGAAGACCGCCGAGAAGTACAGCCTGAGCACCCCGGCCATGGCCCCGCCAGCCCGCACCGGCAGGCCGATGATGGACTTGATGTTTTCGGCGGCGGCCTCCTCCTTGTACTGCACGCGCTCGTCCTTGCCCACGTCGGAGATTATCACCGGCCGTCCGGTGGCCGTCTCGCCCAGGCTCAGGCCCACCGCGATGGGACCCTTGTCCAGGTAGCGCTGGCTCAGG
This sequence comes from Desulfarculus sp., assembly GCA_016208115.1. GTDB lineage: Bacteria > Desulfobacterota > Desulfarculia > Desulfarculales > Desulfarculaceae > JACRDC01. Next base: position 4,845 of record JACQYR010000007.1, read on the forward strand.
CCGTGGCTGATGACGCTCTGCATGGTGTTGGTGGACTGGTCTATCACCAACAGGGCGCAGCCGCGGGCCAGGCTGTATTGGGCCGCCGTCTTGACCAGAGCCTGCAGGGTCGCCTTGAGGGATTCCTGGGAGGGGGGCTGGTGTATCTCCATGAGGGCGGCGTTGAGGGCCGCGAAGTACAGGGCCTTCTTGAGGGCCAGGCCGCCCTGCTGGGCCAGGCCCTTGACCAGCTCCAGTTCGTCGGACGAGGGGTCGTGGGGCTCGGCGTAGTACAGGCGCAGGGCGCCCCGTAGTATGGGGCCGGCGCTCAAGGGCACGCCCACGATGCCCTTGACGCCCTCGCGGATGGCGGCCTCGCGGTACTGCACGCTGGGGTCCTGGGCCACGTCCTTTATGACCACCGGGATCTGCTTGAGGGCCTCGCCCAGGCTGGCCTGGGCGCTCAAAGCGCCCTTGTTGCGGTAGGCTTCACTCAGCCCGAAGGTGGCCAGGCCCTCCAGGGTGTTCTCGCCGGCGTTGAAGAGCAGCATGGCCGCCCCCCGGGCGCCGAAGAGCAGGGCGGCGTTGCGTACCACCGCCTCCTTGGTGGCCGACGGATTGAGGGAGCCGTTGATCTCGCCCAGGGCATACAGGAAGCGCCGAAAGAAATCGGAGTCGCACATCGGGAACCTACCTCCTTGTGATGATGCCGTGGTTCAAGGTCTGAGCCAGCCGGCCAGCAGCCAAACCAGGGCCACCTCCAGGGTCCAGAGCAGGAAGTTGCCCACCTGGGCCAGCCAGGATTTCTCGCCGGGCTCGAAGATGAGATTGGCCTGTTTGAGCCTTTCCTGGGCCCACTCGCCACCTTCGCTCATGTCACGCCTCCTTCTCCAAGGCCTTGATCGCTTCCTCCAGCTCGACCCGGGCCTGCCGGGGCTGGCTGGGCTGACCCTGCCCGCCGAGGCCTTGCAGCAGCGCGGCCAGCACCGTGAGCTCGGGGCGCATCCCCGGAGGGGGCTGAACCGCCACGGCCAGGGCGCGCCGCCGTCCGGCGGCGTCCAGCAGGGTGCCGGCCTTTTCCATATCCAACAGCCGGGGCAGGGTCACGCCGGCCAGGCGGCACAGGGCATCGTCCTGGCTGGTCATAAGGGCCAGGAACTCCACCCCGGCGGCGGCCTCCAGCAGGCCCGGGGCCAGGGTCTCGCCGGGGGGCAAGGCACCGCCAAGGATGAAGAGCCCCTTGATCCGCCCCGCCTGGGCGGCGGCCAGAATATCGTTGGCCCCCAGGCCTGGGTCCCGGGGCAGGGGGGCGCCCCAGGCCCGCTCCAGGGCCGCCCAGCCGGAGGAAGACAGGGGCTGGCCGCCGGGCAGGCAGGCCGGGCCAAAGCCGGCGGCCCGCGCGGCCGGGCCGGCGGCCAGGGCCGGCACCACCCCCAGGCGGTCGTTTGTCTGGCCGGCCAGGGCGGCCTCCAGGCGCCGCCAGGCAGCCAGCGTCTCCGGCCCCAGGCAGGTCTCGCCCACCAGCACCAGCCTTGATCTGGCGGTGGCCCAGGGGCCGGCGGCGGGGCTGGCCTGGCCACGGCCCTGGGCCAGAGCGGCCAGCATCTCCAAGGCCGGGGCTGGCGCCAAGTCCAGGCGCGGGTCGGCCTGGCCGGCCAATCCGTCGTCAGCCGGGGCGGCCAGGAGCACTTGCCCGCCCTTGGCCCGCAGGCGGTGCAGGGCCGGCCCCAGCAGGCGGTAGGCCCGGCCCAGGCCAGCGCCCACCAGGGCCACCAGGTCAAAGCCCTCCATCTCCTCGTAGGCCGGCGGGTCCGGCAGGCCCGGCAGGCCGGCGGGTTGTTCAGGAGGCCGCGCGCGCCTGGCCGCCCGAGCGCAGCAGCGGCGCGCGCAGGCGGCCCGGGCCGTGGGCCAGCTCGATCAGCTCGAAGCGGCCCCGGGAGCACAGGTGGCCGAAGTTGGGCGCCCCGGCGGCGCCGTCCACCCGGGCCAAATGCTCGCCCACCTTGCCCAGGCGCAGGCCGCAGGTAACGGCGCAGAGCCCGCAGTGGGACTCGGCCCAGACCAGGGGGAAAGGCCCCGGCTTGGCGTAAGGCGTCTTGTGGCTCAGCGCGCCCGTGGGGCACAGGGCCAGGCACAGGCCGCAATGGTCGCAGCGCTCATTGAAGCGCGTGCGGTGGGGACGCTCTCTAGCCAGGTCGCCCACGCGCTCCACCTCCACGTGCACGGCGTCGCGGCCGTGGTAGTGCTGGCAGGCCCGTTGGCAGGTGCGGCAGACCACGCACTTGTTGTCGTCCACCACGATGTGGGGGTGGTCCTCGATCTGGCCATGCCCCTGGCTGGGCGTAAGCCCGGTGACCAGCTCGCGCAGGCCGATGAGGTCGCCCACCTGGCGGATGCGGCACTCGGCCAAGGCCATGCAGCCGCAGGACAGGCAGCGGGAGGCCTCGGCCCGGGCCGCGTCCTCGCTCAGGCCCAGCTCCACCTCGCGGAAGTTGCCCGCGCGCTGGGCCGGCCCAAGCTCGGGCAGGCCGGCCCGGGGGGCCAATTCGCGGCCCGTGAAGAAGCCTGGGTCCACCTCGTGCAGGGTGCCCCGCGAGAAGGTGAAGTGCCGGGGAGGCTCCAGGGGCCGGCCGCGCAGCAGGCGGTCCATGGCCTGGGCCGCCCGGCGGCCGGCGCCGATGGCCTCCACCACCGTGGCCGGGCCGCTGACCAGGTCGCCACCCACGAAGACGCGCTCCAGGTTGGTGGCCCCGGTGAGGTAGGCGCCCTGCACGGTGCGTCCCTTGCGCAGCTCCAGGCCGCTGGCCAGGGTGTCTTGCTTGAACAGGCTGAGGTCGGGCTGCTGGCCGATGGCCACGATCAGGCAGTCCAGGTCCATCCGCTGTTCGGAGCCGGCCAGGGGCCGGGGCTGGGCCCGTCCCGAGGCGTCCAGCTCGCACAGCTCCATGGTCTGGTGGAGCATGCCGGTGAGCCGGCCTTCGCTGGTCAGCAGGCCCGCGGGCGCCGTGCACATGGCGAAGACCACGCCCTCGCGCTGGGCCTCGTCCACCTCCAGGGCCTGGGCTGGCATCTCCTGGCGCGAGCGACGGTAGTACACCGCGACCTGGGCGGCGCCCAGGCGCAAGGCGCTGCGGGCGCAGTCCATGGCCGTGTTGCCACCGCCGATCACCGCCACCCGCTGCCCGGCCAGGCTGGTGACCCCACCCAGGGCCACCTGGTTGAGGAACACCGTGCCCGGCCAGACCCCCTGGGCGTCCTCGCCCTCCAGGCCCAAGGCGATACTGGGGGATGCCGTAGCGCAGCATGCCGCCCAACTTGGGCATGGCTTCGAAGATCACCGGCGAGTGCCCCAAGGGCGCCAGGAAATAGGCGGCGCTCAGGCTGGCCGGGCCGCCGCCCACCAGGGCCACCCACAGGCCGCTGGGGCTGGCCGGCTGGGGGTTGAGGCGGCCGATGTCCTGGTAGGCGATGTCGCTGGCCAGGCGCTTGAGGTGGTTGATGGCGATGGGCTGGTCCACGCGGCCGCGCCGGCACTGGGCCTCGCAGGGGTGGGGGCAGACCCGGCCGCAGGTCAGCGGCAGGGGGTTAGTCTGGCGGATCAGGCGGGTGGCCTCCAGATACTGGCCCCGGGCGACCAGGGCGATGTAGCCCTGGATGTCAATGTTCGCCGGGCAGCGCTGGCTGCAAGGGGCCAGGCAATCGCCATAGTGGTCGTCCAGGAGGAGCCGGAAGATGGCCTGGCGATGCTCGGCCAGGGTGGGGCTGTCGGTGCGCACCCGCAGGCCCGGGGCCACCAGGGTGGCGCTGGCCCGGCCTGCAAGACGCTCTGCCCCGGCGCGGCCCTGACCGCCTGGCCGTTGATGGTCAGATCGATGAACTCCGGGCTCATGGCGCGCCCTCCCCGGGGTTGGCCGGCCAGAGGTGGCGCTCGCCGGCCGCGCAGCCGCCCTGGTCCAGGTGCCGCTGGAACTGGGGCAGGGCCAGGTCCAGAGCCAATAGCAGGGGCTCGCTGACGCGCTGGCCGAACTGGCAGTAGCCCGCTTGGGCCAGGGCGCGGGCCGCCTGGCTTAAGCGCTCCAGGCAGGCCTGGTCGCCCTCGCCGCGCATGATGCCTCGCAAGAGCCGGTGGATCAGGTGCACGCCCAGGCGGCAGGGGTAGCACTTGCCGCAGCTTTCGGCGGCGTTGAACTCAAAGAGGTAGGCCACCAGGCCCACCAGGCAGTAGCCGGCCTCCATGGCCACCAGGGTGCCTCGGTGGCGCTCGAAGATGACGCGGCTGTCGGTCACCACCGTGGGGTCCAGGTGCAGGCGCCTAAAGATCAGGCGGCCGGCCAGGGAGGACCCCATGAGCAGGGCGTGCTGGCAGAAGGTGTAGCGCCACACCTTGAGGGCCGGGGCCGGGCCGGCGGCGGCCTGGGGCGCGGAGGCACCGCGCGTCCTGGCCGGCGCGGGCGCGGCCCCGGGCTCCCGGGGTTGGCCTGGGCGGGGCGGGTTAAGGGTGTCGGTGATCCTGCGCCACATCATGAACGTCCCTGCCTAGAAAATGTTGCGCACGGCCTTCTCAGTCAACTCCAGCACCTGGCGCGGAAACAGGCCCAGGGCCACCATGGCGGCGATGAGCGCGTAGTTGAGCGCCCGCGTGGGGCCTGTGATGGCCAGGCTTTCCTGGGGCTCCGCCGGCTCGGTCAGGTAGGCCGCCTTGATGACCATCAGATAGTAGTAGAGGCTTAGCGTCGCGTTTATCATGCCCACCAGCACCAGCCAGAAGTGGCCGTCCCGCATGGCCGCCGCGAAAACCAGGAACTTGCCCGTGAAACCCACGGTGGGTGGTATGCCGGCCAGGGAGAACAGGGCCAGCATGAGGGTCAGCGCCAACAGCGGCGCCCGCCGGTGCAGGCCGGCCAGGTCGCTGATCTTGAGGTCCTGGCCCTGGCTGGCCACCTTGACCACCACCATGAAGGCCGCGAAGTTCATGACCATGTAGGCCAGGGTGTAGAACATGGCCGAGCTGTAGCCCAGACGGGTCATGGTCAAGACGCCCATAAGCGCGTAGCCGGCGTGGGCCACCGAGCTGTAGGCCAGCATGCGCTTCAAATCGCTCTGCACCATGGCCGCCAGGTTGCCCAGGGTCATGGAGGCCACGCACAGGACCATGAGCACGTCCAAGAGGTAGAGGCTGGTGCCGGCGCTCAGGGCGGTGAGCCTTATCAAGAGCGCCACGGCGGCGGCCTTGCTGGCCGTGGCGATGTAGGTGGTGACCTGGTTGGCCGCGCCCTGGTACACGTCGGGCGCCCAGAAGTGGAAGGGGAAGGCCGCCAACTTGAAGAAAAAGCCCGACAGGGTCAAGAGCAGGCCGATGACCGCGCCGGGTTGGTGTATCCACAGGGGAAGCGTGTCGGCGATCCTGGCCAGGTAGGTACTGTGCACGGCGCCGAAGATGTAGCTCATGCCAAAGAGCATCAGGCAGGAGGCGGTGATGCCGATGAACAGGTACTTGACGCCGGCCTCCACGTCTATGTTGTCGCCGCTGCGCAGGGGCACCAGGATGTACAGCGAGAAAGACGACAGCTCGAGCGCCACGTAGAGGGTCATCAGCTCCACGGCGCTGACCATGAGCATCATGCCCAGGGTGCAAGTGGTGAGGAACAGGAAGAACTCGGGTTGGTAGCGCTCCTCCACGCCGGTTAACTGGCGGCAGATGCCCAGCACCAACAACAGGGCCACGGCCAGGAGCAGCTTGAAGAACTGGCTGAACAGGTCCACCCGGTAGGCCTCGAAGAACAAATGGCCCTCCTGGAAGAGCCCGGCCAGGCCCGCGGCCACCATCAGGAGCGATAGGCCCATGGCCCAGGAGTGGACGCGCCGCTGGTCCTGGTGCTTGGGCAGCGACAGCCCAAAGAGCGTGAGCGCCATGAGCAGGCAGGCCGCCTCGGGCAGGAAGAGCATGAGGTCGCCGGCCATCACTTGAACATCCCCACCAGGGGCGCCACCCCGGTGTCAATCAGGTCCAGGGCCAGACGCGGCAGCAGGCCGAAGAGCAGGATGGTGCCAGCCAGGAGCGCCCGGGGCAGCGCCATGGCCGGGGTCATGTCCGGGGCCGCCGCGAAGCGCTCATTCTTCTCGCCGTAGAAGGTCTTCTGCACCACGCGCAGCATGAACAGGGCGCTTATCACCAGGCCCAGCACCGCGCAGACGCCCAGCAGGGGATAGGCCTGGTAGCCGGCGATGAACACCAACAGCTCGGCCCAAAAGCTGGCCAGACAGGGCACGCCGATGCCGGCCAGGGCCGCCAGGATGAAGAAGAAGCTGGCCCGGGGCATGACCTTGGCCATGCCGCCCAGGTCGGGGATGAGCTTGGTGTGGGTGCGGTCGTAGATATGCCCCACGCTGGAAAAGAACAGGGCAGTCATGACGCCGTGGGCGAACATCTGGAAGACCGCGCCGCTGATCCCACCCACACTCATGGTGGCCAGGCCCAGGCTGACCAGCCCCATGTGGCTGACCGAGGAGTAGCCGATGACATACTTCAGGTCGGTTTGGGCCAGGCCCACGAAAGCCCCGTAGACGATGCCCACCGTGGCCAGGAGGGCGAACAAGGGCGACCAGTCGGCCAGGCCCTGGGGGCAGAGGAACATGCCCACGCGCAGCACGCCGTAGGCCCCCAGCTTCATCAGCACCCCGGCGTGGATCATGGATACAGCCGTGGGCGCGGCCACGTGGCCCACCGGCGACCAGGTGTGGAAGGGCCACAGGCCGGCCAGCACCCCGAAGCCGAAGAGGAACAGGAAGAAGCCCAGGTATTGCGCCTCCACGGGCAGACCGGCCTGGGCGATCTGCACCAGGTCAAAGGTGAACAGCCCACTCTGGAAGTAGACGTAGAGTATGCCCGGCAGCACCAGGGCCGAGCCGGCCAGCAGGTACAGGGTCAGCTTGAGCGCGCCGTATTCCTTGCGCGTGGAGCCCCAGATGGCGATGAGAGGATACATGGGGAACAGCGAGACGTCGTACCACACGAAGAGGAAGAACAGGTCCAGGGACAAAAACACGCCGTAGACGCCCACCACCATCAAGAGCATCAGGGCGAAGAACTCCTTCACGCGGTGCTGCAAATCCCACATGGTCCACACGCCGGTGAAGAAGACGATGCTGGTCAGGAGCACCATGGGCAGGTTGATGCCGTCCACGGCCAGGTAGTAGAAGATGCCCAGGCTGGGCACCCAGGAGGCGCGCTCCACGAATTGCAGGCCCGCGGCGGCGCGGTCGTAGGCGGCGTATATGTAGATGGACAGAATCAGGCACACCCCGGCCGAGATCAGCGACACCCAGCGCACCGCCCGCCGGTTGTCGTGGGGTAACAGCAGGATCACCAGCAGGCCCAGGGCGGGCGCCAGCAGGATGGCCGACAGGTAGGGGAAGCCAGGGTTCACGCCCGCCTCACACCAAGAGGAAGTACAGGCCCACCAGGGCCATGACCAGCACCATGGTGAACAGGTTGTATTGCAACAGCCCGCTTTGCAGCAGGCTCAATAGCCAGCCCGCCCCCAGGGTGGCCCGGCAGAAGCCATCTATGCCGCCATCCACCACTCGCCGGTCGTTCAAGGTGAACAGCCGGCTGAAGAGGCCGTAGACCACGTGGTCCAGCAGCCAGCGGTAGAGCCAGTCCAGATACCAGCGGTTGGCGAAGAGGTTCCATAGGCCGGGTATGCGGCTTAGGAAACCCTGCTGGGCCGCGCCGGCCCGGCCGAACTCCAGCCAGGCCAGGCCCGCGCCAGCCGCCACCACCACCACGGAGGCCGCCACCAGCCAGCCGTGGTGCGCCCCGGGGGGCAGGGGACGCCCCCAGGCCAGGAAGGACTCCAGGGCCGGACCGGCCGCGCCCAGCAGCGCCGTTAACACCGCCAGCACCAACAGTGGCGCGGCCATCACCCAGTACACCGCCGCGCCGTGGTGCCCGCCTTCGCCATGCTCGGCATGGCCAGCGGGAGGCTGCGTGCGCCGGGGCCGCCACATCACGAACAACAGGCGGAAGGTGTAGTAGGCGGTCAGGCCGGCGCCCAGGAGCCCCAGCCACAGCCAGGCCGGGTTGGGCAGCTCGGCCAGGGCCGAGAGCACCGTTTCCTTGCTGAAGAAGCCGGCCAGGGGCCACACCCCCGACAGCGCCGCCCCGGCCACGGTCAGGCTGAGCATGGGCACCTTGAGGGAGCGGGCGCCGCTTCGGGCCATGACGAAGAAGTCGTTGGTGGCGTAGTGATGGATGAACACCCCCGAGCACAAGAACAAGAGCGCCTTGAAGGCGGCGTGGGTGGTGAGGTGATACACGCCGGCGAAGTAGCCGCCCGCCCCCAGGCCCATGAACATGAAGCCCAGTTGGCTTACCGTGGAGTAGGCCCAGACCTGCTTGATGTCGCTGGCCACCATGGCCATGGTGGAGGAGAGCAGCATGGTCACGGTGCCGATCACCAGCACCCAGCCCAGGGCCTGGGGTGAGCCCTGGAAGAAGGGGAACAGCCGGCTGACCAGGTACACGCCGGCGGCCACCATGGTGGCCGAGTGCAAGAGCGCGCTGACCGGAGTGGGGCCTTCCATGGCGTCGGGCAGCCAGGTTAGGAGGGGGAACTGGGCGCTCTTGCCCACCACGCCGCAGAAGATCAGGAGCGCGCTGGCGGTCAAGAGCCCCGGGGTCAGCCGCGTGGCGGCCTGCTGGTTCAGCCCCAGGATGGACAGATCGCCCAGGTTCAACAAGAGCACGATGATGCCCAGGAAGAAGCCTAGGTCGCCCAGGCGGGTCATGACAAAGGCCTTCTTGCCGGCCTGGCTGGCGCTGAACTTGTGGTGCCAGAAGCCGATGAGCAGGTAGCTCGACAGCCCCACCAGCTCCCAGAAGATGTAGAGCTGCATCAGCCCCGAGGCCAGCACCAGGCTAATCATGGACCAGGCGAACAAGGACAGGAAGGCGTAGTACTTGGCCTTGCCGGGGTCGCCGGCCATGTAGCCCAGGCTGTAGACCTGCACCAGAAAGCTCACGCCCGTGACGATGCAGAGCATCAAGAGGCTCAAGGGGTCCAGCAGGAAACCGAAGGTCACGGCCACGCCGCCGCCCCGCATCCAGGTCAGCTCCCACAGAATGGGCGCCTCCATGCGCCAGTGCCCGGCCAGCAGCCAGATTGCGGCCAAGAGCGGCAGCCCCGAGCAGACCAGGCTGACGGCGCAGGAGAGGGTCACCCGAGGCCGCGTGACGAAGAAGACTAGAAAAAAGGACAACAGCGGCAGGCCCATGGCCAGGAGGGCCAGGGAAAGCTCGCCGCCATTGGGCGCCACGGGGGTCATGGTCATCCCTTCAGTTGCCGGGCCTGCTCCACGTTGATGGAGCGGATCTTGCGGAAGAGCGCCAGTATCAGGCTTAAAGCGATGGCCGCCTCGGCGGCTGCGATGCCCATGATGAACAGCACCGCCACCTGCCCCACGGCCGGGTCCGGGGCCAGGAAGCGGTTGAAGGCCATGAAGTTCAGCCCCACGGCGTTGAGCATCAATTCCACGCTGATGAGCATGCCGATCAGCGAGCGCCGCTTCAACAGCCCGAACAGGCCGATGCAAAAGAGCACCAGGGCGATGAAGAGATAGGTGTGCAGGCTGTTCATGGCTCGCCCTCCGGCTTGCGCCCGCCGCCCAGGGCCGCCGCCGTGATGATGGCCCCGATGATGGCCACCAAGAGCGCCAGGGAGATCAGCTCGAACAACAGCTCGTAGCGGGTGAGGAACAGCTCGCCCAGGCGCTTGACCGTCCAGTCCTGGCTGCGCTCCAGGGCCACCGCCCAGGGGGTGCGCAGCACGATGACGCTGAAGGACACGAAGACCACGGCGCTGACCGCGAACGACAGGTAGAGCTTGGGACGCCAGGCCGGCGGTATCCGCACGTGCATGGGCTGGCTGAGCATGATGGCGAACACGATGGCGATGCTGATGGCGCCGATGTAGATGAGTATCTCCATCATGGCCAAAAACTCGCTGCCCAGGAAGATGAACAGCCCCGCCACTCCCAGGATGCAGGTGGCCAAGCCGAAGACGTTGTAGATGATGTTGCGCGGTAGCACGGCGATCAACGCCCCCGCGAAGGTGAGCCCCACCACCAGGATGAAGGCCGCCCAGGCCACGGCCTCGGGCCGGATGTATTGGCCCATCACCGGGGTCATGGGCGGTCCTCCCTCAGCCTGGCCATGAGGTCCTGCACACCCACCAGGGAGCTAAGGCCGCACTGCTCGTAGTCGCGCGAGAAAGTCAAGGCGCCCTCCGGGCAGACCTCCACGCAAAGCCCGCACAGGGAGCAGCGCGCGAAGTCTATGAAGTAGAAGCGCGCCCGGTTGTGGCCGGCGGCCCTGGTCTTGCAGCCTTGCACCTTGATGACCCCGCTGGGGCAGGTGCGGAAGCACTCGCCGCAGGCCACGCAAAGGTGGCCGCCCTCCGGCGCCCGCACCAGCTCGATGGGGCCGCGGAAGGCCGCCGGCAGGGGCAGCCGCTGGCGGGGATACTGCACCGTGGTCACGGGCTTGAACATGTAGCGCAGGGTCACGCCCATGCCGGTGGCCAGGCTCCAGGTCCCGCCCACCACCTCGCGCACATATTCCAGCAGCGGATTCATATGGCTCCTAGCGCACGATCTTGAGCGCCACCGCCGTGACCATGAGGTTGAGCACCGCGATGGGGATCATGTACTTCCAGGCGAAGTTCATCAGTTGGTCGAAGCGCAGCCGGGGGAAGGTCCAGCGCACCCAGATGACCACGAAGATGAGCAGGTAGACCTTGAGCAAGAACCACCAGGGGCCGGGCCAGAAGGGGCCGCGCCAGCCGCCGAAGAACAGGGCCGTGGCCACCGAGGCCACGATGAACATGTTGGTGTATTCCGCCAGGAAAAAAAGGCCGAACCGCATCCCGGAATACTCGGTGTGGAATCCGGCCACCAGCTCGCTCTCGGCCTCGGGGATGTCGAAGGGCGCAAGAGGGCGTACTTGTTGTTGCTGGCCCAGCCGCCCATGAGGATGGCCAGCACGTTGAGCCCGCCGAAGGCGAAGATGAGCATCAGCCCCGCGTTGAGGTCGCGTATCTGCAAGTCCTGGCCAAAGGGGATGACCACGAAGGAGACCAGGACCGGCGCGAAGACCAGGATGGGGCTGAGCACGAACAGGGGCCAGCTCACCGCCGCCGGGGTTATGAGCTCCTTGCCCAGGAGCTTGGCGCCGTCCACCAGGGTTTGCAGCAGGCCGAAGGGACCAACTTCCTTGGGGCCGATGCGCAACTGGATGTGCCCGGCCACCTTGCGCTCCAGCCAGACCAAAAACAGGGCGTTGACCTGCACCCAGCCCAGGGTCAGCAACAAGCCCACGATCATGGTCAGGGCCAGGGGGCCCAGGAAGCCCTCTAGCCAGTCCCAGAGCGCGGCGGGTATGTTGCTCAGCCAGGCCATGGTTTTTTGGCGTCTGCCTCCCTTAAGGGGTCAGCGGTCTATCTCGGGCATGACCACGTCCATGCTGCCCAGAATGGCGATGGTGTCGGCCACCAGGGTGTCGGGCAAAAGCACCGGCAGGATGCCCAGGTTGCTGAAGGAGGGCACCCGGAACTTGAGGCGCTGGGGCACCCGGCCGCCGTCGGAGGCCAGGAAGATGCCCAGGTGCCCCCGGGCCGTCTCATAGCTGGTGTGGTAGATGCCCGCCGGCGGGGCGATGAACTGGGGCACCCCCCGCGCCTTGACCGGTCCGCCGGGCAGGCGTTCAATCGCCTGCTCGATGATGCTCAAGCTCTGCTCGATCTCCATCAGGCGCACCAGGTAGCGGTCCAGGCAGTCGCCGCCGGCGCGCACCGGGATGTCGAAGGCCAGTTCGGGGTAGAGGCCGTAGGGCTCGGCCTTGCGGATGTCAAAGCCCACGCCGCTGGCCCGCAGGCAGGGGCCGGTCAGCGCGTAGGCCCGGGCCAGGTCGGCGCTGATGACCCCCACCCCCCGGGTGCGGTTGACGAAGATGACATTCCTGGTCACCAGGGTGTCGTAGTCCTTGAGGCGGGCGCGCATCTTGGGGATGAAGGCCCTGACGCCCTCCAGGAAGTCCTGGCCCACGTCGTCCCTCACCCCCCCGAAGCGGCAGTAGCTATAGGTGAGCCGGCTGCCGGTGGCCAGGCCCAGGATGGCCAGGATGTCCTCGCGGTCGTCGAAGGCGTAGAGAAAGGGCGTGAAGGCCCCCAGGTCCATGAGATAGGCGCCGAACCACAACAGGTGGCTCGATATGCGGTTCAGCTCGGCGCAGATGACCCGGAGGTGCTCGGCGCGCGCGGGCACCTCCAGGCCGCAGGCCCGCTCCAGGGCCAGGCAGTAGGCGTGGTTGTACATCAGCCCCGAGAGGTAGTCCATGCGGCAGGGGTTGGGCATGAATTGCAGATAGGTGCGGTTCTGGGCCATGTGCTCGTGGCCCCGGTGGCTGTAGCCCAGGATGGGCTGGCATTCCACGATGCGCTCGCCATCCAGCCGGAGCAAGAGGCGCAGCACGCCGTGGGTGCTGGGGTGCTGGGGCCCCAGGTTGAGGTAGAAGGTGTCTTCGGTCAGGGCTTGTCGGTGCACGGCGCTCGGCCCTCCCCGGTGTCCTCTGGTTAACGGCGCTACAACTCCATCTCGTCTCCCCCCAACTCGGGCCCGGCCTGGAAGTCCCTGAGCAGGGGGTGGAAGTCGGCGTCCTCCGGCAGCAGGATGCGTTTCAGGTTGGGGTGGCCGATGAAGCGCTGGCCCAGCATGTCGAAGACCTCGCGCTCCTGCCAGTCGGCCGCCGGAAACACGCCGGCGATGCTCAGCACGCCCTGGCCCTTGGGCACCGCCGCCAGGGCCAGGACACGGCAGGGCGCCTGGTGCCGGCCAAAGACGTAAGCCAGGTCCAGGTGGCCGCCCCGGTCCACGGCGGTGATGTACTCCAGGTAGCAGCCCTCCTGGGCCATCATGGCCGCCAGCTCGCGCAGGTGGCCGGGGTTAAGCTCCAGGCGCAGGTGATAGCCCTGGCGCGGGTAATCGGCTTCAACCAGGGCGGCGGCACCCAGGCGCTGGCCCAGGCGGCGGCTCAGGCGCTCACAGGCCTGCGCGGTCATGGCTGGCCCCCCGAACCCGCCCGCCCTGGGTAACGCGCGAAGCGGCGCAGAAGGTTGGTGCGCCCACCCTGGGTCAGGCGGTCCTGCAACTCCAGCATGCCCTGGATCAGGGCCTCGGGCCGGGGCGGACAACCGGGCACATAAATGTCCACGGGCAGTATCTTGTCGGCGCCGTTGACGATGGCGTACTGGCCGGGGTAGGTGAAGGGGCCGCCGCCGATGGCGCAGTTGCCCATGGCGATGACCCACTTGGGGGCGGGCATCTGGTCGTAGAGGGTGACCACGGTGGCGGCCATCTTGCGGCTGATGGTGCCGGCCACGATCATCACGTCCGACTGCCGGGGCGAGGGGCGGAAGACGCCGGCCCCGAAGCGGTCCAGGTCGAAGCGCGCCGCCCCGGCGGCCATCATCTCGATGGCGCAGCAGGCCAGGCCGAAGGTCAGGGGCCACAGAGAGTTGGCCCGCACGGCGTCCAGCACCTGGCTCAAGACCGCCAGGCTCACCGGCGGGCCTTCCTGGCGGGCCTCTACCATTCGAACACCCCCTTGCACCAGGCGTAGACCACCGCCAGGCTCAAAATGCCCACGAAGACCAATAGCCCCACCAGGTCGCGCCAGGCAAAGCCGCCATAGGCCACCAGCACCGGGAACAGGTAGAGCACGTCCACGTCAAAGGCCAGGAAGACCAGGGCGAAGAGGTAGTAGGCCACGCCGAACTGGATCCAGGCCTGGCCGATGGGCGGCATGCCCGATTCGTAGCTGATGAGCTTTCTTAGGCCCACCCCGCGGGGGGTGATGAGGAAGGCCAGGAGGATGGGGACCAAGGCGAAGGCCACGCCCGCCAGCAAGAAGACCAAAACGAATAGATAGTCCGCGCCGATTTGGTCTGACATATGCCGCACCGCCAGGTGACGGGGAGCAATTTGTGCGGAATCTTAGCTGTCCTCAAAAGTGCCTTGGCAAATCCCGCCGCAGGCGGGCCAGGGTTGCGGTTCTAACGGAAGATGCCGCCTGCGCGGCCGAGGTGGAGCGCTAGTTACCCTAATTTCAGGCTACGGTTGGCCTGGCGGCCGCGTCAAGTGACAATGTGAAAAATGTGCTTCCAGCGGGACTTTCGAGAAAGGACGCGGCCAGCCGGTGGGCCTCAGGCCCGGTCCAAGACCTTCCTGACCGTGATGAGCAGGTCGGCCCTCTTGAAGGGTTTGGCCACGAAGACCGCCCCCCCTTCCTGGAGCAGGTCGCGCACCCGGCCGCTGACCGCGTAGCCGCTGGCGATGACCACCCGGGCTTGGGGGCGCAGGGCCAGTATCTCTTCCACGGCCCGGCGGCCGCCCATGCCGGGCATGCCTAGGTCCATGACCACCAGGTCTGGGATGCCGTCACCCCGGCGGTATATGGCCAGGGCCTCCTCGCCGCTCTGGGCCTGGAGCACCCGGTAGCCGGCCCCGGCCAGCAGGCGGGCGCCCACCTGGAGCAGGGGTTCCTCATCGTCCACCAGCAGGATGGTCTCGCGCCCGCCGGGCAGGTCCACGGCCGCCGGGGCCGCCGGGGCCGAATCGGCGGCCCGGGCCAGGGTGGGCAGGTAGATGTTGAAGGTGGTGCCGTGGCCGGGGGCGCTTTGGCAATGGATGTGTCCGCCGTGGTCCTTGACGATGCCGTAGACCGTGGCCAGGCCCAGGCCGGTGCCCTGGCCCACCTCCTTGGTGGTGAAGAAGGGGTTGAACATCTTGTCCAGGGTCGTTTGGTCCATGCCCTGGCCAGTGTCGCCGATGGCCAGCAGCAGGTGTTCGCCCCTGAAGGTCTCGCCGCTGACCGGGCAGACCTGCTCCTCCAGGCTGACGGCGCTGGTGGCGATGGTCAGGCGGCCGCCCTCGGGCATGGCGTGGGCGGCGTTGGTGGCCAGGTTCATCAGCACCTGCTCCATCTGGGTGGGGTCGGCGTTGACCGCCGGCAGGCCGGTGGCCAGGTCGGCCGCGATGGCTATCATCTTGGGCAGCGCGTGCTTCAGCATGTCCAGGGCCTGGCGCACAGACTGGTTGAGGTTCAAGGGCCTTTTATCGCTGGCGGCCTGGCGGCTGAAGGTGAGTATGCGCCGCACCAGGTCGCGGGCGCGCTCGGCGGCCTTGATGATCTGGCCTATCTCGGCCCGGTTGTCGGCCCGCTTGCGGGCCATGTCCTGGGCGATCTCGGCGAAGCCCAGCACCGCGGCCAGGATGTTGTTGAAGTCGTGGGCGATGCCCCCAGCCAGGGTGCCAATGGCCTCCATCTTCTGGGCCTGGAAGAGCTGCTTCTCCAGCTCGGCCCGCTTCTGGCCGGCGGCCACCGCCTCGGTGATGTCGCGGGAGAACACGGCGAAGCCGGTCACTCCCTGGTCCTGGCCGCGCACGGGGTAGAGATGGTTGTCATGGTGCAGGCCATCCTGCTCGTCGCGCCAGCGCAGGGGGCGGCCGCTTTTCATCACCTGGGCCAGTTGGCCGGCCAGGGCCTGGGCCCGCGGGGCCGGCAGCAAGTCCAGCAGGCGCCGGCCCAAGAGGCTGGCCGAGGGCTGGCCAACCCTCTGGGCGGCGGCCTCGTTGATGGCCTGGATGCGAAATCCCTCGTCCAGGAGCAGCACCGAATCGCTGGTGGCGTCCAACAGGCCCCGGGTGGCGGCTTGGCTCTTGAGCAGGGCTTCCTCGGCCTGGCGGCGGTCGGTGATGTCCACCAGCACCCCCACCACGCCCCTGACCTGGCCGTCCTCCACCTCGAAGCTGACGATGTCGCGCACCCACACCGGGCGGCCGTCGGCGGCCAGCATGCGGTAATCGAACTCGTGGGGGGTCAGGGCGGCGGCCGCCGCCAGGCAGGCCTGCTTGGCTTTCTCCCGGTCCTCGGGGTGCAGGTGTGCCTCCCAGAAATCGGGCTCGCTCAGCCACTGTTCGGCCGGATAGCCCAGGAGGTGCTCGGCCTCGGGGCTGACAAAGGTGAACTGGAAGCTGCCCGGCCGCCCGCGCCACACCACCACGCCCGCCGACTCCACCAGGAAGCGGTAGCGCTTCTCCGACTCCTTGAGCGCCTGCTCGGCCTCCTTTTGGGCCGTGATGTCGCGCATGAATCCCACCAGGCCCGTGGGTCCCTGGGGACCCATGACCACGCTGGCCGTGGCCAGTATCCACACGGTGCGGCCATCGGCGGCGGTGATGCGGTAGGCGAACTCGTGGTCCCGGCCCTGGGCGATTTCAGATTGGCAGTATTCCACCGTCACCTGGCGGTCGCGGGGGTCTATGCGTTCTACCCAGCTTTGGAAATTGGTCCAGCTCTCCGCCGGGTAGCCCAGCAGATCCTCGATCTGCGGACCCATGTAGGTGAAGCGGTCCGCGGCCAGGTCAACCAGCCAGGGTATGGCGCGGGTGGATTCCAGAAGCAGCCGCAGCTCCCCTTCCCGCCGCCGCAGCCGCTCCTCCACGGCCACGATCTGGCTGATGTCTACCACCACGGCCACGGCGCTGACCACCTCCTGGCCCTGGCGCACCGGCGACAGGCGTACCTGATAGTGGCTAAGAGGGCCGCCGGCCCCCGGCCCCTGGGCGCGGTACTCCACGGCTTGCCCGCTGGCCAAGACCTGGGTCAGGGCCTCTTTCACCTGGGGCCTCTGTTCGGAGGGTACCCAGGACGCGAAACGCGAGCCGATCAGTTGGGCCATGCTCAGGCCCGGGGCCACCCGGTTGGTATAGGCTATGCGTCCCTGGCGGTCCAACTCCACGATGTAGGCCGGGGCGTTTTCGGCGATGGTCTTGAGGCGCTCCTGGCTGTCCTGCGATTCCTGACGGGCCTGCTCGCGCTGGGTCACGTCGCTGAAGGACCATACCCGCCCCACCACCTGCTCGCCAATGCGCTGGGGCTGGGAGTGGCGTTCGAAAATGCGCCCGTCGTTAAGGTGCAGCAGCTCGAAGCTGGTGGCCTCGGGCTGGGCATACAACTGGCGCACCCTGGCCAGGAAGCCCTGGGGGTCCTTGAGCAGGCCGCGCACCCGGGACAGGGCCTTGTCGTCGTCGCGCTCGGCCAAGTCGTCGCCGGAGAGACCCCACATCTGGGCGAACTTCTGGTTCCACAGCACCAGGCGCCCTTGGCCGTCGGTCACCAGGACGCCGTCGGCGGTGGCTTCCAGGGTGGCGCTCAAGAGCGACAGGGTGCGCTCCATGGCCGCGGCCGCCGGCCTGACCACCCGGCGCAAGGCCACCACCAGCCCCAGCATGATGCACACCAGCACCACCCCCAGGGAGAAAAACTGCCAGAACAGGGCCTTCTGGGCCTGGGCCCGTAGTTGCCCGGCCCGCTCGCCGGCCAGGGCCAGCAGGGTGTCGCCCAATTGCCCCAGGCCCTCCAGCACCTGGCGGCCGCTGGTCAAGAATTGCGCCAGGGTCAGGTGATAGGGGCCGCCACCCCAGGCCTGGGCCAGCACTTGGTCGGCCTGGCGATGGTATTCCTCCAGCACCCTGGCGTACTCCTCCAAGGGCTCCAGTAGGCGGCGGTCGGCCCCCTCGCCGCTGAAATAGCGCAGCCACTGCCGCTGCTGCTCGGCCTGGCCCCGCACCAGCAGGGCCTTCTGGTGGGTGGCCTGATCCAGGGGCTGGCCCGCGCACATCGCCGCCGCCAGCAGGGCCACCTCCTGCCCGGCGTTGTTGCGCAGGGCGATGAGGTTCAGCCGGAAGAGGGAGAGCCGGGCCAGGCCCCGGTTCATCTGGCTGAGCTGGCGGGCCAGTTGGGCCATGAGGCTGTCCAGGCACTCCATGGCCTGGTTGGTGGCCGCCAGCCAGGCCGCGGGCAGGGCGGGGTCGCGCTGGAGGCCGGCCAGGGCCAGGTCCCGGTCCACCTGCCCGCGCAGGGAAGCCACCCCCTCCCGGGCCTGGGCCAGGCGGCCGGCCAGGGCCGGCGCCGGAGGCATGCTAGCTCGCTCCAGTAGGGCCAGGGACTCTTGCAGGGCCGCCTGGCTGTCCTGGCGGCGCTCCTGGATGTAGGCCCGGTCGCCGGCCAGGATCTCCGGCGGCCCGGGATGGTGCAGCATCACGTAGGCCCGCCCCCGCTCGAAGCCCAGGTTGCGCGCCGCGATCAAAAGCTGGTTGGCGGCCTGGTTGACAACCTCCACCCGGTGGGAGAGCTGGTAGTCCTCCCAGGCCCGCAGGATCACCGGCAGACTGGTGAGCAGATGTACCACGGCCAGGGTGAGCAGCACCGCCACCAGGATCTTGCGCATGGCCAGGCGGCTGGCCGCGGGGGGGGCGGGCTGGCCACCGGAGGGGCCACGATCTGGGCGCGCGGGCTGGCCGGAGGATCGCGGAATCATGCTGTCCACCAAACGGCCATGCAAGGGGTGTACTGTCTCTGGACAGGCCAGTGGTTATCAGGGGTTTCTAGAGGGGGATTCTCGCAAGCCGCGCCGGCCCTGGCAAGGATATTCTCTGGCGGCGGGTTGGCTAAGGCGTCCGGCGGGCAAACTGAGCCCTGGCCGGCGGGCCAAGCCCCGGCGGGGGGAGCCTGGCGCCAGCGTCACAGGGGGGCTGGGCCGGCCCTTAGGTCTTCAGCAGAGCGAGGCCCGGTGATCGAAGCGCAGTTGCAGGTTGAGCCAAAACTTGGCGGCCACGCCGTAGTGGTGGGCCAGTTTCATGGCCATGGCCTCGGTGATGCGGCCCCGGCCGCTTATCAGCTCTTGGATGCGGCTGAGGGGCTCGTCCAAGGCCCGGGCCAGTTGGGCCATGGATTCCTGGTGGGGCAGCAGGAATTGATCCAGGAGTATTTCACCGGGGTGGTCGGGGTTGAGCCTTGATGCGTGCATATTGCCCATCCCTCAAGTGGTAGCTTACGTACAAAAAAACTGAAAAACTCCCAGGTTATCCACATTTGGCAACATTAACCACCAATACCACAATATATAGTATGCGGCCTGGTTTTTACCTAGTCAAGCAGGATAAAGTGCCATCTGGGCGCGGAGTTGTGAAAATAATCCTCCCGCCTAGCGGCTTGGGGCGTCAATCGCCCTGGCGCGTAACCTGGGCGGTGGCCAACTCCAGATGGCCCTGGCCGCTGAAGGCCAGCCCCAGGTCCACCCAGCCAGCGCGCCCCACCCGGAAGTCCAGGGACAGTTCCCAGGCCCCGCCCGGCGGGAGGTCCACCCTCTGCCGCCGGCCTTCCTGGTTGATGACATCCAGGGTCAGCTCGGCCTGGGCTTGGCTGCCCGGCGCGGCGCCGCCCCGCAGGCTGAAGCGATAGGCCCCCGGCCCCAGGGCCAGGTTGACCACCTTGAGGGCCTCCACCGGCTCTGGCCCCAACTCCACGCCCACGCGGTAGTGCAAGTCAGGGTCCGGCAGGGGGGTGAGGCGCTGGTTGCGCGCCAAGGCGAATGCCGGCACCACCCGCCCCTGCCCCAAGGCCAGGTGGTGCCGGAAGTGCAGGGGCTGCCAGTCCCGCCAATCCCAGACCCGCTCCAGCACCCGCTGGTCAATGTCCGGGAAGATGTTCCACTGAAAGACCTGCGGCACAAACAGGTGCAGGGGCAGGTTTATCAGCATGGCCAGCCCCACCAGCCCGCCCAAGGCCCAGCGCAGCCCCCGCCCGGCAGCCTCGCGATAACGCCAGGCCAAGAGCGCCAAAAGGACCGGCACCAGCTCGGCGGTGTAGCGCGCCCCGTTGCACCAGCCGGCGTACCAGCCGTCGAACTTGGCGTGCGCGGCCAAAAAGCCGGCCATGGCCAGGACCAGGGGCCAGGCCAGGCGCGGCTCCCGAAGGGCCAGGCGGGCCGTGGCCCACAGGGCCAGCAGCATGAACGGCGAGAAGACCAGCAGCCCCCGGTTGGGCGACAACAGCAGGCCGGCCAGGCCTTCCCACAGGGAGGTGGGAAAGTTGGCCCCGTGGGCCTGGTAGGCGTAGCCCCCGAAGATGGAGCCGTAGAGCCCCAGGTTGACGGCCAGGAAGGCCGCCAGGCCGGGCAGGGTGAAGAGGATGAAGCCGGGCAAGGCCCTGGGCCGGTGCCAGGCCACCACCGCCAGCCCCGCCAGATGAAACAAGACGGCCTGGGTGCGCAGCACCGGCAGGAACCCCAGGGGCAGGCCGGCCAGACCTAGCCAGCGGGGATCATCCTCCGCCAGGCCGCGCAGCAGGCAATACAGCCCCAGGGTGATGAACAGCACCGTGGGGCCGTGCTGCCACAGGGTGGAGGCGCAGATGCCCAGTTGGCTGGAGCCCAGGGCGAAGCCCAGGGTCAACAGCGCCGCCCAGCCGGCGCGCCGGCCCAGGCGATTAACCAGTTGGAACATCACCACGGCCGCAGCGGCCGCCACCCAGGAGGCGGTGACCTTCTGGTTCCAGGCCGCCAAGAGGTGCTCCGGCCCACCGCCCAGCAGGCGCTGGATGAGCGCCGTGGGCAGACCCAGGAAACCCGGCCCCATGGGGAAGGTGGGCAGGAAGCGCTCGCCCACCTCCACCAGGCCCCAGCCGCCGTGGGCCGCCACCCAGGCCTGGTCGTAGTACAGGCCGTGGCCCCCCAGCAGGCGCAACGCCAGCAGGCCGTTGTAGGTGGCGTCGCCGCCGAAGACCGTGTAGCCGTTGGCCAGGTAGAAGAGCAGGCAGGGCGCGGCCACCCACAAGAGCGAGGCGATCACCGGGTGCTGGCCGGGGCGCAGCCAAGCTGGCCGCTGGCGATACAGACCCCAGGTCAAGAGGGCCTGGGCCAGGGCCGCCAGCCCGCACATATAGGTATAGTGAAGCTGTTGCACCAGGGGCGGCCCGAACCATTCCGGCGGCAGACCCACCCCCAGCAGAGTGGCCAGCAAAAGGCCCCACACCGCCCCCAGCCCCAGCAGGGTGGCCCATAGCGGCCTGCGAACCAGGGCCAGCGCCAGCCCCGGCAGGCCCAGGAGGGCCAAGGTCTCCCAGGCCAGGGCCAGGCGCAGGTCCAAGCCCCACAGGCCCAAGGCCAGGGCCAGGGCCGCCAGGGGGGGCAGGGCCGCGCCCCAGAACATCCAGGAGCCCCGCCGCCGCCCCTGCCGCCACCACAGGACCAGGGCCAGGGCCACTCCCCCGGCCAGGGCCACTCCCCCGGCCAGGGCCTGGCCCCCTTGTCCGGCCCCTGGCGCGGATGGCCCCAGCAAGAGCGCCAGGCGCGGCGGCCGCGAGTTCACGGCCAGGAAGTTAACCGCCCGCCACTGCCGCGCCACCGCCGTCTGGGGGCCGGGGTTGACCACCTCCACCCGCCAGGCCTGGCCCGCCGGCCGGCGCAGGTCATAACGCGCCTGGCCCCGGCCCTGGGCCGTCGCCTCCGGGCCGCCCGGCCCGGCCACGGCCTGGAGCTCGAAGCAGTCCTGCCCCGGGGCGCAGTCCAGGCGCAGCAGCGCCCGCTCCCACTCTTGCGGCCAAGGCCCCAGCAACACCCGCCCGCCGGGGGGCAGCAGCAGCTCCCCGCCCTGGGCGCCGCCGGCCTGGCCAGGGTCGGTGCCGCAGAGCAGGGCCAGCCCCAGCAGCGCCACGGCCAGGGCCGCCAGCCACCACGCTGGGGCCGGCCCGCGTCCAAGGGAAGGGGTGTCGGCCGGGGCGGGGCCGGCCTGCCGTGTGAGGTGGGTCTCCATGACTGCCGCCAAGTTATAACAAAACGCCGCCCAAAACCATCATGGGCTTTGGGCGGCGGGCCGAGGATGGCCGGTCCGCTTCATTCCAACAGCGGTCCCAGGCCCTCGAGGCGCTGGCGCACCTGCTCCCACACGTCCTGCCAGAGCGCCGGCGAAGCGGCCAGGGTCTTGGCCGCCCGCACCACCATAAGCTCGGGCAGGTCCGGCTGGAGGGTCTGGCTGGGCTGGTCGTGCTGCCGGGCCACCAGCACGTACTCCTGCGGGAAGCCCCACTTGTGCAACACCGCCGCCCCAAACTGGCCCTGGTAGGCGCTCAAGGTGGCCTGAAGGTCCTGCGGCGACACCGGCCCGCCCAGCTTGTTCCCCTTTTCCAGATCGGCCACGATGTGCAGGAGGATCATCTTGCCGATCTCGTGCAACAGCCCCAGGGTGAAGGGGTCCTGGGAGAGGGTCAGCCCCAGGGCCTGGGCCAACAGCTCGCTGGCGTGGGCGCAGGCCAGGGCCTGCCGCCACAGGGTCTGGGTCTGCTCACGATACTTGGCCCCCGCCGGGGCATATAGGGAGCGGGTGGCCAGCACGTCCACGTACTTCTTGGTGGCCTCCAGGCCCAGGCGGCCCAGGGCCTGCTCCAGGGTCTTGTTCTCGGCCGCGCCACGGTAATAGGGCGAGTTGGACACGCCGATGATCTGGAAGGAGATGGCCACGTCCAGCTTGAGCAGTTCCGCGATCTCCTCCAGGCTGGCCTCCCGCTCCAGGAGTTGGTGGAACTTGGTGTAGATGGTGGGCGGCGAGGGCAGGTTCAGTTCGCCCCGCTGAAACTGGCGCAGCACCTCGTGGCCGAGGTCCACCTTCTGGTCATCCTCGGCGGCGGGCAGGGCCTGGGGCTCGGGTTCGGACTCGGGTTGGCCGAGGCCGAACTTGGTGAGCTTGCGGGCCACCACCTCGCGGTCGAAGGGCTTGATGATGTAGTCGTCGCAGCCGGCCTGCACGCAGGTTATCAGCGAGTCCTTCTCGGACTTGCTGGTGACCATGAAGACCGTGGCCCGCTTGTGGCCGGGGCCGGCCAGGGCCCGCTCCACCTCGCGCAGATCCAGCAGGGTCTCGATGCCGTCCTTGCCGGGCATGATAATGTCCAGGGTCACCAGATCGAAGGGCTGGCCCTGGTTCAGGGCGTCCAGGAAGGCCTCCATGGCGGCGTTGCCGCTCTCCACGGCCTGGCACTGGCCAAAGGAGCCCATGATGCGCTCCATTTTTTTGCGGCTGGCCAGGTCGTCGTCCACCACCAGGATTCTCATGGGCTAGGTCTCCTTCAGGTTCTCCCGCGCATGGGCCTGCACGCGCTCCAGTTCCCGTTCCAGGACGGCCAGGGTCTGGCCCGCCCCCTGGAGGTCGCCGGCCTGGGCCTGTTCCTCCAGGCGGGCCGCCGTGGCCGCCGCTGCTCCAGCGGTCAGGTTGGCCGCCCCGCCCTTGACGGCGTGGGCCAGGGCGCCTAGGGCTTTGGCGTCGCCGTTGGCCAGGGCCTCATGCATGTCCGCCAGGCGGCCGGCGGTCTGCTTATGGAAGCCCTCCAGCACCTCGGCCAAGAAGGCGACGTCGTGATCAAACTCGGCCAGGGCCTGGGCCAGGTCCAGGGGGTCCTCCTCCTGGCTCTCCCGTTGCGCCGCGCCTTCCAGGCCGACGGCGGGGGCGGCCTGGGGCGCGGTCTCGCGGGCGGCGCCGGCCCATTTCTCCACCATGGCCAGCAGGTCGCCGCGGCGAGAGGGCTTGGCCAGGTAGTCGTCCATGCCGGCGGCGAAGCACTGGGCCCGGTGCTCGGTGGTGGCGTGGGCGGTCAGGGCGATGATGGGCACTCGGGCGCTGTCCTGACCCGCCCCGGCCCGCCGGGCCTCCAGGGCGCGGATGGCCCGGGTGGCGGCGTAGCCATCCATCTCCGGCATCTGCACGTCCATGAGCACCAAATCGAACTGACGCCCACCGAAGGCCTCCACGGCCTGGCGGCCGTCCTCGGCCACCACCACCCGGCAGCCGATGCGTTCCAGGTGGCGCAGGGCCAAGACCCGGTTGGTGGGGTAGTCCTCGGCCAACAGCACCCGCGGCCCCGAGCCCGGCCGGCCGGTGGCCTGGGCCTGGGGCGGCAGCGGCGGCAGGGCCTGGGGGGCCAGCAACGGCCCCCGGCCCAGGGCCAGGTCCAGGGCGCGGGCCAGGTCGTCCAGGCACAAGGGCTGGCAGACCAGGGCCGCCGGCATGAGGTCCAGCACCTGGGGGCTGGGCTGGGCCTGGCCGGGCGGGGTCATGACCAACAGCGGCGGGCCGCCAAAACCGGCAACCTGTGCCAGGGCCGGCGGCGGGGGTCCGTCCTGGCTGGAGAGGCCCCAGACGACCAAGCGGCAGCCGGGGGCCAGGGCCAGGGCCTCGTCGGGGCCGGAAGCTTGGCGCGGTTCGTGGCCCAGGGCCTCCAGGTACTGGGCCGCCGTCCGGCCACCTTGGGCACTCTGGTGCCAGAGCAGCACCGCCTCCCCTCTGGGGGGCGCGGCCAGGCCGGGGGGACTGGCCGGGGCCAGGGGCACCTGGAACCAGAAGGCGCTGCCCTGGCCCTCCTGGCTGCGCACCCCGATGGTCCCGCCCATGAGTTGGGCCAGCTCCTTGACGATGGTCAATCCCAGGCCGCTGCCCCCGTAGCGCCGGGTGGTGGAGGCGTCGGCCTGGGTGAAGCTCTCGAAGATGCTCTCCAGCTTGCGGGGAGCGATGCCTATGCCGGTGTCCGCCACCGTGAACCTGACCAGGGGCGCGGGGCCGGGGTCACTCACCGGTTCCACCTCGATGCCGATCTCGCCCCGGGCGGTGAACTTGATGGCGTTCACCACCAGGTTGGTGAGCATCTGGTTGAGGCGCACGGGGTCGCCCAGGGCCAGGGCCGGCAGGCTGGGGTCCACCCGGCAGTACAGGTCCACGCCGCCCCGCCGGGCCAGTTGGGCGAAGCTCATGGCCAGGCCCTCCACCAGGGCGCGGGGCGCGAACTCCAGCGACTCCAGCTTCAGCTTGCCGGCCTCGATCTTGGTGAAGTCCAGGATGTCGTTGACCAGGGACATCAGGGCCTGGGCCTCGTGCTGGATGGTGGCCAGGTACTTGGCCTGGGCCGGGTCCAACTCGCCCTCGGTGGCCAACTCCGACATACCCAGGATGGCGTTGATGGGGGTGCGTATCTCGTGGCTCATCTTGGCCAGGAACTGGCTCTTGGCCTGGCTGGCCAGTTGGGCCTGGAGCCTGGCCTGGCGGTCCTGCTCGGCCAGCTTGACCTGGGTGATGTCGCGAGCCACCCCCCGAAAGCCCGCGGGCTGGCCCTGGCCGTCGCGCATCAAGGAGATGGAGGACTGGAAGAAGCGCCGCTGGCCGCTCTTGGTGATGATCTGCCAGTCAAAGGCTTTCTGGGGCCGGGCGCTTAAGAAAACCTCGTTGAACTCCTTGAAGATGCGCTCGGCCTGCTCACCGTCCATGTACTGGCGGTAGTTCATGCCCATGAGCTCTTGGCGGCTGTATTCCAGCATGCGCCCCACCGAGTCGTTGAAGAAGGTGAAGTTGCCCTTCAGGTCGGTTTCGTAATAGCCGTCCTCCATCTGGTCCAGGATGTTGCGGTAGCGCTCCTCGCTGGCCTTGAGGGCCTTGGCGGTGCGGGTGCGCTCGCTGATGTCCAGGGCGGCGGCGCGCCCGCCGGTCACCAGGCCATCCTTGATGATGGGCGCGTAGTTCACCAGGGCGTGGATGTGGCTGCCGTCCTTGCGCTTGAGGCGCAACTCCTCGTAGCCCGAGGTGCCGGCTTGCACCAGCCGGGCCAGCAGGCCGGCCTGCTCCGGCGAGGACTCGCCGCCGCCCAGTTCTAGCATGCTGAGGCCACGGGCCAGGTCCTGGGGGCCGTAGCCCAACATCTCCAGGGCGGCGCGGTTGGCGTAGGTGACGTTGAGCTGGGTATCGCACTCGGCGATGGCCGAGGGCGACATCTCGGCCACCTCCTGGAAGCGGGCCTGGGTATCGCGCAGCTCCCCGCGCATTCTCTCCTGGGCGCCCAGCACGTCGCGGAAGTACAGCCCCACGGCCACCACCTGGAACATGGAGTAGCACAGCCCGCCCAGCCAGATGAGATTGCGCCCGAAGGGCGTGGCAAAGCCCAGGGACAGGGCCGCGTCGTGGAGGCCGGCCAAGAGCCACACCGCCAGCCCGCCGGTCAGGGGCGCGACGAAGCCGGGGCGGGGGGAGTCTTTCCACCAGCGCAGGTAGCTCAAGGCGATGCAGGCCAGGTTGACCAGCAGGGCGAAGACATAGATGAAGGGGCGCAGGAACAACGACTGTGGACGCCAGACCCCGGCGTGGGCGTGAAAGGCCAGGGGCAGGCCCAGCACCGCCGGGTCATCGCTCAGGTACAAGGCCGCCGTGACCGCCAGGCCCGCGGCCAGGCAGACATAGTAGAGCACCCCGTTTTTTGCCCCCCGCAGGTCGCGGGCGAACATCAGCCAGGTGAAGGGCAGCCACACCAGGCCCTGGAGCATCACCCGGTACCAGTAGATTATCCAGGCCTGGGAGATTTGCAGGCCGTAGGCGGCGAAGCCCAGGAAGAAACAGACCAGGGCCGCGTAGAACACGCACAGGCTCTTGAGCGGCTTGAACTGGGGGTACATGACCGCCAGCACCAGGCAGCACAGGCACAGGGTGGCGTTGATGGCCAGCCCGATGAGGGGACCCAGGCTGTATATGGGGATCGTCTCTGGAGGCACGCTGGCGTCTCTCCGGGACGTACGGGAGTTCCCTCTAATATAACCCAAACCAGCGGCCTGGGGGCCAGCGGGATTGACGTGGGGCATTTGCGCCCCACGGCCCGGCTAAGGCATACTGAGACTACCTGCCCCGGCCCGTTGGCTCACCTCCGGCCCGCCCCTGGCCGCGTTGTCGTGGGCTAGGCGGATGGTATCGGGAAGATCACCACCTCCGGGAGAATGGCCATG
This sequence comes from Desulfarculus sp., assembly GCA_016208115.1. Lineage (GTDB taxonomy): Bacteria > Desulfobacterota > Desulfarculia > Desulfarculales > Desulfarculaceae > JACRDC01. The sequence goes on from JACQYR010000007.1 coordinate 31,529, forward strand.
CCACGCATGTCCGTGCTTGCCTGCTGGGGCCTGGCGGCGCTGATGGCGCTCTTGGCCGCCTGCGGACCCGCCCCGCCCCTGCGGCTGGGCTTCCTGGGGGGGCTGAGCGGCCGGGTGGCCGACCTGGGCGTGGCCGGCCGCAACGGCGCCATGCTGGCCGTGGAGCAAAAAAACGCCAGCGGCGGCCTGGGGGGCCGCCTGGTGGAGCTGATCGTGCGCGACGACGGCCAGGAGGCCGAGCAGGCCCGGCGGGCGCTCACGGAGCTCTTGGACCTGGGGGTGGAGGCCGTCATCGGCCCCATGACCAGCAGCGTGGCCATGGACACCCTGCCCCTGTTGCGGGCGGGGCCGGTGGTCATGGTCAGCCCCACCGTGACCACCACCCTCTTGACCGGCCGTGACGACAACTTCCTGCGGGTGATCTCCACCACCTACCAGTACGCCAGCAAAAGCGCCCGGCACCATCGCCAGAAGCTGGGGCGCGCCCGGGCGGCGGCCATCTACGACGTGGGCAACGCCGCCTACAGCGAAAGCTGGCTGCACGACTTCCGCCAGACCTTCGAGGAACTGGGCGGCCACGTGGTGCTGACCCGCGCCTTCCGTTCCAGCAACGAGGCGGCCTTTCTGGAGACGGTGACGGAGTTGCTGGCGGCCCGGCCCGACCTGGTGGTGATAATCTCCAACGCCGTGGACGCGGCCCTGATCTGCCAGCAGGTGCGCAAGCTGGACGAAGGCGTGGCCATCGCCATGTCGGAGTGGGCCTCCACCGAGCGCTTCGTGGAGTTGGCCGGGGCCGCCGCCGATGGGGTGGTGGTGACCCAGTTCCTGGACCGCAACGACACCTCCCGGCGCTACCTGGACTTCGTGGCGGCCTACCGCGCCCGCTTCGGCCAGGAGCCAGGCTTCGCCGGCCTGGCCGGCCATGACGCCGCCCAGGTGGTCATGAGGGGCCTGGAGTCGCGCCGGCCGGGCCAGACCCTCAAACAGGCCATAATCGCGCAAGGTACCTTCCAGGGCGTGCAGCAGGCCATCACCATGGACCAGCATGGCGACGCCGACCGCGGCACCTTCATGACCATGGTCAAGGACGGCCGTTACCTGACCCTGGAGTGAGCCCCATGGTCGCGCGACCCCTGCGTCTGATATTGACCCTGCAAACCGTGCTGGTGGCCCTGTTGCCCTTCGTGGTGGCGGCGGGGCTGGGCGCCCTGTGGCTGCCGCCCCAGGTCAGGTCGGAGGTCGAGGCCAGGCAGGGCCAACTGGCCGGGGCCGTGGCCTCCCAGGTGGAGACCTACCTGACCGCCTCCCTGGCCAGCGTGCAGGACCTGGCGGCCATAATCTCCTTCGAGGGGCGGCAGGGCGGACATCTCCAGCAGATACTGGACAGTCAGGTGCGTCAGGACGGCACGGTGCGGGCCATCTACGTTACCGGCCCCGAAGGCCGGGTCAGGGCGGTGGCCCTGGGGGGCCAGGCCCAGGCCCAGCAGAAGGACCTCCTGGGCATGGACATGTCGCGCAACAGCCTTTTTCGGCAGATTAGGGACCAGGGCGGCCCGGTGTGGTCCGACACCTTCCTGTCGGTGGTGGGCGGCGGCCTGTCGGTGGCCCTGGCGGTGCCCTCGGGCCCGGACACGGTCATCGGCGAGCTGCGCTTGGACAACTTAAGCCGCCACCTCCAACACCTGGCCACCGAGCCCCGGCAACTAATGCTGGTGCTGGACCGCCGGGGCCAGGTCATCGCCGACCAAGAGGGCCGCCACACCGCCCAGCAGCTCAATGTCAGCGACATCCCCCTGGTGCGCCAGGGCCTGGCCGGCGGCGGCCCGGCCGTGGGCGGCCTGGATTTCGACGGCGTGGCCATGATCGGCAGCCTGGTCAAGACCCCCACCCTGGACTGGTACGTGCTGGTGGCCCTGCCCGCCAAGGAGGCCTATCAGCCGCTCCTGGCCATCCTGGGCATCTTCGCCACGGCCTTGGCCCTGACCCTGCTGGCCGGCCTGGCGGCGGCGGTGTGGCTCAGCCAC
>JACQYR010000008.1 GCA_016208115.1 Desulfarculus sp.
GCATGGGGGAGGGCTGGAGCGATTATATAGCGTGCACCATCAACACCACCACGGTGGCCGGTGCATGGGTTCTCGATGATCCGGGTGGTATCAGGGACTTTCCCTATGATAGTAATTTCCCGGACAACTTCGGTAATATAGGCGGGGGCCGCTACATCGAGAACCCAATCACAGGTGAGGTTCCGGTGCCGCCGGCGCTGATGTCCTCCACCTGGTAGGAGCGCTGCCCCACCTGGAAGCGCACCGGCTTTTGCGGCGAGGTGGTGACCCTGAAGTAGTAGCGCGGCCCCTCCTCGAACTCCAGCTTGAAGGGGTCCTGGTCAGAGGGCTTATTTTTCTTTTTTTTCCAGAACAAATTCCACCCTCCTGTTCTTGGCCATGTTCTCCTCGCTGGTGTTGGACACCAGGGGCTGGGTGTCGGCATAGCCGGTGGCAGTCAGCCGCTTGGGAGAAACGCCACGATCAATCAAGTAGCGCAGCACGGCGGTGGCCCTAAGTGAACTCAGCTCCCAGTTGCTCTCGAACTTGGCCGTGCTGATGGGGCGCGGGTCGGTATGGCCCTTGATGTCCACGCGGTAGTCGGGATAGTTCTTGGCCACCCGCACTACCCGGTCCAGGAAGCCTTGGGCCTGGGGGGCCAGGGTGGACGACCCCGGCGTAAAGAGCACCTGCCCCCCCACTTGCAGCACCACCTGGTTGCCCCGCATGGTTATCTGCATGGACTCGTCCGGGGCGCGGCCCTTGAACTCCTGGCGCATGTCCTGCAAGAGCGACTCCTCCTCCAGGCCGGTCAATTCGTCCAGGCTTTTGGGCTTGACCGCCTTGCCTCCCGGCGCGCCGCCCTGCAACATCACCCCGCCGGACCCGCCGATGCCGCCCAGGGCGCCCTGCACCGCCGACAGGATGTTATCGAAGCGCTTGCTGTCCAGGCTGCTCACCGCGAACAGCAGGATGAAAAAGCACATGAGCAGGGTGAACATGTCGGCCATGGTCACCGCCCAGGGGCTGGGCATGTCGTCCTCGTCGTCCGTGGTCACGAAGGAGGGCCTTCTCCGGGGGGGCTTGCTCATTTCTCACCCTTGCCGGGCCGGTAGGCGTCCCTGATGCTGGGAGGGATGAAGGAACTGAGCTTTTCGTAAATCATCATGGGGTTATTGTTCTGCAGGATGCCGCGCGCGCCCTCGAAGATGATCTCCAGGTTTACCAGCTCCAGTTGGGTGCGGCTTTTGAGCTTGGCGGCCACCGGCAAAAAGAACAGGTAGGCGAACAGGGCGCCGTAGAAGGTGGTCAAGAGGGCCACGGCCATGCCCGGACCGATGCTCTTGGGGTCGTCCAGATTGCGCAGCATCTGCACCAGGCCGATTAGGGTGCCGATCATGCCAAAAGCCGGCGACAGGGCGCCCATCTTGCGAAAGACTTCCTGGGCGATGAGCCGCCGCTGCTTGAGCGCCTCGATCTCGATGCGCAAGGAATCCTCGATGATCTCCTCGGAGGCGCCGTCGGCCAGGAGCATCAGGGCCTTCTTGAGAATGGCGTTGTCGGTGCGCACCTTGGACAGGGCCACCAAGCCCTGGCGCCGGGACAGGTTGGCGATGGTCAGGATCACCCGCACCACCTCGTTGGGGTCCACCTTGCGCTGGGCGAAGACCTGCTTGGCCATGACGAAGGCGTTGGCCACGTCCCTGAGGGGAAAGGCGATGAGTATGGAGGAGATGGTGCCTCCGGCCACGATCATGAAGCTGGGCAGGTCCAAAAAGATGATGGCGCTGCCGCCCATCTTGATGGCCGTGAAGATCATGCCCAGGCCCAGGACAATCCCAGAAATTGTGGCAAGGTCCATCAACTACTCCCGCCGTGGGCTGGATTAGGGTTTACCTGCCCGGCCCTTGCAAGGTGATGGTGAGACGCAGTTCCCGGCCCTCCCGCCTGATGCTGAACTCGTGGGGGATGTGGGGGGCGGCCTTTATCAGGTCGTGGATGTCCTTGGCCTGCCTGACCGGCCTGCCGTCCATGCCCACTAGCAAGTCACCGGCCAAAAGGCCGGCCCGCTGGGCCGGGGTCTGGGGCAGGACCCGCTCGATCAACAGACCGCCGTCCTGGGGTTTGAGCACCACCCCCAGGCGGGGCGGCGGCGGCGGCGCTGGCGTGGCCACCACCAGCAGGTCGGCCGGGGGGGAGCCCTCCAGGTCGTCCCAGGTAGCGGCGCCCTGGCTGGGGGCCATGGCGGCCTCCATGGCCAGCACGGTGGTCAGGCGCGCGCCGGGCAGGCGCCGGGCCAGGCGGGTGGGCAGGCCCTGGCCGTGGGACAGGTGGCCGCCGCCGGCCAGCACCACCGCCCGCTTGCCGCCGTCGGGCCAAGGGGCCAGCGCCAGGGCCAGGCGGTGGGCCATGGTCTCGTCGCGGGCCACCTGGGCCACGAAGAAGTTCTCCTGACTGGGGCCGCGGCCCATGCCGTGCATGGAAAACTGGGCGGCCATCTGGCGGCGGTAGGCCGGGTCATTGAGGTCCAGGGCCGGGGCCAACAGCGCCCTCTGCCCCGGCGGCAGGGAGGACAGCCCCTGCCGGGCCACCTGGCGCACCGCCTCCAGGGGGGCGTTCAGGGCCACCAGGGGCAGCCCTTTCTGGCGCACGAACTCCAGGATGGGGGCGTAAAGCTCCAGGGGGAAGCCCCAGCGCTCCTGCCAATTGACCTTCTGGGCGAACTGCTCCACGCTGAGCCCGCCGGCCGAGAACTGGTCGCAGGCCTCCTGGGCCGGCCACTCCAGCCACTCCACGCCTACCACCAGCGGCCCCTCCTGGGCGGCCATGGCCTTCAGCATGTCCAGTTGCACTTGGTGGTGACCGGGGTGGTCGTGCACCTCGCCCACCAGAAGCACCTGGGTCTGGCCCAGGCGGCGGTTGACTTCCTCGGGCGACAGGGGCGCCTGGGCCGGCGGGGCAAAGACCGTGCCCGGCGCGGGCAGGGGCCGGGCCGCGCCGGGCCAAGAGGCGCAGCCGGCGCCCAGCAGAAGCACCGACAATAGCAAACCGCGGCGCCACCAGGGCATGGGCCTGCCTCGCAAGGTTGCCTCAAGCGTCATGCTTGGAGGGTCGCACAAACCGGGCCTGGCCGGAAGTGGCGTAAAGGCCCGGGGTTAGCCGCCTACCTGGCCGCCAGGGGCCAGGGCAGCGAGGCCTCCTGGAAACGCAGTTCCACGTTGTCCTTGATCCAGTGGGGGTCCCACCACTCGGTGGGGGTGACGAAGACCCCGCCCACCAGGATGGAGAAGTGCAGGTGATCGCCCAGGGCCAGGCCCGTGGCTCCCGAGCGCCCCAGCACGCCCTCCAGGGGCACCATCTCGCCGGGGCGCACGGAAACCTCTGACAAGTGTCCGTAGAGCGAGAAGATGCCCTGGCCATGGTCCAGGATCACGCAATTGCCGTAGATGCCCAAGGGGCCGCCGAAGACCACCTTGCCGGCGGCGGTGGACTTGATGGGGCTCATGGCCAGGTCGGCCAGGTCCACGCCCAGGTGGGTGGACTGGCTGACCTCACGGCCCTTGTAGACGTAGGAGCGCCGGTCGGCGAAGCCGGCCATGGGCTTGCCCAGGGGGCGGACAAAGGTCCCCCGCCAGAGCTGCTGCGGGCTGGTGGTTGAGCACACACTAAGTATTTGTTGGTGGTTTTGACGCCGTAATTCCTCATTGACCCACAGGAAGACCTCCAGGGGCTGCTGTTTGGCCGGCGGGGCCTCGGCCATGAAGCGCGGCGCCAGGGCATCCAGAAAGTTGTCGGAGATGTTCAGGGTGTCGCTCTTGAACTCCTTCCACTTCAGGCGCACGGTCAGCCCGCTGCCGGCCTGGTTGCCAGCCGGGTCCTGCACCATGACCTTGATGGAGGCGCCCTTGTCCTCGTCGTCGCCAAAGGCGAAGTAGGCCATGCCGGCCAGGGGGTCCTGGGGCCAGGGGTTGACGCCCGGGAAGAAGCGTTTGCCCGCCTGCACGCCGTGCACGGCCAGGGGTTTGTTGGACTTATACACCGCCAGGCCCACGCCCCCCCGGTTGAGGTGGATGGTGCGGCTAAGGACCGTCACCTTGGGGGGTATGGTGTCCACCAGCACCTGGAACTGGCGCTCGGCCAGGTTGCCGTGGAACCAGTTGCGCAGGGAGCGGTCGCGCACCTGCACGATCAGGGTGGCCGGGCCTTGCACCATGCCCTGCTCCAGGGCCTTGATCTCCAGCCTTTCGGTGGCCTGGCCCAGGCCGTGGCGGTCCCAGGTGGAGCCGGTGGCGTAGCTCTTTTCCAGTAGCTTGTATTCCTTGCCGTTCTGGATGGCGGTCACCCTCAGGGAGGCCAGGCCGGTGCCCTGGTCGCTCAAGCTCAGTTCCAACAGGCTCAACCGGCCCAGGTGGGTGGGCTCGCTTTTCAGCATGAACTGGGGGTCCTGGCCTTCCAAGTGGGGCCAGACCACAGCCAGGCTCAGGCCGGCCGCCACGATCAGGACCAGGAGCAGGATAAGGGGAAGTTTGCGGGCTAGGCTCATGGAAAGCGACTCCGGTTCGGGACTTAAAAAACAATGTTTCCCCAGAGGTTAGGCCACGGGGACGTTTCTGTCAATACCGGCCGGCCCCGGCTTGCCGGCTGGCGGGCAAGGGGTGTAAAGTCCTCCCACACACCCACGGGATGGCACACATGAGTCTCATCGGGCCGGTCAACGGCAAGACCCCCAACATCCACCCCACGGCCTTCGTGGCCTGGGGCGCGGTGGTGCTGGGCGAGGTGGAACTGGGTCCCCACGTCAACCTGTGGTATGGCTGCGTGCTGCGCGGCGACATCAATTGGATCAAGGTGGGGGCGCGCACCAACATCCAGGACGGCACCGTCATCCACGTGGGGCACAAGGGTGCCGGCACGCAGGTGGGCGCCGACGTGGTGATCGGCCATCGGGTGGTGCTGCACTCCTGCGTCATCGAGGACCAGGCCCTCATCGGCATGGGCGCCGTGGTGCTGGACCACGCCCAGGTGGGCAAGGGCGCGGTGGTGGGGGCGGGCAGCGTGGTGGCCCCGGGCCAGGAGATACCGCCCGGCGTGCTGGCCCTGGGGGTGCCGGCCAAGGTAAAACGGGCGCTTACCGCCGACGAGCTGGCCCGGCCGCTACGGGTGGTCAGCCGCTACCTGCGGATGGCCGCCTGTCACCAGGACCCGGCGCTGTCCTATGACTTCAGCCAGGAGGCCTGAGGCCAAATAAACCACGTCATCTTCGCGACAGTGCGCGCACGGCGAAAACATGGGGTATGCCATCGTTGTTATCGTAGCTGTAGTAGTTGTGGTCGTCGGAGGCGTCCCAATACCCGCCGCCCGCCCGGAAATAGAATCCTCCCTCGGATGACGAGTCCTGAGGCTCGGCCCATACCCGCCACCCTTTCGTCTTGAAGGCAGTATCCCTGTTGCATGCGCCCATGCCCTTGATGTACAGGCCACGCAGTTCCTCCCGCGTGGGCATTCGCCATCCGCCGTCTGCAATATTGCAGCCCTTCACCCAGGCCTCGGCACTTTTGTAAGATGGGATACCAGTAGGGCTCTCCACCCATTCCAGGCCCATGCTGGAATCAGTGATAACCCCGTTCCCGGAAACCGCGAAGCGAGCCCTACCCGTGGCGGGGTCCATCGGACTGGCCCCTTCTCGACTCCACCGGCGCAGCCAAATCAACGCCGACTGTAATTCCAAATTATGCGACTGACGCCGCGCCATCTTTCTTTTTGAGTCCTCCGACGTGGATTGGTGCATGGCATGAGCCCCAGAACCGGCACCCAAAGAACCTCGCGTCCATTGCCTGAGGCGTTTTACCTCAATATCACTACGTAAAAGGCTATCGCTCAATCATTGGGCATGGTAGCCCGTTGTCTTTTGCCAGTCAATCAGCGCCGCGCTCGTTCAGGTTGTGCCCAGCACAGCCCTGAAGTGATGTGCCAAGGGAAAGGCCGAGGTCACATGCACCCACCACCGCTGCATGGTGCGCCATGCCAATCTGCCTCTGGGGCGCCGCATAATCCGGGATTAATATGGTTTACTTACCGCCTTCTGGGCGCCAAGAAGAAAAGCTGCCCCGCGTGCTTCATGCGCCCGGCCAAGAGGCCGGCCTCGGGGCCGCTGCCATAGTACAAATCCAGGCGCCCCGGCCCCCGGATGGCCCCTCCCGTGTCCTGGTTGACGATGAAGCGGCCAAAGGGCGCGGTGCCACTGCCCGGCGTGGGCCGGGTGCCCAGGATGAAGCCGGGAGCCAGGCCCGGGAAGACGCGGCGGTCCAGGGCCACCGAGCGGCCGGCGGTCAGCGGCATCTCAAAGCAGCCCAAAGGCCCGCCCTCGGGCGAGAGCTTGCGGAAGAAGACGTAGGAGGGGTTTTGCGCCAGCACCCGGCGCCGCAGGTCGGGGCGCTGGGCCAGCAGGGCCTTGATGTTCTGCATGGACATCTCGTCCTTGGTCATCAGCCCCTCGGCCACCAACAGCGGACCGATGGAGCGGTAGGGCCGGCCGTTGCTGGCCGCGTAGCCCAGGCGCACCCGCGAGCCGTCGGGGAATTTCACCTGGCCCGAGCCCTGGATGTGCAGGAAAAAGGACTCCACCATGTCGTCCAGATAGGCCAGGGGCTCGGCCTGGCCCTTGATGGCCCCGCCGAAGTCAATGGCCTCGCGGTCGGGGTAGGGGCGCACTTGGTGCTCCTTGACCTGGCCCAGCAGCTTCTTTTTGGGCAGGTCGTCGCCGAACTGGCTCAGGTCAATGTTCACCAGGTCGGCCGGCAGGCCGTAGAGCGGGTGGGTGAAGGGCGGCGAGAGCTTCTTGCGGCCAGCCAGGATGGGTTCGTAGTAGCCGGTGAAGAGCACCCGTCCCTGGCCGTCGAGCGGCCACTGCTCCTCGGGCACCACCTCCAGGACGACCTTGGGCTTCTCGGGCGGCGGGGCCGCGGGCGGCGCGGGGGCCGGCGCTTCCTTGGCGCAGCCAGCCAAGAGGAGCGCCAGCAGGGCCAGGGCCGGCCAAAGCCATCCCCGGCCCATCCCCCGGGGCCGTTCCTTGTCCATCATAGCCATCATGTCTCCACCTCGCGCCGTGCTATGATCCAGCCTGCCCCCAAGAGGGCGCACGAAGTCATAACATAACAAACAAGGAGCCTATATGCCGCTGGTAAACATCAAACTCATCCCCGACGGCATCACCGCCCAGCAAAAGGCTAAAGTCATCGCCGGAGTAACCAAGGTGATGGAAAAGGTGCTGAAGAAGAACCCGGCCCAGACCATCGTCATCATCGAGGAGGTCCCGGCGGAAAACTGGGGGGCCGGCGGCGAGCAGGTCACGGCCATCCGCCAAAAAGCCGCCAAGTAGGCTAGCCGCGCCGGCCAAAGCGCTTGCGCAGGGCGGGCCAGGACCAGTCCACCGGCACCCGCAGGCGGCCCTGGTCCTTGCGGTCAAAGAGCAGGTGCCCGTGCTCCTGGCCGTAAAGGGCCAGATCGCGGGTCAGCTCCACGTCCTTTTGGCAATAGGAGGTGAGCATCTCCATCTCGCCGGCCCGCCACCAGGCCACGGCCTGCAGGCCGTCGGCGCTTTTTTCGGCCCCCAGGGTGGCGCTGGCCAGGGATTGCAGGCTGAGCCGGTAGTTCAGGTGGCTGTGCACGTCCTCCAGGATGTCCAGGGTGGGCAGGCGCGATAGGTCCTGGCTGGTGTAGGCGCTCAATACCGTGTAGTCGAAGCGCTTGATGTTGAAGCCCACCACCAACTCCAACTCCTGGAGGCGGGCGATGAGCCGGGGAATGTCGCGCTCCTCGAAGGCCAGGTAGCTGTCGCTGGCCAGGTCGTAGAGCACGGCCACGCTCACGCGCATCAGGTGCACGTTGTTCCAGCCGCCCACCTCCTGGGCCAGGCGTTGGGTCTCCAGGTCCAGCACGCCGTAGCGCAGGGGATCGTCCGGCCGGGGGGCCGGCCGGGCCGGCCGGACCGGCGGGGAGGGCAGGGGGGCCTCGGCCCTGGCGCAGGCCAGTTCCTCCTTGCCCAAGAGCGCCCGGGTGAGCAATAGCGCCCCGGCCTTGTCCAGGGGCTTGTTGCCGTTGCCGCACTTGGGCGAGTGCACGCAGGCCGGGCAGCCCTCCTCGCAGGGGCATTCGGCCAGCAGGGCCTCGATCTTCTCCAGGAGCCCCTCGATCACCTCGAAGGCCCGCTCGGCCAGGCCCACGCCGCCCGGCACCCCGTCGTAGATGAAGACCGCCGCCTTCCTGGTCTGGGGGTGCAGGGGGATGGAGATGCCGCCGATGTCGCCCCGGTCGCACAGGGCGAACAGCGGGAACATGCCGATGGCCGCGTGCTCCAGGGCGTGGATGGAGCCCATGAAGTGCAGGCCCCGGCCCTCGATGAGGCGGCGCAGGTCGTCCTCGATGTCCAGCCACAGGCCGTGGGTCTCGAAGGTCAGGGGGGGCATGTCCAGGCCGAAGACGCCCAGCAGATCGCCGCCGCTAAGGCGCCGGCGTTCGAAGCCGGTGACTGTCTCGGTGACCTTGAGCCGGCCCTGGTGCAAGAGGAAGTTGGCCACCGGACGCCGGCCGGTCTCCTCCAGTATCTCGGTTTCTTTTTCGGAGCGGGCGCGGGTGTAGAAGTCGGCCCGGCGGGGGGTGACGGTCACCCGGCGCATGACCCAGTCTATCTGGCGCACCTCGTAGGTCTGGGTGCGGTGCAGGTAGATGGCCCCGGGGTAGCCTTCCTTGTAGACCCGCACCCCGTCCAAGGAGCCCACCACCTTACCCTCCGGTTCCACGATGGCGAAGCTCTGGCCGGCCCCGCGCAGGTCCACCAGGCGGTGGGGGGACTTGCGGGCCGCGAAGAGCCTTTCGCCCAGGGCGTCGCGCAACAGCTCGCCCTTGGCCTCCAGGCCGGCCACGGTGGCGGCGTGGCGCTCCAGATCAAAGAATTCCTCGCCAGGCTTCAGCGGCTCCTCGGCGGCGGCGCAGACCAGGTGCGGCCCCACGATGTGGGGGTTGTCGGGGTCCAGGACCGCCGCCTCCAGGGGCCGCGCGAAGAACTCCCGGGGGTGCTTGAGGAAGTACTGGTCCAGGGCGTCGGGCTGGGCCACCAGGAAGATGGCGCTCTCCTGGCCGGAGCGCCCCACGCGCCCGCCCCGCTGCCAGGTGTTGATCTGGCTGCCGGGATAGCCCACCAGGATGCACACGTCCAGGCCGCCGATGTCTATGCCCATCTCCAGGGCGCTGGTGGTGACCACCCCCCGCAGGCGCCCGCTGCTGAGCTGCCGCTCGATCTGGCGGCGCTCCTCGGGCAAAAAGCCGGCCCGGTAGCCAGCGATCTGGGCGGCCAGGTCGGGCCGCTGGCGCCCCACCCAGGAGTGGATAAGCTCGGTGTGCAGGCGCGAGCGCGTGAAGCAGATGGTGGACAGCCCGCGCTCCACGGCCGCCGTGAGCAGATGGGCGGCGGTGGTGGAGGCGGCGCCCTGGGGGTTCATCATCACGAAGTAGCGCCCGGCGGACGGTGCCCCGCACTCCTCGATCACTTGTTCCGGCGCGCAGGTCCGGCCGGTGAGCGCCGCCGCGTGCTGCCCGGGGTTGGCGATGGTGGCCGAGCAGAGCACGGAGCGCGGCCGGCTGCCCCGCGAGCGGCACAGGCGCAAGAGACGGCGCAGCACCTGGGCCACGTGGGAGCCGAAGACCCCCCGGTAGGTGTGCACCTCGTCTATCACGATGGTGCGCAGGTTGGTAAGCAGGGCCTCCCAGGCCCCGGGAAAGGCGCAGATGCCCAGGTGCAGCATGTCGGGGTTGGTGATGAGGACCGGCGGCGGATTGTCGCGCAGGCGCTTGCGTAGGCTGGTGGGCGTGTCGCCGTCGTAGATGGCCGCCGGCGGAGGCAGGCCGGCGGCCAGGGCCAGGCCGTTCAGGGCCTGCATCTGATCCTGCTCCAGGGCCTTCAAGGGAAAGATAAACAAGGCCCTGGCGCTAGGGTCGGCCAGGAGCCCCTCCAGCACCGGCAGGGCGTAGACCAGGGTCTTGCCGCTGGCCGTGGGCGTGGCCACCACCAGGTCGCGGCCGGCCCGGGCCAATTCCAGGGCCTGGGCCTGGTGGGAGTAGAGTTGGCGCACGCCTTGGCTTTGCAGGGCCTGGGCCAGGCGGGGGGCCAAGTCCAGGGGTTCCAGGCTGGAAGGCCGGGGCGGAATTTCCTCCACATGGGCCACCTGAGCGCTCAGGCGGCTATTCCGCCCCACCCAGGCCAGGAATTTTTTCATATCGCTCGCCATGGCTAGCTGTGTACCATGGGTATATATATCCGTCCAGCCGGGTGCCCCAGTCGTCATGACGGGTCGGGCGAGTTTGCCACCCTGCGTTTGACAGTCTGGGGCCGCCTTGATATAAATGAAGGGATAATTTCCCCCAAGGCCGCAAGGACGCTCGTTATGGTTGTGAAAACCCCAGGCCGGGGTCAGGGCGGCAACTCAAGGCCGCCAGCCAGCCTCCGCACCAGCAATGGTAGCCGGGGGTTTTTTTTGGGCCATGGCCCGGAGGCCAGGCCATGAGCGGGTTGGGCCGCCATATGCTGGGTTTGGAGGGGCTCGACCCCCAGGACATCACCCTGATCCTGGACACCGCCTCCTCCCTCAAGGAAATCAACACCCGCGCCATCAAGAAGGTGCCCACCCTGCGCGGCAAGACGGTGGTGCACTTCTTCGTGGAGGCCTCCACGCGCACCCGCACTTCCTTTGAGATCGCGGCCCAGCGCCTCAGCGCCGACACGGTTTCGCTCTCGGCCTCCACCAGTTCGCTGACCAAGGGCGAGACGCTGATTGACACGGCCAAGAACCTTGAGGCCATGGCCCCGGACCTCATCGTCATGCGCCACTCCATGTCCGGGGCGCCGCACCTGTTGGCCAAGCACGTCAGCCCCAGCATCATCAACGCCGGCGACGGCACCCACGAGCACCCCACCCAGGGGCTCCTGGACATGCTCACCATCCGCGAGCACAAAGGGCGTCTGGACGGCCTGGAGGTGGCCATCATCGGCGACGTGGCCCACTCGCGGGTGGCCCGCTCCGACATCATCGGGCTGGGCACCATGGGCAGCCAGGTGCGGGTCTTCGGGCCGCGCACCCTGCTGCCGCCCTTTGCCGAGAGCCTGGGCGTGCGCGTGTGCCGGAGCATGCGCGAGGCCGTGGAGGGCGCCGACGTCATCATCATGCTCAGGGTGCAGCAGGAGCGTCTGGATGACGTGCTCTTCCCCTCCCAGCGCGAGTACGCCCAGCGCTTCGGCCTGGGCCTAAAGCACCTGACCCTGGCCAAGCCCGAGGTCATCGTCATGCACCCCGGCCCGGTGAACCGGGGCGTGGAGCTGTCGCCAGAGGTGGCCGACGGTCCCTACGCCGTGATCCTGGACCAGGTGGCCAACGGGGTGGCGGTGCGCATGGCCCTGTTGTATCTGCTCATCGGCGCGGAGGTCAGATGATGGAGCCCGGCGCCAGCCCCCTGCTGCTTAAAGGCGGGCGTCTCTTGTGCCCGGCCAGCGGCCTGGACCAGGTGGGCGACCTCTTGGTCAAGGACGGCCTCATCAGCGCCGTGGGGCCGGACCTGTCCGAGCCGGCGGCGAGAGTGCTGGACTGCGCTGGCCTGGTGGTGGCCCCGGGGCTGATTGACCTGCACGTGCACCTGCGCCAGCCGGGGCAGGAGTACAAGGAAACCGTGGCCAGCGGCTCGGCGGCAGCCGCCGCTGGGGGCTTCACCGGTGTTTGCTGCATGCCCAACACCAGCCCGGTCAACGACAGCCGCGCGGTCACCGAGCTGATTCTGCAAAAGGCCCGCCAGGCAGGCCTGTGCCGAGTCTACCCCGTGGGGGCCATAACCCTGGGGCTGGGGGGCCAGGGCTTGAGTGAAATGGCCGAGCTCAAGGAGGCCGGCTGCGTGGCGGTGAGCGACGACGGCCGGCCCGTGGCCGACAGCCGGCTTCTGCGCCGGGCCATGGAGTACGCCGCCGGCTTTGATCTGCCGGTGATCTGCCACAGCGAGGACCTGAGGCTCTCGGCCGGCGGGGTGCTGCACGAGGGGCCCACGGCCACCCGCCTGGGGCTCAAGGGCATACCCGCCGAGGCCGAGGTGATCTGCGTGGAGCGCGACCTCAACCTGGCGCGGCTATCCGGGGCGCGGGTACACATCGCCCATGTCTCCTACGCGGGCTCGCTGGAGGCGGTGCGCCGGGCCAAGGAGGCCGGCCTGGGCGTGACCTGCGAGACCGCCCCCCACTATCTGCTCCTCACCGACCAAGACGTGGGCGACTACGATACCAACTTCAAGATGAACCCGCCCCTGCGCTCGGCCGCTGACCGCCAGGCCCTGCGCCGGGGCCTGGCCGAGGGCCTCATTGACGCCGTGGCCACCGACCACGCCCCCCATTCCATCCTGGAAAAAGAGGTGGAATTTGATTCCGCCGCCTTCGGGGTGGTGGGGCTGGAGACGGCCCTGGGCGTGGTGTTGCAACTGGTGGAGGAAGGCGTCCTCAACCTGCACCAGGCCATCGCCCGGCTCTGCTCCGGGCCGGCCCAGGCCTTGGGCCTGCCCGGCGGCCGCCTGCAGGAAGGCAACCCGGCCGACGTGGTGGTGATTGACCCCGTCAAAGCCTGGACCGTGGACCCCAAGGACTTCCGCTCGTTGTCACGCAACACGCCTTTTGCCGGACGCGCCCTACCCGGCCGGGCGGTGCTGACCCTACTGGGCGGGCGCGTCACCCATAGCCTGCTGGGAGACTAGGCCATGCAGAAGCGCGTCGGCGGGTTCATGAGCGTGGAGGCGGTGGCCCTTATCAGCGCCCTGTGCATCGTGGCCATATTCTTATACGCGCAATACGCCCGCCAGGCCTCCTGGCACGACCAGGAGGCCAAACGGCTGGCCGT
>JACQYR010000009.1 GCA_016208115.1 Desulfarculus sp.
CCATGAAGCACAAGACGGCGTAGAGCAGCCTGAAGTTGTCCAGGGTGATGGCCTGGGCCAGGGGCGGGGTGGAAAAGCTGGCCAGGATGGCCCCCAGCACGCCGCCGGCCGAGATGAGCGGGAACAGGCGCTTGGACTGGCGGGTGTTGAACAGGTCGTTGGCCATGTTCCAGAAGACCAGGTTGTTAAGGGCCTCCACCTGGGAGCGCAGCAAAAACAGCACCGGATAGACGAAGTTGATTTCCAGGCCCACCACGATGCGCAAGGAGGCCAGGAGCAGCCCGAAGCAGACCAGCATGTTGCGCAGGAGCCGCCCGCTGGGCAGGCGCATCAAGAGCCCCATCAGGGCGCCCATGCTGAAGAAGGTGACCACCGAGTTGGCCATGTAGACCATGGGCAGGTATTTGACGCCGAAGCGTTTGAGGAAGACCGTCTCCACGAAGTTATCGAAGATCAGGTCGCTGCTGCGCATCAGGAAAAAGAGGGCGGCTGTCCACAGGAACAAGCCGATTTCCTCGGGCTGGATGTCCAGCCACTTGCGCCAAGGCGAGGACATGTGGGCGATTACCTTTCGTGAGGCCAGGCTGGGGCCATGCTAGCACAATCATTAGGCGATGGCGCGATTTTCCGTGCCGCCGCCGCTAGTGGGCGGGCCAGAATGGCCGGCTAGCGCCCGCCGCCGGCCACGCGAAAGCCCACCAGGTTGTGTCCCAGCCCCGGCGGACGGCCGTAGCGGCGGGCCGAGCGCACGTCCTGGGCCGGCAGGTTCCAGGCCCCGCCGCGCAGCACCCGTTCGCTCCCCTGGGCCGGCCCCGGAGGGTCGCTGGCCGGCGAGGCGATGTAATAGCCAGGGTCGAACCAGTCGGCGCACCACTGCCAGACGTTGCCGTGCATGTCCTTCAGCCCCCAGGGATTGGCCGGGAAGCTGCCCACCGGGGTGGTGTCCTGGCGAAAGACGCCCACCGGCCCGCCGTCGTAGGGGCGCCGTCCGAAGTAGTTGGCCTGGTCGGTGCTGATGGTGGGGCCGGTGTAAAAGGGCGTGGTGGTGCCGGCCCGGGCGGCGTACTCCCACTGGGCCTCGCTGGGCAGATAAAACTCCTGGCCGTGCAGGCCGCTCAGCCAGGCGCAGTAGGCCGTGGCGTCATGCCAGCTCACCTGCACCACGGGGTGCTGTTCGCGCCCCGCGATGTTGCTCTCCGGCCCGGTGGGGTGGCGCCAGTCGGCGCCTGGCACGGCCAGCCAGCCCTTTTTCCAGACCTGGCCGGAGCCCTGCCGCTCGGCGTCGCTGACGTGGCCGGTGGCGGCCACGAAGGCCGCGAACTGCTGGTTGGTCACGGGAGTCACCGCCAGGCGGAAGGCCCGGCTGATGACCACCCGGTGTTGGGGGTGCTCGCGCAGGTAGTATTTCGCCTCGCCGCCGCCCTTCTTCACCACCTCGGCCGGGCTGTGCTCGGCGCCCATGAGGAACTCCCCCGCCGGCACCTGCACCATCTCCGGCGGTGGCACCGCCGCCGCTGGGCCGCCCCCGCCGGCGGCGCAGCCCGCCAGCCACAGGGCCGCCAAACACGCCCATGCCACGCCGCGCCATGACCTCATCGCCATCACCAACTGCCTCATGGTCGCCACTCCTCCATCCCTTAACGCCTTCGCGGGACGCCCCCGGCACCCCAGGGCCGCGGGCACCCCCAGTTTAGCGCAGCCAGGCCGCGCCAGCCCCACAAAACACCACCCGCCCCGGCAAACCGGCCATGGAACCCGGGCCGCGAAAGGGGTATTCTAAGGCCCCAAGACCACAGGCCCCGCCAGACCAGGACCCTGGCCGTGGGCCGGAAAGGCGACGCCCCTTGACTCTAACGCCCACCGCCCCAGAGCCCCCCCGCGTGGCGCTCATCAAAATTTGGCAGGGCACCCTGCAACCGCCCCGGCCGCCCCTGGGCCTGCTCTTCGTGGGCGGGGCGCTCAAGAAGGCCGGCTTCGCGGTCCAGGTATATCACTGGACCAGGGACGAGGCCCTGGCCAAGCTGCCCGAGGTCATCGCCTTCCAGCCCTTCCTGGTGGGCTTTTCCATCATCACCGGCGACCCCCTGAGTCTTGTGCTGGACTGCGCTGGCCGGCTCTCCGCCGCCCTGCCGGGGGTGCGGGTCATGCTGGGCGGGGTGCACGCCACCGTGGAGCCGGCCCAGTGCCTGGCCGAGCCGGCCATTGACTACGTGGTGCTGGGCGAGGGCGAGGTCACGGCGGTGGAGCTGGCCCGGGCCTTGGATCAGGGGCGGAGTTACGACGATCTGCCTGGCCTGGGATTCAAACGCGCGGGCCAGGCGGTGATTAACCCCCGCCCGCCGCTCATCAAGGACCTGGACCAGTGGGAGCCCGACTGGTCGCTGGTGGAGATTGAGAAATACATCGCCCCCCAGTACGAGGGCGTGAGCCGCATGCTCTTCGGCTACGTGGCCAGCCGGGGCTGCCCGCACGCCTGCGGGTTCTGCTACAACCGCACCTGGCGCCATCCCTCGGCGGCCAAGGTCATCAGCGACGTCAACGAACTGGTCGGCCGCCACCGCCTGGGGGGCGTGTTCTTCTATGACGACAACTTCACGGCCAACAAGAAGTGGGCACTCACGGTCATCGGCGGCCTGGCCACCAAGGGCATGCACATCGAGACGCGCATTGACTACCTCAATCCGGGGTTCATCCAGGAGCTGACCGAGGGGGGCGTGGGCAGCCTGTTCATCGGCTGCGAGTCGGGCAGTGACCGCGTCTTAAGCCTGCTGAACAAAGGCTTCACCGTGGCCGACACCCGCCGGGTGATCGGCGAGCTGAAGGCCTATCCGGGCTACGTGATGCTCTCCTTCATCGTGGGGGTGCCCAGCGAGACCCTGGCCGAATACCAAGACACCCTGCGCCTGGTGATCTGGTGCCTGGAGGGCCTGCCCCGGGTGGGATTCACCCTGGGCTTCTACCTGCCCTACCCCGGCACGCCGCTATATGAGACCTGCGTGGAACGGGGCTTTGAGCGCCCCCAGGCCATGGCCGACTGGGAGAAGCTGGACCGCTGGGGCCGCACCGACATGGCCATACCGTGGACGCAAGGGTTTGCCCTGCAATCGGGCGAGGTGCTGGAACTCAGGCGCGCGCTGCTACGGATGAAGCGCCTGCGCGGCCGCGCGGATTGGCTGGGCCGCGCCTGGTACCGGCTCTTGCGGGCGCGCTTCTTGGCCTCGGCCACGCCCAAGGGCGCCCGCCTGGCCGCCCTGGCCCGCGCCGCCGATTGGCTGGCGGAACTGCCCGCGCGCCTGGGGGGCCGGACCGTGGGCGCCTCAAAACCAGCCGAGAACCAGTAATCCTAACTCTGGCCTGCCGAGTCGGTGTAAGAAGCGGGCGCGGTCTCAGGACAGCTTCTTGAGCAGCTCGCGCAGCTCATCCAGGACTTCCTTGACGCTGGGGGCGCGCACCGGTCTTAGCTGGGGGAACTCGCTTTCCCAGTAACGCAGGACATAGGTCTCCACTCCCAACAGCTCCGCCACCTCGCAGATGCGAAAGTAGGGCTTTTCCGGGAGTCGAGGCCTGTCCATCTAGCCTCCCAGGGCCTTAAGGTTGGGGGGCGGGCCCCCGCGCGCGCAAGGGGCGCGGGGGCCTTGGGGGCAGGGGGCCGGAGGGGGCGGCGCCCCTTCCTAGGCCCCCTTGGCGATGCCGGCCAGGGCGGCGAAGCCCGCCGGATCGCTGATGGCCAGCTCGGCCAGGACCTTGCGGTCCAGGGCCACCGCAGCCTTGTGCAGGCCGTCAATGAAGCGCGAGTAGCTAAGGCCGTGCTCGCGCACCGCGGCGTTGATGCGCACGATCCACAGCTTGCGGAACTCGCGCTTCTTGACCTTGCGGTCGCGGTAGGCGAAGGCCAGGGCGCGTTGCACGGTTTCGGTGGCCGAGCGGAACAGGCGGCGGCGGCCGCCCACGTAGCCCTTGGCCAGTTTAAGTACCTTGTTGCGTCTTTGGCGGGCCTTGAACCCGCGTCTTGCTCTGGGCATGAGGTTTTATCTCCCCTTGGGCCGAGGTCTAGAGGTAGGGCAGGATGCGGCGCAGGCCCTTGAGGTTGGCCGAATCCACCATGGCGCTCTGGCGCAGGCCGCGCTTGCGCTTGGTGGACTTCTTGGTCAGGATGTGGCTGGCGTTGGCCTTGTTGCGCTTCAGCCCGCCGCCGCCGCTGGCCCGGAAACGCTTGGCCGCGGCGCGATTGGTCTTGATCTTGGGCATGGTTTTCTCCTTGGCCACTAAAGGGGTGGCCCCTAGCCGGCGCGGGTATGCAACCGCGCCAGGTTCGCGATGCCGGCCGTCTACTTGGGCGCGATGAAGACGGAGAGGAAGCGCCCCTCCATCTTGGGTGAGCCCTCCACGGTGCCCAGATCGCCCACCTCCTCGATGACCCGCTCCAGCAAGCGGCGCCCGGCGTCGGCGTAGGCTATCTCGCGGCCCCTGAACTGCACCGTGACCTTGACCCGGTCGTGCTCTTCCAGAAACTTTATTATATTGCGCAGCTTGAAGCCGAAATCGTGGTCCTCGATCTTGGGCCGCAGCTTGATTTCCTTGACCTGGGTCTGGGTCTGCTTCTTCTTGGCCTCTTGGGCCTTCTTGGCCTGCTGGAACTTGAACTTGCCGTAGTCCATGATCCGGCAGACCGGAGGCTCGGCGTTGGGCGCCACCTCCACCAGGTCCAGCCCCGCCTCGGCGGCCAGTTGCAGGGCCTGGTCAATGGCCACTATGCCCACCTGCTCGCCCTCGGCGTCCACCAGGCGCACCAGCGGCGTCCTGATGAGTTGATTGACCCGCACGCGATCCTGCTTGGCTATGGCCATATCCTCCCGTTTCTATATTGCAAACAAAAACATACCCCTACCCCCGTGGCACAACCGCCCGCGCCCTCCAGGCTGGCCTGGGAGGCTTGGGGCGCCCACGGGCGAGGGTGGTAGGCACGCCGGGATTTGAACCCGGGACCTCTACCGTGTCAGGGTAGCGCTCTCCCCCTGAGCTACGTGCCTGAAATCGAAAACATCTCTTACCAGCCCCTCGCGGCACTGTCAAGGAACATCCACCGCCGGCGGGGGCGCTGGAGGCGGGCCGCCAAGCAGTTAGAGCATTTGCAGTGGTTAAAGAATTTGCTCCAAAAGTTGTCCGGCGCTCTTCACGAATTGGGGGCAGCGGTTAGTGAACAGCCCGCGCTCCTGGGCCTGCCGCCGGCCCTGGGCGGTGCCCAGGTCCAGGCCCAAGAGATCGCGGCAGGCGATGGCGCCGTGGATATCCTGGAAGCGGCGTACGAATTCACCGGTGGCCTCGTAGCAGGCGAAGCGAGGCTGGCGCTCCTCAAGCTGGCGCGGCCCCTGGGCCAGACCCAGCACCAGGATGGCGCCGCTCACCGCCCCGCAGGTGAGCCCCCGGCCCAGGCCCATGCCCAGGCCGCGCGCCAGGCGCAAGGCCGTGTCCTCGTCCAGGCCCAGGCCGGGGCCGAAGGCGGCCAGGATGGCCTGGGAGCAACTAATGCCAATATGCAATCAAAGCCATCCATGGCTTTGATTGCTGATCGGCCGGGCAAAAACGTGGTTTTGCCCGGCCTTCCGGGCTCTTACGCGCCCGGCGGGCCATCCATGGCCCGCATACCAAGTTGCGGTCAAACTACTTTTTTGATCGCAAATTAGTATATGCTCCGGGCCGAAGAAGGCCAGGGCGCGTTGGGTGCGGGTCATGGGCTGCCTCCGGGGCCGGCCCGGCCGGGCGCCCGGCCGGGCCAGGTTCAGGCTTCCAGAAACGGTTTCAGCAGAAAGTATACACCCATGAGCGCGATGCCCAGCCCCGCCACCCGGCGGAACCATGACGACCCCGCCTGCATGGCGCGATTGTCCAGCAGCCTCTGCACCAGGGCCGTGGAGCTGCCGGCCACGGCGATGGGCAGGCAATGGCCCAGGCCGAAGAGCAGGATGAAGAGCAGGCCCGTGGCGATTTGTTCCTGGATGGTGATGATGGCCAGGA
Source organism: Desulfarculus sp. (assembly GCA_016208115.1). GTDB lineage: Bacteria > Desulfobacterota > Desulfarculia > Desulfarculales > Desulfarculaceae > JACRDC01. The sequence goes on from JACQYR010000009.1 coordinate 6,016, forward strand.
TGGGGGCGATGAACCCGAAGGTGCAGGAGCCGGAGAGCACCCCGTAGGCCAGGCCCAGGAGGAAGGCCCCGCCCAGGCCCCTCACCTTGAGCCGGGCCATCAGCCCCCCGGAGAGGAAGGACTTGGCCAGCCCCAGCATGTCCAAGGCTACCCAGATCAGCACCGCGCCCACCAGGATGGTCCAGTACGGCCCCACGTCGCCCAGCATGCGCCCCAGCAGCGAGGAGATAACGCCGACCGCCGCGATGGTCAAAAACAGGCCCGTGGTGAAGGCCAGGGCGTAGTGCGCGCCGTGGCGGGGACCCAGGCCCTGCTCTTGGCCCGCCACGTAGCCCACCATCAGGGGGATGGCGGCCAGGTGGCAGGGGCTGAACAGCACGCTGACCATGCCCCACAAAAAGCAGCCCAGGCCGGCCAGGACGCTGCCGCCGGTTATCCAGGCGTTGACGGTCAGGAAGAGCTGATCCATGCCGGGCTCCAACGGTCCGGGCCTATTCGGCGCAGAGCCGGTTGAGGATCATGACCATGGCCTGCTTGTCCATGAAGCCCAGGTGGCGGTAGACTTCCTTGCCCCGCCGGTCATAAAAGACCTGGGAGGGTATGCCCTTGACCCGGAAGCGGTCCACGGCTTGCTTGTCAAGGCGCACGTCCACGAAGTGGACCTCGGCCTTGCCCTGGTATTCCCGCTTAAGCTCCTCCAGCAGGGGGGCCATCATCTTGCAGGGGATGCAGGAGGCGGCGCCCACGTCCACCAGGGTGACCATGCCCTTGACCGGCAGGTCGGCCGAGGCCAAGGCCTGCTCCCCGGCCAGGGCCGGGCCGGGGTGCCAGCCCAGGGCCGCCAGGGCCAGCAGGAGGGCGGCCAAGGCTTTCTTCAGGTTGTTGCTCACGGGTCATCCTCGCGTGCTTGGGTCGGGACCAATTGCCTACTCGGGGAAAAAGCGGGCCAGGTATCGCTCCAGGGCCTCGGCCGCCGGCGGGGTCAGTTCGGGGCAGTCCACGGCCCCCTTGCCGCCCTCGGCGGCCTGGGCCGCGAAGACCATGCAGGTGGGCTGGCCGCAGCGGCGGCAGTTGCTGCGCGGCAGGAGCTTGAGTATCTCCAGAAGTTGCGGCCTGGGCAGGCCGGTGTAGCAGGGCTCGATGCCGGCCCGGCCCCGCCAGGCCTGGTTGATCTCGCGCACCAGCCAGGCCAGAATCTTGTCGGCCTCTTCCTCGTCCTTGAGGGCGTTGACCGCGATAAGCCGGGGGTGCAGGGTGATAAGCTTGCCGTGCGCCCGCAGGGTGAGGCTGGGCGGGTCGCTACTGTACTCGAAGCCGCCCAGCACGGCGTTGAGATAGGGCAGGACCGCGCCCACGTCCTGGTCCAGATGGGCGTGGCAGTGCAGGGAGGTGAAGCTGGGGTTGCACTCCGGCCTAAAGATTTCCTTGCGATAGCCGGTCAACAGCATGGCCCGCCTCCCTCTGATTCCTCTCCGTTGGCCGGACCACCCATGACCGCAATGGCCGATGGCCCCGGCCCCTTCTTCCCCTGACCCAGGAGGAGCTTGATCTCCGGCGAGCATCAGCGCCGGCGGGGACTCAGCTCCTTGCATTTGGCCACGGTGCAGGCAGCGGTAAGGGCCTTGATATCCTCCAAGGTGCGCGCCCCATCTTCCATGGCCCGCAATACCTGGCCCTTGCTCACTCCCGAGCAGTAGCAGACCATGGTTGCCATGGGGGCAGCCAATATCTCCGGACCGCTGTAGACCTTGCTATCCATGCTCGCCCCCGCTTGTCTAAAGGATGGCGTTGAACAGATAGCCCACCAAGAGGATGCCCAGGCCCACCACGCCGGCGAAGGTGGCGATCAGGGGCGGCTTGAGCACCTTGCGCAGGATGACCATCTCGGGGAAGGATAGGGCGATCACCGACATCATGAAGGCCAGGGCCGTGCCCAGGGCCGCGCCCTTTGCCAGCAGAGCCTGCAAAATCGGCACTACGCCCGCGGCGTTGGCGTACATGGGGATGC
>JACQYR010000075.1 GCA_016208115.1 Desulfarculus sp.
AACCGGGCGTGGGCCGCGATGAGCGCCCCCAGGTTCTTGTGGGGCTTGGGGTTGCCCACCCCCAGGATATAGCGCGCGGGCAGGCCCTGGGCCTGGGCCGCCTGGGCCTGGCGCTCCGGCGTCAGGGGCCGGAAGGCCGAACCAACGCCGTTGGGGGTTATGGCCACCCGGCGGGGGTCCACGCCCAGCAGTTCCACGATGTCGTCCCGCGAGTGCTGGCTGACCGTGAAGACCGCCCTGGCCCGGCGCGCCGCCGGCCCCACCACCAGGCGGTAGAACAGGCGGTGCCGTAACCCGTGGTTGGCCGGGAAGCGCAGATGGATCAGGTCGTGGATGGTCAACACCATCGGGCCTTGATAGCGCGCCGGCGGGGCGTAGAAGGGGCAGAAGTAGAGGTCCGGCTTGAGCGCCTTGAGGATGCCCGGCAGCCGCAGTTGCGCCGCCGGGCCGTAGGGGGCCAGGTCGTGCACGGCGGTATGTAGGTTGGGCGCCGACGGCAGATGAACCGCGTCCTCGGCCCGCCGCACCAGCGCCAGCACCTCCAGGCCGGGGTCGGCGGCCAAGAGGGCCTTGAGCAGCTCCAGGCCGTAGCGGGCCATGCCGTGCATCACCGGCTCCAGGATGCGCAGGTCATAGGCGATCCTCATCGGCCCGTCCTTTCCTGGTGCGCCTCCAGGTAGACCCGCATGGTCTGGCGGGCGGCCTGGTCCCAACTGAAGCGGGCCGCCTGCTCAAGTCCCCGGCGGCAGAGGTCCTGGCGCAGCCCCAGGTCCTCGAAGACCCGCCACATGGCCTGGGCGATGTCCTCGGGCGAGGTGGGCTCCACCAACAGCGCCGCCTCGCCGGCGATCTCGGGCAGGGAACTCAGGTTGCTGGTTATCAGGGGCGTGCCGCAGCTCATGGCCTCCAGGGCCGGCAGGCCGCAGCCCTCGTAGAGCGAGGGGAAGACAAAGGCGCAGGCCGCGGTCATGAGTAGCGGCAGATCCTCCTGGGGTAGGTAACCGGTGAAGATCACCTCCGGCCCCAGGTCCAGGCGGCCTATCTGCTGGTGCAGCCGGCGGGTGAGCCAGCCCTCCTGGCCGCCGATGACCAGTTGGGCCTGCCCCTTTAGCCGCGCCCCCAGGCTGATGAAGGCCTTGAGCAGGCCCACCAGGTTCTTGCGCGGCTCGATGTTGCCCACGTGGAAGAAAAAGGGCTTGGTTATGCCGTGGCGCCGCCGCACGGCCTCCAGGGCCGCCTGGTCGCCGATGGGCCGGAAGCCGGGCTGGGCCGCCTCGTGGATCACGGCGATGCGCTCCGGGTCCACGTCCAGCACCCGCACCAGGTCGTCCTTGGTGCATTGGCTGACGCTGATGATGCGCCGGGCGCTTTTCACCACCCTTTTCAGCAGCCAGGTCATGTACAGGGCGTACTTGGTGGGGATGGTCTGGGGGTAGAGAAAGGCCACCAGGTCGTGGATGGTGGCCACGCTGGCGAAGCCATCCCGGCTCAAGGGAATGAGGGTGGCCGGCCCGTGCATCACCTGCACGCTGTTTTGCCTCAGCACCCGGGGCAGCCACAGGTGCTCCCACAGGTCGCCCCAGGGGTGGCTCTCGTGGGATAGCCGGGCCTGGTGGCACAGGCGGGCGGGCTGGTCCTGGGCCAAGAGCTTAAGGTTATGCTCCTGCCCCACCAGGAAGAATTCGTGCTCCGGGGCCACGCGACGCAAACCCGCCAGCAGGTTGAGCACGTAGTTGCCCACCCCGGAACGGGCCTCGGTCACGGTGCGCACGTCAATGGCTACCCGCAAGGCATCTCCTAATGGTCGGAAGGCCGGCGGCCGGCGGCCATGTCCACCAGCAACCCGGCGGTCATGCGCGCCCAGGCCTGCCAGGAAAACAACCGCCTGGCCCGTTCCAGGCCGGCCCGGGCCGCCCGCGCCCGCCGCGCCGGCTGGGCCAGCTCGTCCAGCCGGGCCGCCAGGGCGGTAGCGTCGCCCTGGGGGTAAATCAGGCCGGCGTCACCGATCACCTCGGGGATGGCCCCGCAGTCGCTACCCACCACCGCCACCTGGCAGGCCATGGCCTCGGCCAGCACCCGCCCGAACTGCTCCTTGTCGAAGCCCACCTGGCGGGCGGGTAGGGCCAGCACGTCCATGGCCGCGTAGACCGCCGGCATTTGGCCGTGCTCCACCACCGGCAGCAACTCCAGGCGCCCCGGCCCGGCTTGGCTGGCCGCCTGGCGCACCAGGGGCTCCAGGGGGCCGCCGCCCACCAAGAGCAGACGGTGGGGAGCGCGCATCAGCCGGCTAGCGGCCAACAGGTCGGCGATGCCCTTCTCGGGGCTGAAGCGCCCCACCAGGCCCACGGTGTAGGGCCGCTCAGGCCTCGGCCCCGCCGGCGGCCTAAAAAGCGAGGTGTCCACGCCCCAGGGAATATATACCACGGGGCCGGCATAACCGCGGCGCCTCAATACCAAGGCCGCCTCGCGGTTGCGCGCCACGATGGCGTGGGCGCGCGCGAAGACTAGGGCCTCCAGCCAGGTGTCTAGGGCGTAGAGCAACCGGCTGGGCTGGGGGTGCCAGTGGCGGCTAAAGTGCAGGTTGCGCCAGGAGTGGCAGACAAAGAGCGCCTCTGGGGCCAGTAGCCGCTGGTACAAAAGCGCCTGGCCGCTGAGCCAGAAGTTCTCGTCGGCCAGCACCAGCACGGCCTGGGGCGCGGGGGTGAGGGCCTCGGCCAGGCCATCCGTGAAAATGCACCGGTTGGGCGGCTTGCCCCGCAGGTCCCCCAGCACCAGGCGGAAGGGCAGCCGCCAGGAGGCGGGCGGCCGGATGGCCTGGTAGTTTTCGCGGGCCACGCGGGGGGCCAGGAGCGTGACCTGCAAGCCCAACTCGGCCAGGGCCGTGGCCTTGGCCTGCTCGGCCGGCCGGGCGGCGTTGGGGTCTATGACCAGCACCCGCATCAGGCCGCCTGCGCCGGCGCGGCCTTGGGGCGTAGCAGGTCATGCAGGGCGCGCAGCTCGGCCAGGCTGACGGCCCGCACGGCCAGGGCCGCGCCCGCGTAGACCGCCATCCCCAGACCCATCATGGCCCACAGCCCCAGGCCTAATGGTAGCCACAGGGCCAGGCCCATGGCCGCCGTGGCCAAGAGAGGCCGTCCGGCCTGGCGCCAGGGGGCCGCCAGCCCGGCGGCCCGGCCCGCCAGATGGGCGCAGGCCAGAAACAAGGCCACCTCGGTGGCCAGGGTGGCGGCGGCGGCGCCCATGATGCCGTGGGCCGGTATCCACCACAGGTTAAGCCCCACATTGACCAAGAGCCCCAGGGCCGTGGCCAGGGCGCCCAGGCGCTGGCGGCCCAGGGCGGTGAGCACCGTCAGTTGCAGGTAGTTGACGAAGATGAGCGTCAGGTTGGGGGCCAGCCAGGCGAAGACCTGGGCCGTGGGGGCATAGGCCGGGCCGAAGACCAGTTCGGTGAGCGGCGCGCGCACCATGAACAGGCCCAGGCCGGCCGGCAGGCCCAGGAGCAGCAAGAGGCGTAGGCCCTGGCGGTAGAGCCGGGCCAGGGCCAAAGGCTCTCGCCCGGCCAGGCTGGCCAGCACCGGCAGAAAGGCCGCCGCCACCAGCCCCGGCAGTATGCCCAGGCCGTCCACCACCCGGGCCGCCGCCGCGTACCAGCCGATCTCGCTGAAGGAGCGGCCCATGACCTCCAAGAGCACCACGTCCAGGCGCGAGTAGAAGGCGATGAAGACCCCGCTGAGGGCCAGGGGCAGCCCGTCGCGGAATAGCCGCCCCACGAAGCCGGCCTCCAGGCGCAGGGAGAAGACCGCCCGCCGGCGCAAGCCCCCCAGGGCCAGCAGCAGGCCCAGCAGGTTGGCCAGCCCCAAGCCCGCCACCAGGCCCCAGGTCCCGGCCCCGGCCAACAGCAGGCCGCCGGCGGCCAGGAGCGCCAAGCCGCGCGCCACCGTCTTGATCCAGGCCTCCTGGCCCATGGCCTCCAAGGCGTTGAGCCCGGCGAAGCCCAACTCGGCCAGGCCCCAGCAGGCCTGGGCCAAGGCCACGGCCAGCACCAGCCCCAGGGGCCGGCCCGATAGATGGAGCCCTAGGGCCAGTAGCCCCAGCACCAACAGGGCCAGCAGGCTTTTTATCAAGAGCAGCGTACCGGCGAAGGGACCCAACTCAGACGGGCGGCGGGCCACCTGGCGCACCAGGAGCGTATTGAGCCCCAGGTCCATGCCCACCAAGGCCAGGCCGGCCAGGGAGGCGGCGTGGTTGTAGCGGCCGTATTCCTCGGCCCCCAGCAGGCGGGCCGCCGCCAGGAACAGCAACAAAAGGCTCAAGCGGGCCAGCACCTCGCCCAGGGTCTTGAGCAGGACGTTGCGGCCGGCCCGGGCCAGGGGCTGCATGGCGCCACGCCCCCCGGGGATCAGTCGCCGGATTTGGACTGGGGCCGGTTGAGCACCTGGCGCACGGTGTAGGTGGGTTTCTGCTGGGTCTCGTAGTAGGTGCGCACCTGCATCTCGCCCACCAGACCGATGCTGATGAGCTGCACGCCGATGAAGATCAAGAGCACCGCCAGCAAAAGCCCCGGCTTGTTGCCCAAGGGCACGCCCATGAACAGCCGCTGCACGGCGTAGTAACAGGCCAGCAGCAGGCCCACGCCACCGGCGATGAGCCCCCACAGGCCGAAGATCTGGATGGGCCGCGTGGCGTAGGTGAGCAGGAACTTGACCGTGAT
>JACQYR010000116.1 GCA_016208115.1 Desulfarculus sp.
CCGTCGTTCGCATGTGCGACCGGCACGATGCCCGCGGCGTTGGCGTACATGGGGATGCCGATCAAGACCGCCAGGGGCACCGACCACCAGGCCTGGCGCCCCATGACCGAGGCCAGGAAATCCTGGGGCGCGTAGCCGTGGATAAAGGAGCCCACGGCCACGCCGGCCAGCACCCAGGGCCAGACGCGGCCCACGATCTGGCGCACCGCGTCCAGGCCGTGGCGCACCCGGCCGGCCGGGGTCAGGCGTTCCTCCAGGACGGCGCTGGGCATGGCCTGCATCTGGCGCACCCAGTCCTCCAGGTGGCGCTCCATGTTCAAGCGGCCAATGACCCAGCCGGCGGCCACGGCCACCACCAGACCGGTGGCCATGTAGATGGCCGCCACCTTCCAGCCGAAGAGCCCCCACAACAGCACCACCGCCACCTCGTTGACCATGGGCGCGCTGATGAGAAAAGAGAAGGTGACTCCCAGGGGCACCCCGGCGCTGACAAAGCCGATGAACAGGGGCACCGCCGAGCAGGAGCAGAAGGGCGTGACGATGCCCAGGCCGGCGGCCATCACGTTGCCCACGGCCTCGTGGCGGCCGGCCAGCAGGGCGCGGGTCTTCTCGGGGCTGAAGAAGGAGCGCACCAGGCCCACCCCGAAGACCACCAGCAACAAGAGCATCAGCACCTTGGGGGCGTCGTAGAGGAAGTAGGCCAGGGACTCGGCCAGATGGCCCCCGCGCTCCAGCCCCAGCAGATCGTGGGTGATGGCCCGGGACAGGGGCGCCAGGTTTTGGTACAGGAGCCACCAGACCAGGAGTAGGGGCAGGCCCCAGGCCAGGTAGCGCCAGAGCCCCGGCTGGCCGGGGCCGGCGGCGGGGGCACCGCAGGCGCAGTCGGGTTGGTCGGGCGCGTTGGCTGACATGTGGGTCTCCTTAGCTCCGGCCGGCGGCCGAGAGCCAATCCTTGATCTGCCGGGGACTGGGCACGCTGCCCACGCAGACCACCTTGCCGTTTATCACCAGGGCCGGGGTGCCCATGACCCCGAAGCGGGCGATCTCCATCATGTCGCGCACGTGCTCCAGGTCGGCGGCGAGATTCATCTCGTTCAGCACCTTCATGACGCTGGCCGTGAGCGACTCGCAGCGGCTGCACCCCGGCCCCAGCACCTTGATGGCCAGCCCGGCGGTCTTCTCCTCCTCCACGGGCAGACCCCGCTGGCGGCGGTATTCGCGCCCCAGGGCCAGGGCGTACTCCTCTCGGGCCGAGGCGGGCACGTAATTGCTGGCGGCAAGGCGCGCCAGCAGTTCCTGCCCCACCGCCAGGGGGTCGCGTTGGTCCCAGGAGGGGTCCAGGCACTCAAGGGCCTGGTCCAGGCCGATGACGCCCACTTTCTGTCCGCCTATGGTGATGATGCGGCTGTCGCCCATGCTGCCGTCCTCCCCAGCATTTAATGGTTAATTGGCAATATAACCAAATGGCCAAGCCTTGTCAAGCCCCGGTCCGGCGGTGCCTAGAGGTAACGACAGCAATTCAATAGGTTTTGGCTTCTTGACGGCCAGGGCGGGGGGCATGGCGGCGCTACTCAAAGGGGCTTGGCGGGGTCTGGAGGCGGCAACCCAGGGCCATGCTTGACAATCGCCGCGGGTTGTGCCATGGTGCTCGCGCCTGACCCGGCAAAATTTCTGCCCGCTGGGAACCTACCCGCCGGGCGGGGCCATGTTCGCCCCTGTTCGCCATTCCTGTGGATGGCGGGCGGGGGTTTTGCTTTTCAGGGCCATGGAAATTAGGGTGGCCCCTCGGGCTGGGGCCGAGATCGGGGGGGGCATGGACCTGCCGCTGAACAGGCTGGAGCTGCCCCGGGGCGAGTTTTCCCGGGCGGTGCGCGACTCTTTGGCCTACATCGCGGGCCACTGTCCCAACATCCAATCTGTGTTGCAGATCGCCCAGCGCGTGGGCGTCAACTACCACACCCTGCGCGCGCGCTTTCGCCGCGAAACCAGGCTCACCCTGGAGGAATGCCTCATCCGCAGCAGGGTGGGCCTGGCCTGCCGCATGATCCTTTGTAGCGACAAACAGATTAAGGAAATAGCCTGGGACGTGGGCTACCAGAACGAGAACCAGCTCACCAGGGCCACCAAGAAATACCTGGGGCTCACACCGCATATCATCCGCCGTGAGGCCAAGTTAAACAACATGGTCTCCCAGGTGCTGCAGCAGGCCAAGGCCCTATCCTGAGCCATTATCAGCGATCAAATTTGTAGATCATCATGCATGGTCAGCAATGACGCTCATAAACAATCGTCAACATAAAAACTCAAAAAACTGGCTCAATTTGTGAGGTTCATTGTCGTTGACTATGGACGGCAAATCGCCGATTCATGAAGCACACGGAGAAGAAAAAAATGCCGCGACTTAGCAAGCTGGTCCATGTCTTGGCCGCCATGGTGGTCCTCTGGGGCCTGGCGCCCGCCCTGGCCCGGGCCGCCGACCCCTGCCGCCGGGCGGTGGTGATCTACCTGGACGTCTCCGGCTCCATGTACGAACAGAAGTACATGAGCGAATCCCCCTGGAGCGGCGGCCGGCAGATCACGCTCATGGAAAACACCGTGCGCTTTTTGGAGAACAGCCTGCTGGCTCCGGGCAGTCTGGCGGTGCGCCCCGGCGACCACCTGATCCTGCGGGGTTTCTACGGCAAAGTCGCGCCCCTGGGGCCGGCCTTGAGCGCCTTCAATCCCGAGCAGGACGCCGCTCGCCTGGGCAAGGACATGGACAAACGCCTGGACTTCAACCAGAACCAGAAATACGACCTGGGCGACGCCAAGCCCGAGCTGCACAAGTTCCGCTTCAACAACATCTTCCTGGAGGACCAGAAGGTCCTGGCCACCGACTTCGCGGGCGTGCTCCAGGACATGATGCAGATCTACCGCTCCACCCCCCTGGAGCCGGGGACCGAGCAGGCCTTCGACAAGCTGATCTTCATCGTCCTCACCGATGGCGGCCACGAGAACGACAAGACCCAGGACCTATACAAAACTCGGGTCCAGGAGGCCGCCGCGCTCATGAAGGAGAAGATCGCCCAGGGGCGGGTGCAGGTGCATCTCTTCGGGGTGGTGGCCGCCACCCGCGGGGCCTTCCGGGAGATGGAAAAGCGCCAGGACGTCACCCCCGACTTCCTGGAACATCTGGGGGCCAGGTTCACTCAACTGGACATGAGCTACGTCAAGCAGGAGTGGTTCAACGCCTACCTGGTCGGTCTGGCCGAGCGCATCGAGATGGATGAGGTCGGACCGGCCCGCTATCAATACCCGCCCCTGCCGGCCCCGGGCAGCCCTCCCCCGGCCGCGCCGGCAGTGGGCAAGATCGTGGTGCCGCTCAAGCTGACCAACCGGGCCTGCCGTCCCCTGGAGTTGAGCGAGGTGCAGTGCCTGCTCCTGAAGCTGCCCGACCCGGGCGAGGGGTCGCCGGCGGCCAAGGAGGCCAAGTCCACCCAGGACAAGCGCTCCTATGCCATGAGCAAGATCGTGGAGGGACGCTACGGCAAGAGCAACCTACTTAATGAGGATCTGTCCTACGATCTGCCCCTCAAGCCAGGGCGCTACCAGTTGGAACTGACCGCCGTGAGCAAGGGCCTGGGCCAGGCACCCAAGAAGGTGGTGGACCTGACGGTGGGCGAGCCCCCCCAGCCGCCCGAGGAACCGGTGAATATACTGCGCATCCTCCTGGTACTGGTCCTGCTGGGCGGAGGGGCGGTCTTTATGGTGCACCACCTGCGCAAGCCGGGGGGCAAGGGGCCGGGCAAGGCCTAAACCCTGGGAGGTAATTGTCATGATGAAGAGTCTGCTTGCTTCGTTCCTGGGGTTCAAGGGCCTGGCCACCGGAGTGACCCTGGCCGTGATCTGGCTGATCGGCTGCGCCGTGGTCTATGTGGTCAGTTATCGCCAAAGGCCCCTGAACGAGGCCATGGACAAGCTGGACAAAGACCCGGGGGTCATCGAGTACCAGGTGATTGAGGGGTACTGGCGGGCTCAAAAAGGCAACCCCTCCAAGTTTTTGTTCACGGCCCTGGCAGGCGCGGCGGGGATCATAGCCCTGTTCTTCCTTATCTAGGAGGCTAGTCATGGCAAACGCCCAAGCGCGACCCGAGGATAAGAAGAGCAGGCTGCTGCATCCGGGGCAGAAAACCTTGGTGGTGGGTTTGGGGGGCACCGGCAAGCGGGTGCTGGTGCAGCTCAAGCGGCGCCTGTTGGAGGCCGGCTATCTGGACAGCACCGCCCAGCCCGACTTGCAGCTTATCTGCCTGGACTTCGACCCAGCCGAGGAATGCGCCATCATGCGCAGCGACGGCCAGGGCAAGGTCTGCCTGGCCGCCGACGAGACCTGCTGGCTGGACGGCAACCTGATCCACAACCGCCTGCGCAACCTGCGCCAGGAGCACAACCTGGACTTTTACCGCGACTGGTACCCCGACCAGGAGGGCACGGTCATCCAGATGGGGGCCTACCGGGCCGGGGCGGCCCAGTGGCGTCCCCTGGGGCGCATAGGCTACTACGAGTACGCCGAGCGCATCCAGGTGGTTTTGCGGCGCGGCCTCAACCGCCTGCTGGAAGTCAACCTGGACCGCACCCAGGATGACCAGGCCCGGGGGGTGGCGGTGTACATCGTCTGCTCCCTGGCCGGGGGCACCGGCGGCGGCATCTTCATGGACGTGGCCTACTTCCTGCGCACCATGCCCGTGGACCTCAAGCAGTTTGGCCTGCTTCTGTTGCCGGGCATCTACGCCGAGTATGACATCTCCGGCCGCCTGTACGCCAACACCTACGCCTGCCTCAAGGAACTGAGCGTCTTCGCCAACCAGGGCGAGGTCTTCGACGCCCGCTACCCCAACGGCCGGCGCATCAACGTGCCCCGGCACGGCCAGAGCCCCTTTGACCAGCTCTATCTTTTTGACAACATCATCCAGGCCGACGAGGTGACCAGCAATGTGGACGTGATGTCCTCCATCATGGCCGAGACGGTCTTCTTCGACATCTCCGAGGCCAAGCTCGCTGATGTGCAGCAGTCGGCGGCCACCAACGTCACCGAGCTGGCGGGTGCCCACGAGGATACCCCCCTGGCCCGCCAAAGCGTCTTCTCCATGGTGGGCTCGCTGACCCTGCTCCTGCCCGCCCGCGCCGAGCTGGAGGCCATCTGCGGCCAGTTGTACCTGAACAAGGTGCTGATCCTGGACATGCAGAAGGTCAAGGAGGACCAGAAGCGGCTCAAAGAGGACGATCCCGACCTGGCCCAACGGGCGCGCGACAGCTTCGCCGCCCTGGACGGGGATATAGACAGGCTGCTGCAAGACACGAGGAACAGGTGCCTGTATTGGGATGACCGCTACCTGTCCGACGCCTCCCAGGAATTGGGCGGCAAGCTTCTGGGGTTTGTGAGCAACCCCGCCCAGGCCATTCACCACCTGGACCGTTGGTTGGAGGAGTTGCAGAACCCCCAGCGGGAAGGCGGGTTCAGCGATGTCCCCCTGTGGCTGCCCGAGATCGGCTCCGAGGGCTCTGGCCCCTTAAAGAACGCCATCGCCAAGCTGGGCGCCGACCTGTCGCGGCAAATCGAGGAGACCCTGCGCCAGGGCGGGCAAAAAGGCGCGCCCCGGGCCGAGGACTTGTACTACTTCCTCAAAATCAAGGCCAAGTCCATCCTGAACCAGGTGTCCGAGGAACGGCAGCGGCTGGCCGAGGCCCTGCAAGCCCCCCGTGGCACCATGGCCAAATTGAAGGATGAGTTCCAGAAGCTGTGCGAGAGCAAGCCGCCCACGGAAGGCGGCCTGAATGAAAAGAGCGCCTTGCACTGGGCTAAGCGGTTCATGGTGGCGGTGCAGAGCTACTACACCGACTACGCCTGCGCCATCCGCGTGCACACCCTGCTGGCGGCGGCCATTGACCAGGCCCGCGAGGAGCGTCTGGTGGACGAGCGCACCCTGCAGGCCGTGTTGGGCGCCCTGTCCCAAATCAAGGAGGGCGCCGAGCAGAAACAAAAAGACATGCAGGCCAGGCTCAAGCAGTCCAGCAGCGCCACGGTGCGCTCCCTGGTGGACCAGAGCTTCCTGGACAATTTCTGGCAGCGGGCCTCGGCGAAGCTGCCCACCTCGGGCGGGCTCATGGATTTTTTGGCCTACCTCAAGGTCCGCCTCAAGCCCGAGGAATTCAAGGGTGGCGGCTGGTACCAGCGCCTGCCAGCGCTGGCCCAGGAGTTCAGCCAGGAGATGTTCAGGCGCTCCTGGCAGGGCGAGGCTGGGCAGGGACTGGACCTGCATGAGTTCGTCAGCACCCGCCTGCGCGCCCAGGAATTGGGCCGCGCCCGCCATGACTACATGGTCAAGGACGCGCTCTTGAACACCAGCAAAAATCACCGCGCCTACGCGGCCCTGCCTTCCTACAGCCGGCGCTCCTCCCGCGAAGACGGCGGCGACATCTACCAGGAATTCAAGGGTCTGGTGGACAACGCCCTGGAGGCCAGCACCATCCAGGTGCAGTCCTACCCGGCCCGCGACCTAGCCCCCCACGAGCCTGGCAAGATACTGGTGCGCCACGTGTCCCTCAACCACCCGGCCACCAACCTGCGCGGCATCGGAGATTACTACTTCGCCTACGCCCGCTACGGCGCCAACCGCAAGCTGTTCCACATTGACCTGAATTTCATGCGCCTGCCGGAGGTGATTGACGAGCAGTTGCGCCTCAAATACGTCACCTGCGGGAACCCCGGCTGCCACGAGGACATCACCGAGGAGCCCCGCGGCGCCATCATCTGCCGGCACTGCCATAGGCCCATACGCAGCCGCTGCGGCAACCATGGCTGCCCGGAGAACGAGCTGCACAAGCCCCGCCAGGACTGGGACCCCCAGAACCCCGACAAATACTGCCCCACCTGCCACCAGCCGGCCCGCACCTACTGGTGGCGCTGCAAGGGCCACAACCTGGATTTGCGCACCGAGTCCAACTACTGCCAGCACTGCCTGGCCGAGCACCGCGCGGGTCTGCGCAGTTTCGAGAACGTCTCTCGGCGCGACGACGTCAAGCGTCACCTGGACTGCCCGGGCTGCCTGCACGACTGCCAGCCCGAGCCCTTCCGCATCGAGTTCCTGGAGGTCTACGACGAGGTGCCCGATCAGCGCACCCCCCTGGCCTGGGAAATCTACAGCCATCCGACCCGCCACGGCTATTGCCCCAAGTGCGGGGCTCAGCTTCTGCCCTTCTGCCCCTACCATCAGGGCGACGAGCGTCCCCACTTCGTGCACCGCTTCCAGGCCCACAGCGACTGCCAGCAGAAAATCCACCTGCCCGAGGGCCAGGCCCAGCGCCGGGAAGGCCCCTTCTTCTGCACCAGCGACCAGGAGCACGCCCAGAAGGTCGTCAAGGAATGCTCCTACTGCCATCTGCCCCTCAAGGGAGACGCCACCTACTGCCCGCGCTGCAAGCGCCAGCGGCTGGACGATGACCTGGAGGACCCCCGGGACCAAGGCCAGGAACGGAAGCTGGATGTGAAAAGGATGGCCGAGCGGCTTGGCCGAGAGTTGGCCAAGACCACCGAGGAGCAGGAGCGGGCCGAGGCCGTGGCCGAGTCGGTGAAGTGCCGGGTGGATCACCACGACTGGCTGTGGTTCGGCCTGAGCCAAGAGGACTGGGACAAAATGAAGGGCACCGATGAGGAGCCCCGCGGGCACGGCCCCAAGGAAGCCAGGGACTGCGAGCCCAAACCGGTCGAACCACCCAAGGCGGGGGGGCCTCCCAAGCCTGACGGGCCACCCGACGCGGAGGACGGCCTGCCCCCGGAGGCGGCCGTGCAATATCGGCTGGGCCATCAGGAGGAAACTCATGAGCCTGCTTGACGAGCGCCAGAAACTCAAGACGGTCATCTGCGACTTCATCACCGATGCCATGCTGCCTCGGCAGGTGGCCCAGCGGGTGGCCATGTCCCTGGAGGGCAAGCCCGACCCCGAGATCATGGCCCAGGCCATAGAGGGCGCCCAGGCCAAGGTGCGCCTCATCATCGAGCACATACCCCACCTGACCTCCCAGGCCTTTTTGCTGCGCATTCCCAGTCCGGAGTTCCTGGAGTTCGTGCTTTTCAGCGAGTACATCTTGCTTAACTCGCTCAAGGGCGAAAGAGGCGCCCTGCGCTACGCCAAGAAGGCCCGCGAACAGACCCACCAGACCCTGGCCCGCTGCCTCAACCGCCTGGGTTTTTTCAGCCCCCAGGACCTGGAGCCCTATCAACGGCAGATCGTGGGCACCTACGAGGACGGCCCCGCCATGTGGGAGAGGATGATTCAAAGCCTTAGCCAAAATCCAAAGGAGAGGTTGCGTGTCCTCCGCGCTGAAAAAAGTGAGGCAGGAGCAGATAGACCACTTGAGCTTGATTTTGACCAAGATCGCGGCGCGCCTGCTCCTGGCCGCCAAGAACGGACAGCCCGAGGACTGGCGGCTCTTGGGGCGCAGCGTGGGCAGGGTGGAGCGTGACCTGCGATGGCTTTTCAACAGGATCCAGGACCTGGAGCAACTGCACCAGGTGGCTGACCTGTACCTGGACGAGAAAATCCTGGAGGCCCTGGTCAAGAGCACCTATCTCTTCGCCAAGACCCATTCCCTGGGGCGGTTCCATGACGCGGTGACGGAGGGCAAGGTGGCCCAGATGCTGAGCCTCGGCCCGGGCGAACCCAGGCCCTGACCCATGGGCAGGCCCGGAAATAGCGCGATCAAGCCAGGCGGAAAGCGATGACCGTGGACGTCTCGCCAGATACGGGCGACAAGCCCAACCAGGAGGGCGGCATGCCCTGGCCGGAGCTGTTGGCCCGGCTGGGCCAGGCCGTGGAGGCCCTGCAACAGGACGAGGTTTTCCGCGCCCCGGAACTCTTGGCCGCCCAGCCCGGGGTGGACCCCGCCTGGAACTGGCGTGGCGACCCGAAGGAAACCTGGGAGGCGGTCAACGCCTGGCGGGAGCATGGCGGCCAGATGCCGCCGCGCGCCCAGGCCCTGGTCACGGCCCTGCACATGCTCCTGGCCGACCTGCTGCTATCGGCCGCCCCAGCTCGCACGGAGACCGGCTTGACGCCCGCGCAAATCTGGCAGGCCGGCACCCTGGCCGACCGCCTGCGCCTGTACTACCGGCTGTCCTCCACGGACGCGGCCCCAGGGTCCGGCGGACCGGCCGCATACCCCACGGCCATGCTCCAGGAGGAAGAAGAGGCCCAGTTGCGGGTGGCGCGCCGCTGGGAAAGCGAGTTGCTGCCCATGGCCGTGGGGCTGGTCTTGAGCGAGGCCCGGCTGGTGGTGCCCTACGAAGTGTGCAAGCAACTGGTTCAGCGCCGGGGTCATGGCCTATTGAACTGGGACCCTTCCTTGAGCGACCAGGGCCGCCAGTGGGTGCACAACATCGCGGAGGTGTTGCCCGAGGTGGTGGCCATAATGCACGAGAGGTTCCGGGGCATCTTCCGGGAGGTGGAGCCCAACCGCTGGGAGTATCTAAAGCCCGACCCCGAGGAGGTGGCCATGTACATCAGGGCCAGGCTGCATTCCCACCGGCCGCCCGCTGTGTGCCTGAACAGAGTGCGCGGGTTCGTCGAGACGGTGGAGGACAACGGCCAGCAGGCGGAGGAGGATTTCCTGAAGGCGTTTCGAGTTCTGGTGGCCAAGGGAATGCGGGACGAGGTCAGGCAGGCCCTGACGGAGTTGGATAAGGAGTTGGCGGGGGGCAAGGGGAAAGAGTTGCTATCGGAGGCGCAAAGGCTGGGGATAAAAGAGGGGGACGCATCTATGATAGATCATGCACCGTTAAGGTTTAACCAAGACAATATAGGGCAGGCCAACTCCGATGGCTTGGGAGAAAGGCTTCTTCGACATTTAAGTCATCAGTTAATGGATAGTATAAGTCGATTTGGGATTACAAAGCACGAGTTATTAGTAAACATGCAGAACATGGTGGCTATGGGCGAGATGAGCCAGGAAGAATTTAACTTGCTATCAGAAGCAATAAATCAGCACAGTGTAAAAGAATAAATCGATGCGACTCGAGCACTTGTTAATGATGCTGATAGATGGTTGGCTTGTTGGTATTATTAAAGGGAATAATTTTGAGTTACTTAGGAAAGCATCAATAGCGAGTAGCGGCCAGAGGGGTAAAGAGCAACAAGTTAAAGACGAACTGATTAATCCGGTTGTCAGAAATAAAGGGAAAGAGGGTATAAATTCAGAAAATCAAATATATCAGCATGGGAATGCACCCAAAAAGCGAGTTGGTGAAGGAAAAACTGCTGTGATTAATATGAAATGGCTAAACGGTGACAGATTCGTTCACCTGATTATTTTAGTGGCAACTATTTGGTCTGCATGGATTACTACTTGTACATATAAAGACCAGAGTTACCCAGGCAAGCCCGATATTATTGTTCATGTGCCTCCTGTCGTAAAACAGTGGAATGGCAATACGAGTTATAATTTCAACAAAGCATTTACCGAGGCAAAAAAAGAGTTAGACTATATATTTAACGGCAAAACATATATCTTGGATAAAGAGGGAGAGGGCTATGTTTTTTTCTCAAAGGAAAAGGATTCGCATGCGAAGGGAAACATAACTGATGCAATAAAAATACTTAACATGGCGGTGGGTATTAGGTTTAGCCGCAATCGAGGCGATACATCAAAAACAATCGAAGCTGTACACAAGACAAAAATCCATGTCGAATATTTAAACAGCTATCAGGAGGTGGACGGGTTTAAGGTGGGTTTAGTTGATATAATGCCAGACAATTACTTAAACGATATGATACAAGACAACGCTCGTAGTGTATATTATTTTGACGTACCCAACGAAAAATTATTGAAGCACTTTAGGGTTAACACTTTAGCTAATCAGATGAGTATGGTGATTGTCAACGACTCAACCCCTGAAAGTTCATCAAAAGAAATACTACCGCAGGTAGCACCAAATGGTCCATAAAGCATTGCAATATATAATTGCTGCGGTGATTTGTTTTGCCTTTGCGGCTATTATTCCTGAAGTATTTGCCAACTCTCCAGGTAAATTAGTTATGTTTCACGAACCGATAACTGCAAACGGTGAAAACAATTTCAAACTTGAATATCAAGACCGAAAAAATGGTCGGTTTTCTTATCTTCCATGTAAAATAGATTTGGCCAGTTTAGATAATAATATTTTATCGGTAGCTATAGGTGTTAAGTCCAATTATAAGACCCATACAAACAAGGAACCAAATGAATTAGAAGTAAAGTGTGAAAAATTAAATCCAAATTCGAAGATTTTTAATGTTATTAAGGCTGATGCTGTGCTGGCATATGTAGATAAGGTCATTAACACTTCAGGCTATTCTGATTCATTTAAGCGTCAGCTTTCTCCTGAGCATGTAATTGTTATTCACAATCCTGGTAGCTGGTTGCTCAAAGACAAAGTAAACAAATTTAATTGGGAATACGCGGTGATGCCTTTGCCTGAACATGTTGAGGCTTGTTTGGGTAAAGTTACTGTGCCTATGGTGTTATTCGATAGGAATCGCTTGGTATCCCTAGGTGGCGTAAGTGGACCTATAAAGTATTCATGGGTTTATCCAACTAGTTGCGTAACCCTCCCGGAAATAGTTGATGAAGGTGCTGAGCCTTTGATTAATGTAATAAACGATATTAAACATTTGATGGTTAGTAGGCCCGATGCCGATATCCATGTATATTTGTTGGGATTTGCCGACAAAGAAGGTAAGGGTGAAGATTTCAATTTGATCGTATCTAGAGCTCGAGTTATAGGCTGGAAAAGATTTATAGAAAACGCAATAATCAATAACCCACACAATGAACCTAAAGATAGAGTCAAGGAAAGGTTGAAATTTCACCAACATTGGTTTGGACAAATACTAACCAACGAAATGTTGGCCAACCATACTATTCCAGGTGGCAACCCTTATCTTAAGTATAGAGGGGAACGCGACGGAAAGGATGGCAAAGTCTTAATATTAGCAAAACCAGAAACAAGCCTCAACAGGAGAGTTG
The DNA here is from genome assembly GCA_016208115.1 of Desulfarculus sp. Lineage (GTDB taxonomy): Bacteria > Desulfobacterota > Desulfarculia > Desulfarculales > Desulfarculaceae > JACRDC01. The sequence continues at coordinate 12,037 of JACQYR010000116.1, forward strand.
ATATATATATAGCAACGACGGACGATTCACATTCTGTAAGGGGCTGGCTAAATCTTTGGAATAGGCAAAGGAACGAGGGCAAATTATTTGTTTCTACAAACGTCTGGGAAGGATATATTCAAAACAAAGATGTTATTAAAGACGATCAAAACATACCAGGCAAACTTTCGAAAATCGAAGAAGAGCTAGTGGATCAAAAAGATATGAGCCTAGGCAAATAAAGGATGACCATTTTTTAACTTCATTCCATTTCATCACTATTGAGGAATAATTACTTCCCCACCACCGCCAGCCTTATCTTCTGGGGGCTGGACTCCAGCACGTTGACCAGAAAATCCCCGTAGTTTTGCAGCATGAGCTGGTCGGCCAGCTTGGCCGCCGGGGCTTTTAGCTTTAGCCGCAGGCTGGCCCGGCCGCCGCCACCCACGGCCTCGCGCTGGGCCTGGGCCACCAGGCCGGTCAGCCCGCGCAGCACCTGCTCGAAGCGGTGCAGGTCGGCCAGGCTGCGCAGGCCCTCCAACTCCAGAGTCACCGTCTGCTCCACGGGCGCCTCGGCGGGCTTGAGGCTGGCGGAGGCCCGTTGCAAGAGCCGCCGCACCGCCTCTTCTGCCGCCTGGCCCACCTTCTCGGCGGCCTCGGGGCCGGGCGTGGCCGGGAAGGACGGCCCCGCCGCCTCCTCGGTGGCCAGCACCTGGCCGCTGGACACCTCCAGGGCCTCCAACTGGGCCAAGGGCGGGGCCTCCTGGCCAGCGGGCGTGACCAGCGGGAAGGTGCGCAGCCGCCCCAGGACCACCAGGCTGGCCCCGCACTGGCGGGCCAACTGCAAGGCCTGCTCCTCGTTCAGCACCGCCTGGCGAAGATCGGGCGGCACCTTGCCGGCCAGGGCCTTGGGCTCCACCAGGGCCAGGCCCGCGCCGGCCAGGGCCCGCAACAGGGCCCGGGGCAGGGTCGCCTGGCCGGCGGCCTCGGCCCACCAGAAGGCCGGCGGCCGGCCCGGTCCGGCCTCCTCGGAGACCAGGGCCAGCACCAGGGGCAGGTTCAGGGCCGTCTGACGCAGGCCAACGGCGGCCAGCGCCTTTTCCAGGGCTGGACGGTCCACGCTCACCGACACCAGCACCAGGGCGGCCTCGGGGCCGCGCTGGCTGCCTTGCAGGCTGTAGTTGCTCACGAAGCGCGTGGCCTTGGCCAGCACCTCGCGCTCCAGGGCCTCCAGTTTGCTGCGCAACAGGGCCGGGTCCAGCATCTCCAGGGTGGCACGGCCCACGGCCTGGCGCAGGGCGTCCTGGGTGGCGGCCTCGCGGGCGGCCGCCTCGCTGGCGCCAGCCGGGGCGCGGCCCACCACCAGCAGGGGGGCGGTAGGCGATGCCTCGCCGGCCCGGGCCGGGCCGGCCAGGGTCAGCAGGGCAACGGTAATGGCCAACAGGGCCAGCATTCTTTTCATGGCAGGGGGGCCTCCTCGAGCCAAAAAGAGCGGGCCTGGTCGGCCAGGCCTGTCAAGTCGTCGGCTGGGCACCATTTTATACCCTGAAGGCCCCTGAACCAGGTGAGCTGGCGCTTGGCGTAGGCCCGGGTTTTCTGGATCATCTCCCCCAGGGCCTCCTCGGGGTCCTGGCCGGCCAGGATGACCCCCAGGGCCTGACGGTAGCCCAGGCTTTGCAGGCTCATGGCCTGGGGCGGCACCCCAGCGGCCAACAGCGCCCGCGTTTCCTCCAGGAGCCCCCCTTGCCACATCTGGCGGCAACGAGCCTCGATGCGCTGGTTGAGTTCGGCCCGGGGCCGCTCCAGGCCCAGCAGGGCGTGGGCGTAGCGGGGCTGTTTGAAGCCGTGCTCGGCCAGGCGGCGGCTGAAGGGCTGGCCAGTTTGCAGAGTGACCTCCAAGGCCCTGAGCACCCGCTGGCGGTCGCCAGGGGGCAGGCGTTGGGCGCTGAGCGGGTCCAGGTGGCCCAAGCGGGCGTGCAGGGCCGCCGGACCTTGCTGGTCCCAATCCTCGCGCAGGCGCAGGCGCAGGTCCGGGTCCACGGGCGGGGCCGGGGCCAGGCCCCAGAGCAGCGCCTTGATGTACAGCCCGGTGCCGCCGGCCACCAGCACCCGACGGCCGCGTTGGTGGATGCCGGCGATGGCCGCGCCGGCCATCTCGGCGAAGCGGGCGGCGCTCATCTGCTCGGCGGGGCCGGCCACGTCCACCAGATGATGGGGCAGGCTGGCGCGCTCGGCCGGGGTGGGCTTGGCCGAGCCAATGTCCAGGCCCCGGTAGACCTGCACGCTGTCGGCGTTGACCACCTCGGCGTTGAACTCCCGGCCCAGGGCTATGGCCGCGGCGGTCTTGCCCGCGGCCGTGGCCCCCACCAGCACCAAGAGGCGCGGGCCGCTCATGTGAGAGCCTCGGGGGTGCGCTTGAAGTGGCGGGCCAGGTCGCGGCGGGTCAAGGTGAGCAGCACCGGCCGCCCGTGGGGGCAGGTCAAGGGCGGGGGCAGCGCCGCCAGGCGGGCCACCAGATCGCTCATCTCGGCAGGGGAGAGACGCTGGCCCTGCTTGATGCTGCCCCGGCAGGCCAGGGAGCGCAGGCCCACCTCCATGAACTCCGGGGTCTGGGGAGGCACGCCGGCGGCGGCCAGCTCCGCGAGCAGGCCGCGCACCAGGGGTGCGGGGTCCAGGCCGGCCAGGTGGGCGGGTAAAGCGCTCACCGACCAGGTGCGCCCGCCGAAGGGGTTGATCTCCAGGCCCAGGCGCAGCCAGTCAGCGGCTTGGCGCTCGGCCCAGGCCGTTTCCTGTGGGGTCAGCTCCAGGGTGGCGGGGGCCAGGAGCCCCTGGCGGGGCAGGGCTCCCCGGGCCAAGGCCTGGCGCAGGTCCTGGTAGGTCAGGCGCTCGTGGGCGGCGTGCTGGTCCACGATCACCAGGCCCTGGGGCGAGGAGCACAGGATGTAGAGCCCGTGCAGTTGGCCGATGACGGTCAGCTCGCCGGCCGGGCCGAAGAGGGGCAGGGGCCGGGCCGGGGGCTCGGGGGTTGGGGCCGGGCTGTCCGGGGCCGGCGCGGGCGGCGGGGTGTAGGCCGGGGCCTGGCCGGCCCAGGGCGCGGCCACCCGTCCCGGCGGCTGGCTGGGCAGTTCGGGACGCTCAGGCGGCAGGTCAGGCCGTGGTCCCAGGCCGGGCGCGGCTGGCGCGGGCGCCTCCTGGTCCCCGTTAATCCAGTCGGGGACCGTGTCCGGCGCGGGGGTGGAAGCCGGGCGGGCGGCCTCCCGGCCCCGGGCCAGGGCCTGGCGCAGGCCCCGCGCCAGGGCCTCGTGTACCAGGCCGGCCTGGGCGAAGCGCACCTCCACCTTGGCCGGGTGCACGTTGACGTCCACTTCGCCAGGGTCCAGCTCGATCATCAGCACCAGCACCGGCCGGCGGCCCTCGGGCATGAGCCCCTGGAAGGCCTGCCCCACGGCGTGCAAGAGCAGGCGGTCGCGCACGTGGCGGCCGTTGACAAAGGTGTAGACCTGATCCAGGCACGGCCGGCTCAAGGAGGGCAGGCCGGCCAGGCCGCCCAGGCGCAAGGGGCCGGAGACTTCCTCGATGGGCACCATCTGCCCCACGGCCTCACGGCCCAACAGCGCCGCCGCGCGCACCGCCAGGTCCTCGGTGGCCGGCAGGTCGTAGAGGGTCTGGCCGCCGGCCTGATAGCGCATGGCCACCCCGGGGCGCGAGCAGGCCAGGCGCAGGAAGGCCATGGCCAGGTGGGCGGACTCGGTGGCCGGGCTTTTCAGGAACTTGCGGCGGGCGGGCAGGTTGTGGAACAGGTCGCGGACCTCCACCAGGGTGCCCACCGGGCAACCTACCTCGCGCACCTGGCGGATGGAGCCGGCCTCCACCAGCACCTCCGAGCCGCTCTCGGCCCCGGCTGTCCGGGAGCGCAGGGTCAGTCGGCTCACGGCGGCCACCGAGGGTAGGGCCTCGCCGCGAAAGCCCAGGGTGCCCACGCGGGTCAGATCCTGGCTGGAGGTGAGCTTGCTGGTGGCGTGGCGCTCCAGGGCCATGAGCAGGGGGCTCAGGCCGTGGCCGTCGTCCAGCACCCGGATAAACTGGCGGCCGCCGGCCCGCACCTCCACTTGCACCCGGCCGGCGCCGGCGTCCAGGGAGTTCTCCATCAGCTCCTTGAGCACCGAGGCCGGACGCTCCACCACCTCGCCGGCGGCGATCTGGTTGGCCACCTCGTCGGGCAATAGCCGCACGGGTCTGGATGGGATGGGGCTGCTCATGCCTGCTAGCATATATCACCCGCCCGGCCTAGGCCAGGTGCCTGTCGGGATAATCATCCCGGCAGGCCGCGGGCCACGGATCCACCCCAAGCAAACTTCGTTTGCTCGGGGACCCCGGGACGGCTTTGATTGCATCTAGGTGTAGGCATGCTTGCCGGGTGGCCGGGGCGATGCTATGGTGAGAGGCGCCGGGGATGGGCTTAAAAGGTTTATCTCCGGGCGCCGGTCCCCGCCGGAAAAAGAATGTGCCTTCTTCCTTCCGGCGGGGGCCAAGCCGCTTCTGCCCCGCCGCGACCCGGCCCGGGGCAGACCTAGGCCAGCCCGGGCCAGCGGAGCCCCCCCCAGCCCTTGGACTTTGGCCGCCTGGAGGTGCCCATGCCGTCCCTGAACTGGGTCTTTTTGGCCGCGGCCATTGTCTGCGAGGTCTGTGGCACCACCAGCATGAAGCTCTCGGAGGGCTTCAGCAAGCTGTTGCCCTCGGTGCTTATCTTCGTCTGCTATGCCGTGAGTTTCGGTTTTCTGACCCTGGCCCTGCGCACCATCCATCTGGGCCTGGCCTATGCCATCTGGGCCGGCCTGGGCACGGCGCTCACCGTGGCCGTGGGCGTGGTCCTCTTCAAGGAGCCCCTGGGCATGGTCAAGGTGGTCTCGGTGGGGCTCATCATCGCCGGGGTGGTGGGGCTCAAGTTCAGCCAGACCCATTGAGACCCCCCTTGCCCGACCACAACCCCACGCCCAACCCGCCCGCCGCCGGCCCCGAGGCCGGCCCGGCGCCTCCGCCGCCCTTATCTTGGCGGCGCCGCCGAGGCGAGGTCCTGGTCCTGCTGGCCATCCTGGCCCTGGCCCTGGCCTTGAGGCTGTGGGGCCTGGAGGCCGGCGGCTGGGGCGCCGAGTACTACAGCGCCGCCGTGCGCGGCATGTCCCAGAGCTGGCACAATTTCTTTTACTGCGCCTTTGACCCCGCCGGCTTCATCTCCGTGGACAAGCCGCCCCTGGCCCTGTGGCTGCAAGTGGCCGGCGTCAAGCTGCTGGGCTTCAATTCCTGGGGCCTGCTTTTGCCCCAGGCGCTGGCCGGCGTGGCCGCCGTGGGGCTGCTGTTTCATATCGTGCGGCCCCGCCACGGGGCCATGGCGGCCCTGCTGGCGGCCTTCTTCCTGGCCATCACCCCGGTGTGGGTGGCCGTCAACCGCACCAACAACACCGACTCCTGCCTGGTGCTGTTGCTCCTCATGGCCGCCGGGGCCTTGCTGCGGGCGGCGGAAGAGGGCAGCCGGCGGCGCCTGTGCCTGGCCATGGCGCTGTTGGGTCTGGCCTTCAACACCAAGATGCTGGCCGCCCTGGTGGTACTGCCGGTCTTCGGCTTGGTCTACTGGCTGGGCGCGCCCCAGGCCTGGCGCCGCCGCCTGCTGGACTTGACCCTGGCCGGGGCGGTGC
>JACQYR010000014.1 GCA_016208115.1 Desulfarculus sp.
ATTTGGCCTGATTTCGGGCGGGCCGTCCATGGCCCGCCTAGGAGCCTGTCTGCGTATTACTCCGACAGGCTCCTAGCCCCCCACCCGGCCCAGGCCAATAGCCCCTTGCGCCCCTGGGCGAGGCCTGCTAGATTGTCAACCTGTTTTCATTATCGGTTGACAATCGTGAGGTCAGGCATGTCCCGCAAACCCAAGTCCAAGAAAAAAAGACCGCAGGGCCCCCGCCCGGCCCAGCGCCGCCAGGAGCGCGAGGCCAACAGAGAGATAATAGAGTGGCTGACCCCCGGCTCCCTGGCCGAGATCGGTCATCTCATGGCCACGGCCAGCCTGTTGCGCCAGGAGGCCCAGGGCGACGCGGTGGAGTTCTGCGCCATCGTCAACGCCCGCTCGGGGCGCTGCTCCGAGGACTGCTCCTTCTGCGCCCAGAGCGCCCTTCACCACACCCAGGCCGAGGTTTATCCCCTCATGGAGGCCGAGGAGATCGTGGATCGTGGGCGCGCGGCGGCGGCCGCCGGGGCGGTGCGCTTCGGCATCGTCACCAGCGGTCGCGCCTGCCCCGAGGGCCCGGAGCTGGACAACCTCTGCCGGGCCGTGGAGCGCCTGCGCGCCGAGAGAATCATACTGCCCTGCGCCTCCCTGGGCCTACTCAAGCAGGACCAGGCCGAACGCCTGGCCAGCGCTGGCCTGGTGCGCTACCACCACAACCTGGAGACCGGCCCCAGCTTCTTCCCCCAGGTCTGCACCACCCACTCCTACCAGGACCGCGCGGCCACCATCATCACCGCCCGCGACGCCGGCCTGGAGGTCTGCGTGTGCGGCATCGTGGGCCTGGGCGAGACGCCCCAGCAGCGCCTGGAGTTCTTCGAGGCCCTGGCCGGCTTCCTGCCCGAGAGCGTGCCGCTGAACTTCCTCAACCCCATTGCCGGCACCCGCCTGGAAAAGCTAACCCCCATGACCGCCCCGGAGGCCCTGGCGGCCATCGCGGTCTGCCGCCTGGTCCTGCCCATGGCCCACATCCGCACCTGCGGCGGACGTGAACAGGTGCTGGGCCGCCTGGCCCCCCTGATGTACCTGGCCGGGGCCGGGGCCACCATGATCGGCGACTATCTGACCACCCAGGGCGGCCAGCCCAACCAGGACCTGGCCGACCTCAAGGCCCTGGGCCTCAGGCCCGCCGCCTTGGACGATCTGCTGGCCGCCTACGACCAGGAGGAAGGCTAGGCCATGGACCGCCGCCAAGAACTCACCCAGCAAGACCTGGCCCACCTCTGGCACCCCTTCACCCAGATGGGCCTGTGGCCCGGCGAGCCGCCCTTGATTATCGAGCGGGCCGAGGGCAACTGGCTCATTGACGTGGAGGGCAAGCGCTACCTGGACGGGGTCAGCTCCCTGTGGGTCACCGTGCACGGCCACAACCACCCGGCCATAAGCGCGGCCATCGCCGCCCAACTCAAGGACCTGGACCACTCCACGCTGCTGGGGCTGTCTCATCCGCTGGCCATCCGCCTGGCCGGGGAGTTGGCCGCCATCACCCCCGCCGGGCTGAGCAAGGTCTTCTACTCCGAGAGCGGCTCCACGGCGGTGGAGATCGCGCTCAAGATGGCCTTTCAGTATTGGCGGCAAGCGGGCCGTCCCGAAAAGCAGACCTTCGTCACCCTGGAGGGCGCCTACCACGGCGACACCCTGGGCGCCGTGAGCGTGGGCGGCATTGACCTCTTCCACCAGGTCTACGGGCCGTTGCTCTTCCCGGTGCACCGACTCCCCCAGCCCCACTGCCGGCTCTGCCGCCTGGGCCTGACCCACCCCGCCTGCGACCTGGCCTGCGCCCAGGCCCTGGAGCCCATCCTGCAACGCCACGGCCAGGAGATATGCGCCCTGATCGTGGAGCCCCGGGTGCAGGGGGCGGCGGGCATCATCGTGCAGCCGCCGGGCTATGTGCGCCGGCTGTGGGAGATAGCCCGCGCCCACGACGTGCTCTTCATCGCCGACGAGGTGGCCACCGGCTTCGGGCGCACGGGCCAGATGTTCGCCTGCCAGTTGGAGGGCATCGAGCCCGACCTCATGTGCCTGGGCAAGGGGCTCACCGGCGGGGTGCTGCCCCTGGCCGCCACCCTGGCCAGCCAGCGGATCCACGACGCCTTCCTGGGCCGCTTCGACGAGTTCAAGACCTTCTTCCACGGCCACACCTACACCGGCAACCCAATCGCCTGCGCCGCGGCGTGCGCCAGCCTGGAGTTGATGCGCCAGAATGACCTGGTGGTCAGCCTGGTCCCGCGCATCGAGCAACTGCGCCAGGGCCTGGCGCGCCTGGCCCGCATGCCCCACGTCATCGAGGTGCGCCAACAGGGGCTCATGGCCGGCATCGAGCTCACCGCCGACAAGGCCGGGGCCCTTGCCTACGAGCCGGGTCTGCGCATGGGCCACCAGGTCATCATGGCCTGCCGGCCCCTGGGGGTCATCATCCGGCCCCTGGGCGACACCGTGGTGCTCATGCCGCCCTTGGCCAGCAGCGAGCAGGAGATCGCCCACCTGCTCAGAGCGGTGGAGACGGCCATCGCCCAGGTCACGGAGGGCCGCCAGCCATGACGCCGGTGCATCCCCTGGAGCTGCTGGAACACCGCCTAGCCTCGCGCCGGCAACAGGGCCTGGCCCGCCGCCTGGTCTGCGTGGGCCACGCCACCGGCCCCCGCGTGAAGGTGGAGGGCAGGGACTGCCTGCTCATGGCCAGCAACGACTACCTGGGCCTGGCCAGCCACCCTCGCCTGGCCGAGGCCGCCCTGGAAGCCAGCCTGACCTGCGGCACCGGCGCCGGGGCCAGCCGCCTGGTCTCCGGCACCCTGGAGGCCCACCAGGACCTGGAGCGGGCCATCGCGGCCTTCAAGGAGACCGAGGCGGCCCTGTTCTTCTCCACCGGCTACATGGCCAACCTGGGGGTGATAAGCGCCCTGGCCGGGCCGGGGGATTTCATCGTCAGCGACCAGCTCAACCACGCCAGCCTGATTGACGCCTGCCGGCTCTCCAAGGCCACGGTCAGGGTGTACCCCCATGGCGACGTGGCGGCGGCGGCCCACCTGCTCGGGGAAGCCCCGGCCGAGGGGCTCAAGCTCATCGTCACCGACGGCGTCTTTTCCATGGACGGCGGCCTGGCCCCCCTGCCCGGCCTCTTGGCCCTGGCGCGAGAGGCCGGCGCGCTCCTGGTGGTGGACGACGCCCACGCCACCGGCGTCTGGGGTGCCCGGGGCCGGGGCAGCCTGGAGCACTTCGGGCTCGAACCCACCCCCGAGGCGGTGCTGGTGGGCACCTTCAGCAAGGCCCTGGGCGGCCTGGGCGGCTTCGTGGCCTCCTCGGCCACGGTGATCGAGGCCTTGGTCAACCTGGCACGGCCCTTCCTCTACACCACGGCCCCGCCCCCGTCCCAGGCCGCCGTGGCTTTAGCCGGCCTGGCCCTGGTGGATGAGGAACCCTGGCGCCGCGACAAACTGCGCCAGTTGTGCGGGCATTTCCGCCAGCGGCTGAGCGGCCTGGGCTTGAGCCTGCTCTCCCAGGAGGGGGCCATCGTACCGCTGTTAGTGGGCGGGGCCGGGCAGTCCCTGGCCATGGGTCAAGCCCTTCTGCGCCACGGGGTCATGGCCCCGGCCATCCGGCCGCCCACGGTGCCCGAGGGCACCAGCCGCATCCGGCTTACCGTAACCGCGGGCCACGAGATGGCCGACATGGACCAGGCGGCCCAGGCCATCGCGGCCGCCGCCCAGGAGGTGGGGCTATGAATACCGCGCCCGGCATCTTCGTCACCGGCACCGACACCGACGTGGGCAAGACCGTGGTTTGCGCCGCCTTGGTCCTGGCCCTGGCCCAGCGGGGCGTGGACGTGGGCTATCTAAAACCCGTGGCCTCCGGCGGGGTGGAGGTGGATGGCCGCCTGGTTAGCCCGGACCTCTTGGCCGTGCAACAGCTCTGCGCGCTCCATGACCCCTGGGAGCGCATGAATCCCATCTGCCTGCGCCAGCCCCTGTGCCCCCTGGTGGCCGGCCGCCTGGAGGGGGTGCACCTGTCGGTTTCGGGGGTGCGCGCCGAACTGCGCCACACCCTGGAGCTGCACCGCTTCACGGTGGTGGAGGGCGTGGGGGGGGTGATGGTGCCCTTGACCTCGCGCCTGATCCTGCTGGACCTGATGGTGGACCTGGAACTGCCGGTCTTGGTGGTGGCCCGCCCCGGCCTGGGCACCATCAACCACACCCTGCTCACCATCGGCGCGGTGCGCGACCGCGGCCTCAAGGTGGTGGGCTTTCTCTTCTCCGGCCCCGACCCCAGCCTGCCCCCGGACTCGGCCATCCCCCACAACGCCGAGTTGATCACCGACTTCTGCGGCGTGCCCTATCTGGGCACCCTGCCCTGGCAGGACAAGGACCACCTGGGGCAGATGGACCCCAAGGAGCTCCTGGCCCAGGCCCAGGCCCACCTGGATATGGAGCCCCTGCTGGCCCTGGTGCCCTGAGCCCAGGAATTTTCACCTGGGCCGCAGGTCGCCGTTGACTGGCGCGGGCTTGGCGCGTAGCCTAAAAAAAAGATGGGAGCATGAAACACCCCGGATTCATGCTCCCATTCGCTTGGCGGGTCCTGGTCCTTGCCCTCAAGGGAGTTGCTTAAATGCGTCTTTCCATCAAGCAAAAACTCTGGGCAGGCTTTTCCCTTGCCATCCTGGTGGCCCTGCTCCTGGGAGGGCTGGGCTACGGCGAGTTGAACAGCCAGGTCTCCAGCTTCGAGAAGATACTGAAAGAGGACTACCCCTTTGTCAGCCTCTCCAGCCAGATTGAGGTGGCCATCCTGCAATGCCGGCGCGCCGAGAAGGACTTCTTCCTGAACATAGGCAGGCCCGAGGTCCAGGAAAGATACCTGGCGCGTTTCAAGGAAGTAGCGGCCGACCTCCTGGCCAAGTCCGAGCGCTTCGCCGCCCTGGCCGCCGCCGACCAGGACCAAGAGCTGGCGCCCATCCGCCAGGCCGTGGCCGGGCTGCCCCGGGCCTGCCAGGTCTACAGCCAGGGGTTCATGGAGATCGTGGCCCAGGTCAAGGCCGACTCCGGGCTTACCGCCCGCCAGGCCAACCAGCTCATGGACAAGTACAGGGCCAGCATCCACGACATGGAGAGCACCGCCGTGGCCGCGGCCCAGGCTGGCGAGAAGATGTACGCGGGCTCGGTGGACAGGGCCATCGCCGAGGCCAGATTCACGCAAGTGGTGCTGTTGGTGCTGGCCATCCTGGGAGTGCTGGCCGTGGCCGTGGTGGCCCTCCTGGTGCCCAGGGCCGTCATCGGGCCGGTGCGCATATCCCTGGAGGCCCTGGGCCGCCTGGCGGGCGGCGACCTGACCACGCGCCTGGACCAGAAGCTCCTGGAGCGGGGCGACGAGATGGGCCAGATGCTGGGCGATTTGCAAAAGACCTCCGACAGTCTGGCCGGCACCGTGCGCCAGGTGGCGGCCTCGGCCGAGACGGTCTCGGCCAGCGCCGGCGAGATCAGCCAGGGCAATCAGGATTTGAGCGAGCGCACCCAGCAACAGGCCAGCGCCATCGAGGAGACGGCCAGCGCGCTCGAGCAGATGACCAGCTCGGTGAAAAACAACGCCCACAACGCCCAACAAGCCAACGACCTGGCCCGCCGCACCTCCGAGGTGGCCCGGCAGGGTGGCCAGGTGGTGGAGCGCACCGTGGAGGCCATGGCCGCCGTCACCGAATCCAGCCGCAAGATCCGCGAGATCATCGGGGTGGTCAACGAGATCGCCTTCCAGACCAACCTGCTGGCCCTGAACGCCGCCGTGGAGGCCGACCGAGCGGGCGAGGCGGGCCGGGGGCGCGCCGTGGTGGCCGGCGAGGTGCGCAGCCTGGCACGCCTCCTGGGCCAGATCATCGCCAGCGTGCAGCAGGTGGCCGACACCATCGCCGAGATCAGCGCCGCCAGCCAGGAGCAGGCCTCGGGCATCGAGGAGGTCAACAAGGCCGTCAGCCAGATGGACGAGGCGGTGCAGCAAAACGCCGCCCTGGTGGAGGAGGCGGCCAGCGCCAGCGCGAACATGGCCGCCGACGCCCTGGAACTGAGGGACCAGATGGCCCAGTTCAAGGTAGATTGAGCCCGGCCCGGGGGCGGGGGCTAGGAGACTGTCGGAGTAATATGCAGACAGGCTCCTAGGGCGGGCCAGGACGGCCCGCCCGAAGTCAGGCCAAATTCTCATTTGGCCTGACTTCGCAAGCTTGCCAAAATTTACTTTTGGCAAGCGCCAAGAGGAGAAAGCCATGGATGGCTTTCTCCGACACACTCCTAGGGACCGGCGGTCTGGCCCAAGGCCCCCCGCAGGAAATCGCCCAGACGCTGCTCGAAGACCCGCGTGTCGAAGCCGGCGGCGTGGGCGGCCAGGGCCGGGGGGCCGTAGGCGTCCATCTCCGCCTCCATCTCCAGGAGGGCCGCCGACAGGGCTGGCGCGCTCTGCTCAAAAAAGAAGCGCCCCGTGGCGGCCCTCCCCTGGGAGTCACCGGGGGGCACCACGGTCTCCAGGGCGCCGCCCCGGCCCAGGGCCAGCACCGGCCGGCCGCTGGCCATGGATTCCAGAGGGGTAATCCCGAAGTCCTCCTCGCCGGGGAAGATGAAGGCCCGCGCGCCTGCGTAGAGCCCCGGCAAGGCCGCGTCCGGCTGCCAGCCCAGAAACTCCACCGAAGGCCCGGCCAGGGCCATGAGGGCCTTTTGCTCCGGCCCGGTGCCCACCACCTTGAGCCGCCGGCCCAAGGCCGTGCAAGCCAGCACCGCCAGGTCCACCCGCTTGTAGGGCACGAGCGCGCTCACCACCAGATAGTAGTCTTCCACCTGACCCACCGGCGCGAAGCGTCCGCTCTCCACCGGCGGGTGGATAACGGTGGCCTCGCGGCCGTAGTGGCGCGCGATGCGCTGGGCCACGTGCGCCGAGTTGGCCAGGAAGTGGTGCACGCGGGCGCTGGTGCGCTGGTCCCAGGCCTGCAAATAGCCCCGGAACAGGGGCATGACGTGGCGGGCCAGGCCGCCCCGGCCGGGGCCGAAGTACTGCTCGTAGAGGTCCCAGACGTAGCGCATGGGCGTGTGCACGTAGCTGACGTGCAGGGCGCCGTCGGGCACGTTAACGCCCTTGGCCACGCAATGGCTGGAGCTGAGCACCAGGTCGCAGGCCGGCAGGCGCCAGGACTCGGCGGCCAGGGGGAAGAGCGGTAGGTAGTGGCGGTAGCGGCTGGCCGCCAGGGGCAGGCGCTGCAAAAAGGACGTTACGATGGGCCGCTCCTCGATGAGGGGGCTGACGCTGCCTTGGTTGTGCAGCAGGGTGTACAGGGGAGCCTGGGGGCAGAGC
>JACQYR010000015.1 GCA_016208115.1 Desulfarculus sp.
TCAGCTCGGTCAGCGCGATCAACTCGATCTCCCGGAAGCGGTCCCACTCCTGGGTCACCACCTGGTAGAGCGACTCGATGGCCCGCTTGTACTGCTTCTGCCCCGCCAGCACCAGGGCCAGGTCGCGGCAGGACTGGGGCTCCTCGGGGCGCAGCCGCAAGACCTCCTGGAAGGCCAGGCGGGCCGCCTCCAGGTGCCCCGCCTGGGCCAAGCGGTGGGCCATGGTGCGCAAGAGCGCCGGGTCCTCCAGGCGCAGCTCGGCCACGTTGGACAGCACCCTTAGGCCCAGTTCCTCCTGCTTGTGCTGAAAGAAGAAGTCGGCGCAGTCCAGGTAGAAGCCGGCGGCCTGGCCGTGCTCCCGGCGCAGGTCCAGGTAGGTCTTATACTGTTGGCCCGGGGCGGCCTTCTTGAGCTGGGCCAGGTAGGGGGTCTCCGGGTCCCAGGGCTGGAGGCTTATCTGGGCCGGGGGCGCGGCGGGGCCTTGATCCTCTCCGCCTCCGCCTCCGCCATCTCCAGCCCTCTTGGCCATCTTGCGCGAAAAGGCCATCTGGGGGGACGGGGAGGGCGCGGGCATGGGCGGCGGGGCCAGGGCCTCGCGGGGGGCCTGGGCGCCCAGGCTCCGCTCGCGCTCGGACCCTGGGGCCTGGGGCTTGGGCGGCTGGTACTTGAAGCTGGGGGGGTACTGGAAGTCCTTTTGCCACCACTGCACCCGCTTCTGCCACAGGCCCAGGACCCAGTCCAGCTTGTCGCGCTTCTTGTCCTGGGCCAGGGCCTCCAGGCGCCCCGCCTCCACGAAATACTGGCGCCGCATCTCGGGCTGGGACTGGGGCGGCGGCACCCGGTGCCGCAGGTACTGCGCGAGGTTCTCCAGCACCAAAAGCGAGGTGCCGGGCGTGACCAGGCCGAACTCCTGACCCAGGCGCACCATGTCCTTTTGCCGGCCCCGACCCGCCAAGGCCAGATCGTCCAGCTTCTTCTGGGCCCAGGCCAGGGCCAGCAGCCGCCCCTCAGTGGCCTGGGTCTTGCTCAATTGGAACACGGCCTGGCCCAGCACCCTTCCCTGGCGGCCGTAGGCGATAGTCACCTCGGCTTGATCGGCCAAGAGCTTGCCGCCCAGGCTGAAGAGCCCGGCCACGGGCTGACCGGCCCTGGGCAGCACCTCGGCCACGGCGCCGTCGAGGGCCTCCAGAGACATGAAGACCAGGGGCGGGGCGGCCAGGGCCTTGAGCACCGTCTCCTGGTCCAGGGTGGCCAGGTTGAAGTACTGGCCGCCGCTTTGCTGGGCCACCTGGCGCAGGAGCGCGTGGTGGGCCGTGGCCTGGCCGCTGAAGGCCTGCACCGGGGCGGCGAAGGCCCTAGGCTCCTCCTGGCCGAAGGTGGAGAGCCCGTCGCTGAAGAGCAGGTACAAATCCGGCGGCGCGGCCTGGGCTTCCGGCGGCAGGGCGCCCATCTGGGTGCCGCCGTCGTAGTCCACGGCCCCTAGGGCGGCCATCAGTTCGGCGCTGTCGCCGTCCCGCACCTGGAAGCGCCGGCTGGGCTCGGCCTGGTGGCGGAAGAGAATCAAGTCCACCTCCAGGCTGGGGGCCTTTAGCTGGGCCAGGTAGGCTTTCAAGAGGCCCAGTTCCCGGGGCAGGTCGGCGGTGGCCCGGGAGGCCGAGGCGTCCCACAAGATGGCGATACGCCGGGGCGGCGGAGAGGGCGCGGCCTCGGGGAATGCCGCCGGGAAGTCGTACAGGCAGAAGTAGTGCTGGCCGTCGGGGGCCTTCTCCACCACGGCCTGGGGGCGGTCCACCTGGGGCAGGGCGATGACCAGGTCATGCTTGAGGGGCTGGCCCGCCAGGGTGGTCTCGGCCACGAAGCTGTCTCGCCAGCGGGCGAAGTTGAAGTTGGCCAGGGAGCCCGCCTTGACCTGGGGCGGGGCCAGGGGCTTGACCACTTCCACCCGCAGCGAGAAATGCTCCACCGGCTGAGGGAAGCGCAGGGGCAGGTGATAGCTGGCGCCGCCTGGCTCCACCACCAGTTGCGACAGATAGCGCACCATCACCGTGCGCGCGCCCTGGGGCGGGATGGGGAAGACCCGGGTGCGGAAATTGTTGCCCCCCACCATCTCCACCAGGCCGGGGTCCACGCCCTGGCGGACCTCCTTCTCGAAGACCTGGCGGGCCTGGTCCTTCTCCACCACCACGCCATCCACCAAGCGGCCGCCCACGTCCAGGCCATAGCCGCTGACCGTGGCGCCCTCGGGCAGGGGGAAATCCAGGTCGCCGGCCAGGACCAGGGGGTTGGGGTTGTGGAAGGTGATGGTCAGGCGGGTCTCGGCCAAAAAACCCAGGATGCGGGCCTGGGCCTCCACCCGGGTGATGGCCAGAGGCTGGGAGCGCTCCTGCACCCGCACCACCAGGGCCGGCGGCCTGGCCTCCTGGGCACTGGCCGCGCCGGCCCAGAGCGCCAGGCCAAGGACCAGCCAGCAGAGCGGATTACGTGCCATGGCGTGCATGCTAGCCTCCCTGAAATTTTTTCGGCACCCCCCAGGGCCACCCCCAGACTATCGTGGGCGGCATTGCCTTAAGTGTAAGGGCATCCCCTGCCCTGCTCCAAGCCAATCTTGGGCCTGGCCGGCGGCATTCCATACTGGGTCAGGGCGCTAAAATGCATCGCCGCCAGCGGCAAAATTAATTACAATGGGCCTGCCTGCCAAACCCCGCCCCAGGCGGCGGACCACCACAGGCGCGAGGAGCGGGCATGGGTCTTGGGCGGCAAATACTGGTGGCCCTCTTGTGCGGCCTTTTGTGGGCGGCGCCGGTGGCGGCGGCCGGCCTGCCAGAGGAGATAGCCGCCGCCGTGGCCGCCCGCGACCGCCACGACTACCCCTCGGCCATCAGGATACTCACCAGGCTCATCCGCCAGGATAAACTGCCCAAGCAGGCCCTGGGCTCGGTGTACGGCATGCGGGGGGTCTTCTGGCAGGAGCAGCGCGAATACTACCGGGCCATCGCCGACTTCACCCGGGCCACCCAGCTCATCCCCGAGCAGGGCGAACCCTACAACAACCTGGCCTGGATTTTCGCCACCTGTAGTGACCCCGACTTCCGCAACGCGGAACTTGCTTTAAAAAACGCCCTCAAGGCCGTGGAGTTGCTAAGGGAAAGCCCGGACAGCCTGGACACCCTGGCCGCTGCCTACGCCGAGGCTGGACGCTTTGCAGAGGCGGTGCGCACCATGGAGCGGGTGGTGGCCTGGTGTGAGCAACAAGGCGAACCCACCCGCCTGGAGCAGGCCCGCCAGCATCTGGCCGCCTATCGCCAGGGCCAGCCCTGGCGGGACCAGCCCCGCCGGCCCTGACCCTCAACCTCCCCCTGGAAAAGAGTTCATGTCGCGCAGCATGTTGGGATATCTGGCCCTGTTGTTCATGGCCTGGCTGTGCAGCAGCAACCGCCGCCGGGTGCCCTGGCGCATCGTGGCCGCCGGCACCCTGCTGCAACTGGCCATCGCCCTGGCCATGTTCAAGATCAGCTTCTTTCGAGGCTTCTTTTTGGCCCTTAACCAGGCGGCCCTGGCCTTGGAGGAGGCCACCCTGGCCGGCACCAGCTTTGTCTTCGGCTACCTGGGGGGAGGGCCCCTGCCCTTCGGCGAGCCCTCGCCGGGCGCGGCCTATGTCTTTGCCTTCCGCGCCCTGCCCATGATTATCGTGGTGGGGGGCCTGGCGGCCCTCTTGTACCACTGGCGGGTCATACCCGTGGTGGTGCGCGGCTTCTCCTTCGTGCTGCGCAAGACCATGGGCATCGGCGGCGCCCTGGGGGTGGGGGCCTCGGCCACCATCTTTTTGGGCGTGCTGGAAGGCCCCCTGGTCATACGGCCCTACCTGTCCATCTTGACCAAGAGCGAGATGTTCTCCCTGATGACCTGCGGCCTGGCCTGCATCGCCGGCACGGTGCTGGTGGTCTACGCCGGCCTGTTGCGCGAGGTGATCCCCGACTCCCTGGGGCACATCCTCACCGCCTCCATCATCCACGCCCCGGCGGCCCTGGTGGTGGCGGCCATCATGGTGCCCGAGGAAAAGGAACCCACCATGGGCGACCAGTTGCCGCCCTCCCCCGCCTCGGGCAGCATGGACGCCGTGACCCGGGGCACCAGCGACGGCCTGCACCTGTTCCTGGCCGTGGTGGCCATGATCGTCTCGCTCTTGGCCCTGGTCAAGCTGTGCAATATCGTCATGGCCTGGTTTCCCGACCTGGCCGGCGCGCCGCTGTCCCTGGAGCGCATGTTCGGTTGGGTCATGGCCCCGGTGGTCTGGCTCATGGGCGTGCCCTGGGCCGAGGCCCACATTGCCGGCCAGCTCATGGGCACCAAAACCATGCTCAACGAGTTCATCGCCTACATCCAGATGTCCAAGCTGCCGGCCGAGGCGCTCTCGCCTAATAGCGACCTCATCATGACCTACGCCATGTGCGGCTTCGCCAACTTCGGCAGCCTGGGCATCCTGCTGGGCGGCCTGGCCAGCCTGGTGCCCGAGCGCCGGGGCGAGCTGGCCAGCCTGGGGCTACGGGCCATGCTGGGCGGCACCCTGGCCTCCTGCCTCACCGGGGCCATCGTGGGCATGATCTACTGATACCAAGTTGCGATTAAACGAGTAGGTTGATCGCAACTTGGTATGCGGGCCATGGATGGCCCGCCGGGCGCGAAAGCGCCCGGGAGGCCGGGCAAAACACTCTTTTGCCCGGCCGATAAGCAATCAAAGCCATGGATGGCTTTGATTGCATCCAGGTATAAGGAAATACCGTGCCCCGACCCAATCTGAAAACCTGGCTCAGCCTGGCCATCAGCCTGGCCTGCCTGGCCTACGTGCTGCGCGAGATGGATTTCGGGCGCCTGTGGGAGATGCTGCGCCAGGTCAACCCCCTCTACGTGGTGGGGGTCAACCTGCTCTACGCGCTCAGCCTGACCATCCGCACCTGGCGCTGGCAGGGGCTGATGCGCCCGGTCAAGTCCGTGGGCTTCGCGCCCCTGTTCTCGGCCAACCTCATCGGCTTCATGGCCAACAACATCCTGCCCGCCCGGGTGGGCGAGGTGGTGCGGGGCTGGACCGGCGCCCGCCTGGCCGAGGTGCCGGTCTCCTCGTCCCTGGCCACCATCGTGGTGGAACGCCTGCTGGACGTGCCGGTGCTGCTGGGTTTTTTGGTGGTGATGCTCCAGTTCGTGGACCCCGGCGGCCGGGCCGAGGGCATCGGCGTGGAGTATTTGCACGCCGCCGGCTGGAGCCTCCTGACCGGCTACCTCATCGCGCTGGCGGTGATGGCGGCGGTGCTCATCTGGCCCAGGCCCATGACCGGCCTGCTGACCCGCCTGGCGGCCCGGTTCAGCCCCAGGCTGGCCGAGCGGGTCCAACGCCTGCTGGGATCGTTCCTGCGCGGCCTGTCTACCATGGGCCAGGGCCGGGCCTTGCTCAACCTGCTGTGCCTGTCGGTCTTGGTGCGGCTGCCCATCCTGGGCATGCACTATGTCTTCCTACCCGCCGTGGGCCTGCCCCAAAACCTGTTCGTGGCCGCCATGGCCGCCCTGGGCCACGGCCTGGCGCTGACCATCCCCGCCGCGCCGGGCTACATCGGTACTTACCAGTTGGGCGTGTTCTGGGCCTTGCTGCTGGCCGGGGCGCCCCGTGAGCCGGCCCTGGCCTACGCGGTGATCTTCTGGGCGGCCCAGTATTTCCCTCTGGTGCTGGCCGGCCTGGTGGAGACCTACCGCCACGGCCTGGCCCTGTCCAGCCTGAGCCGCCAGGGCCAGGAACTGGCCGGCTCGGAGCCCCAGGCCTGACCGCGAAAGGGGCGGAGACGAGAAGAAGAGAAGTGTTGGAGTAAGGGTGAGAGCTTCCCGGCGCCAGGCCCTGGCGTAGGCCGCAAACACTTGGGTTAAAAATAATCAGGGAAGGAATGCGGGGCCTCGGATGGCCCTTTCCCTTTCCAAGCCCCTTGGCCAGGCCTCGTTCATCTCACGGCTTTTCCTTCCCTGGCTCTTGTTTCACCCCGCCCCCGGGGGGGCCCGGGCTATCGCGGCTTGACCCCCCCGGGCCGGCCCAGTACCCTTAGCCTTGCCGAGAGCGCGGGACAGAGGCAAGGGCCGGAGGGAGTCAAATGTGTGCACACCCATAGGACATGCCCTGGCCGGGGTGGCCCTGGGCCTGGCGGCCAGCCGCCGGGGCCCCTGGCTGAGCCCCTGGCGGGACCTGGCCTTCTGCGCCCTGGTCTCCCAGGCCCCAGACCTGGACTTCGTGCCCGGCCTGCTCCTGGGCGCGGTGGAGGAATACCACCACGGCATCAGCCACTCGCTGGGTTTCGCGGTGGTGGCCGGGCTGGTCTGCGCGGCCCTGGGCTGGCGGCAAGGGCTGGCCATGCGCTGGGGGCTTTTGGGGGCGCTGTTGTACCTGGCGCACGTGCTCCTGGACTACACCACGGTCTCGCCCCGGGGCATACCCCTGTGGTGGCCCTTCAGCGAGGCGCGCGTCCTGGCCGACCAGCCTTTCTTCATTGACGTGTGGCGCCGGCCCCTGGGCTGGCCCCTGGTCTGGCACAACCTGGGGGCCGTGGCCCTGGAGACGGCGGTGCTGGGTCCGCCGGCAGCGCTGATGTTGTGGCTGCGGCGGAGGTGGTTCCAGACGCCGGCGGCTCCCCGGATTGGCTAGTCCTGTAGGTTGGGTAGAGCGAAGCGAAACCCAACATCTTCATTCCTGCGGATCGTGAATAATGTAGACGTTGGGTTACGGGGCGTTAGGCCCCTAACCCAACCTACAACGCCTTTTCTGGATACTGGAAAACCGTCTTTGACATCGCCTAGCGTAGCGTAATGGCCTTCTCGGGGCACATCTCCTGGCAGCAGAAGCAGACGATGCAGGCTTGATTGTCCACCTGGGGCAGGCCCTCGTCCATGCCAAGCGCGCCGGCTGGGCAGTGCTCCACGCAGTAGCCGCAGGCCGAGCACTTGTCCGGGTCGGCCTGGGGGCGCAGGCCGGCCCGGCTGCTCAACAGCCCCTGGATGACCTCGGACTTGCTGATGGCCTCGCCGCTCAGGGGGGGCAGCTTGAAATCGGGGATGACCTCCAGGTCACCGATGACCTCGATGGCTTTCTCGTCATAATCGCCCAAGCCCAGTTCGCGGGCCTTTTGCAGGAAGCGCAAGCGCCCCGGCTCCAGGCCCATCATGCGGGCCATGACCGCATCCAGGGCCACGGCGTTGTCGGCGGCCAGCACCCTGCCGATGTGGCGCAGGTCGGGCGAGGCCGGGCCGTTGCCCTCCATGCCCAGCACGGCGTCCACGATGAACAGGTCAGCCACCCGCAGGCGGAAGACCTCCACGACCAGCTCGTGAAAGCGCTCGGGCGTGCCGGCCAGGCGGTGCAGCCTGGCCTTCTGCGCCCCGGGCAGGATGCCGTAGCTGTTCTTGATGCCCCCGGTGAGGATGGTCAGGCCGTGGGTCTTGAACTTGGGCAGGGAGATGAAGACGTCGGCCTCGGCCACGGCCCGCGAGATGCTGACCTTGGGCAGGTAGGCGGGGTCGAAGTCCCGCTCCACGGCCTCCAGGCCGATGTTCTGGTAGTGGCCCTGGGCGGCCTCCAGCAGGCCGCAGTGGTGGAAGCTGGCCTCGTTGGCGCCGTAGCTCATCAGGCCGGGGTTGTCGCCCACGATGATCTGGGCCGGGCCGCGCTGCTTCAGACAATGCACCACCGCCCACAACAGGGCCGGGTGGGTGGTGATACCCTCGGAGGGCCTGGCGGCCCTGAGGACGTTGGGCTTGACCAGCACCTTCTTGCCCTTGATGGGCAGGGGAAACAACTCCAAGGCCCGCTCCACGGCCGGCCGGCAGTCCTGGTAGTCGCTGGGCTCAATCATCACGCGCCGCATGGGCCTGCCTTCCTGGGGATTGACAATCGTGCATATTTTTTAAAGATGGCCACGGCTGGAGAGGCTGTCAAGCTGGCGCCGGACTACCAGGACAACCCCCAGAAGCGGCCGCTCTCCCAGGGATCATAGGTGGAGAAGGGACGGGGCTCCAGGCCATGGGCCAGGCGCAGGCGGGTGATGGGCGCCAAGGGGGTGCCGGCGGCCAGGGGTCGCAGGTTGGCCTGGCCCAGGGGCTGGCGGTCCTGGCCCGGGGGCTGCCATTGCAGCCTCAGGCTGGCCCCGCCAGCGTATTGCAGATAACGCAGGTCCAGGGCATGGAGGCCAGCGGTGAGGTACACCTTGCCCCACATGGGCCGGGCCGGCCCCTCCATCCGGTTGTCCACCACCACGCGGCCGTCTATGAGCAGGAGCAGGCCGTCATCAGCCTGGCCGCCGAAGCCGTAGACGCCGCTCTTGGGTACCTCGATCACCCCCAGACCGCGTAGCGCGAAAAACCTCTGGCGCCCGCCGGGCACCTGTTCCAGGCTGGCGAAGTCCCAGGTTTGCAACACGCCCAGGTCGTTGACCGGGCCGGCCTGATCCAGGCCCTCAAGGAGCAGGCAGCGCAGCCCCGCCGGCCCCGAGGGCTCCAGGTGCTCCAGGAAGTACTGACGCACTAGGCCGGCGCCCTGGAGGGGCCTGAGCAGCAGGTGGTAGGCCGGCAGGCTGGACAGGACGAGGGCCAGGGCCAAGGCGATAAGCCAGGCCCGGCGGCCGCCACGGTTGGCCAGGCCGCTCAGGCTCCAGGCCGTGGCGGCCACCCAAAGGCCCAGGCGCTGGAGAGGCTCCCATGGCCGCCAGCCGAAGTAGCGCCCGGCCCGGGCCAGGGCCTCGGCCACCAGCCACAGCAGCACGGCCCCGGCCAGCGGGCCCAGGCTCAGGCGCGCGATGGCCTCCTGGCGGCCGCCGTGGGCCAGGAGCCAGGCCACCTGGGAGTACCCCCCCAATAGGGCGCCCAACAGCCACACCAGGTAGCGGCTGGCCAGGAAACCCCTCATGGCGCGGCCTCCACGTCCGGCGGATAGGGCACCGGCGGCCAGACCTTCTCGATGAGCAGGTACTTCTGGTCCAACTCCGGCCCCAGGGACACGGGGCGGTACTTTTCGTCCTGGTTGGCGTTGACGAAGACCTCCAGGCGCTCGCGCCCCTCGGGGCTGTTGTAGAACACCGCCGCCCGCTCGGTGTTGGAGCGCGAGGCGATATCCACGGCCCAGAAGGCCGGCGGCTTGTCCTGGTAGAGGTTGAGCGCCAGGTGCAGGGTGTGGTGCCAATAGTCGCCGGTGGCCACCACGGGGTAGCCCCGGCGGGTCAGTTCCTTGACCAGGGGTTCGTGGTCCATCCAGGCGTCGGAGACGTGATCCAGCAGGGGTTCGTTCCACTCCAGGGGGCGGCCACCGGTGCTCAAGAAGGAGTAGAAGTAGTTGACCCCCAGGCTGGTCAGGCTGAGGGCCGCATAGGCGGTCAGGGCCACCAGCACCAGGGGCCGCCAGCGCCGGGGGGACCACTCCAGGCCCCTGGCCCAGGCCCGGCCCAGGAGCAGCATGGCCAGCAGGCAGGCGAAGGTGAAGTAGCGGGGGTTGGCCGTGGGCGCGCCCACGGGGGTCATGACCAGGTACACGGGCAGGGCCAGGCCCAGCACGGCCTCCACCCAGGACTGGCCGTCCCGGCGGCGCGGCCATCCCCAGAGCAGAAGCGGCACCGCCGCCAGCAGCACCGCCGGCAGGATGCCGTAAGTGGGCATGAGGTGCTGGCCGGTGAAGAGTTTGTACACCACCTCGCCGTCCAGAGTGCGCCAGAACACCTTGAGAAAGCCGCCCAACTGGGCCAGGCGGCCGGGGTCGAAGAAGCTTAATATCTCCTGATCGGGCAGGAGCAGCCGGCTGACGTAGCGGGGCAGCATGGTCAACAGCATACCCAGGCCCAGGCCCCACAACTGGGGCTGGGCCAAGAGGCGCAGGCGGCTGACCACCAGGCCAGCCAGGCCCAGGGTCACGGGGAAGACCGCAAAGACCGAGTGGTTGTAGAGGCCCAGGCCCCAGAGCAGCCCGGCCAGTAGCGCCAGCGGCGGCCGCTGGCGGGACAGGGACAGCAAATCCAGCCCCAGAAAGAACAACAGCGGCCCCAGGGCGCTGAACTCCGCGGGGTTGCGTAAGAACATCACCACCGCCGGGCACAGGGCCAGCATCAGGCAGGCCAAGAGGGCGCTGGGCCGGCCGGCCTCGCGGCCAAAGACCCGGTAGCAGAAGACCAGGGCCAGCAGGTTGGGCAATACACAGGCCACCTTGATTACCAGAGGCGTGGCCCCGAAGACCAGCACCGGCAGGGCCAGCAGGTAATCAAACAGCGGCCCGGTGCGGGCGTTCATGCCCAGGATGGGCCGGGCGCCCTCCAGGATCAGCTCGGCCCGCCAGATGAAGAAGGCCGATTCCCCGGACACGCCGGGCACCCGGTCGGCCCAGGCCAGCCACAGGACCCCGGCCAGGCCGATTATCGCCAAGAGCGGCCAATGCTCCCGGGCCAGGTCCAGGCTGCGCCGCCAGTCTCTGAGCACCAGCCACCACAGCAAGAGCCAGCACGGGGGCAAGAGCCAGGCCAGGGCCCGCCAGCGCTCCAGGCTGAAGTACAGGCGGTATAACTCAGCGGCGCTGGTCTGGACGTCCAGGGGCCGCAGGTATTGGGAGGGGATGGCCTCGGCCTGGGCCGCGCCGGGGGGTATCCAGTACAGTAGCAGGTCCAGGGAGTCGTCGTCTTGCACGTCGGCCAGGTCCAGCAGGTGGGGGCCTGCTTTCAGTTCCACCAGCACCTGCTCCCGGCGGGGGGGATCGGCCACCCAGCTCTCGATCAGGGGCCGGCCATCCAGGCGCAGGCGCACCGCCAAGTTGGAGTACACCCCCAGCACGTAGGCGCCGTCCGCCGGGGCCTCCAGGAGGGCCAGCCAGCGCCAGGAGAAGGGATAGGGACGCTGTAGCTCCTGGGTGCGCGCCTTGTGCAGGCGGGGGGCGGGGCGGGTGGAGACCTGGGGGGCGCCGGTCTGGAAGGGGTTGTCGTAGAGCCAGACCAGGAGGCCCTGGGCGTCGGCCCGGGCATGGGCCAGGCCATAGTCAAGCACCCGCTGGCCGGCGGCCCGGGCCTGCCACAGGCCCAGCAACAGGCAAAGGGCCAGGCCGGCCAACAGGAGCCACCAGCGGCCATGGCCCGCCGCGCGGGGTAGCCTCAAGCGGCGCCGCCCGGCAGGGAGGCGTTGGGCTGGTTTGTAATGGCGAAAACCGCGGCCTGTGGCAAGTTCTCACGCTCCCCATGTCGCCGGCCTGGGCCTTGGGCACCCGCATGGAGCCAAAGGTATCCCTTCCCCGGGCCAGGTGTCAAGCCAGGGGTCTGGGCCAGCGGTCATGGGGCCGCCGCCGTGGGTCGGGTTGAGGCTGGGCCTGCCTAGGCCTGGGCGGAAACCTGCTCCGGACGGAAGGACTTGGGCAGCCGGTCGGACGGGCAGGACTGGAGATAGGATTTGCCGCACCCAGGGCAGCGGGCCTTGTACTCGCAGATGGCGCTGTCCACGAAGGAGATATGGTTGCTCAGCTTGTCCTTGCCGGCGCTGCGCGAGGGGCACTCCCGAACCTCCTCGATTTCCACGCCGTCGCGGCCACAGAAGGGACAGAGCAACTTGGGGACCTTGGCTTCCTGATGGCCGGAAACCAGCTTGATGACAGGGCCGATAGTCATGCGCACACCCACTGAGCAGATTTTCAGGATCGTGTATCAAGTGGGGCCTAAGTTATCACAGATCAGCGCCGCCGAGAATTCAAAATCACAGCCAGGTGTGGAATTTTACCCGGGGCGGGCGGCCTGAAGCGGCGATGGGCCAAGTAGTAATGGCCAAGCCGCCCCTCGGCGGGGCCGGCGGGTGGCCCAGTCCGGCCGGCGGGGCGGACGCCAGGATGAACGCCGCATGGGTCCCCGGTATTGGCCCTTGTCAGGGAACCCCCTGGCATGTTTAATTTATATACAGACTTGGCCGCTTGGCGGCCAGCAACCCTTCTGGCAACCGGCTGCCGGGAAATAACAGAGGTCACATGTCCAAGGAAACATTCGCGGTGGGCTGCGGGGGCATCGGGTTCCATAACGGGGTGGTGATGATTGATTTCACCGGCTTTTCCACCACGGAAAAGGACGAGGAGGGCCGTCCCCAGAAGGAGATGCGCCACCGGCTCATCATGACCCCCGACGCCCTGCTGGAGACCTTCAACGCCATCCAGGGCATGATGAACAAGCTGTTGGAGGTGGGCATCCTGCAAAAACGCGAAGGCCCCGAGGCCGGCGGGCCAGGCCAGGTGGCCGCCGCGCCGGTCGCCCCGGTCCAGCCCAAGAGCCCCAACTTCTAGAGGGGCGGGTGTCTTTGGCGCCCAGGCGAGGATGAGCCATGGCCGCTGACGGGATCACCGGCGACGTCAACACCGGCGGGGTGTTGCTGGCGGGCCAGTCCCTGACCGGCGCCCTGGAGGACGCCGGCCAGCGGGCCTGGTACCAGGTGCGCCTGGAGGCCGGCCAATCCTATTTCTTCACCATGGACGGCGGCACCACCGGCCAGGGCAGCCTGCGCGACCCCCTGCTCTATCTTTACGACCCCGCCGGGGAGATCATCACCCAAAACGACGACAGCGGCGGGTTCATCAACAGCCGCATCACCTACACCGCCAGCCGTAGCGGCACCTATTTCCTGGGGGCCGGGGCCTATCAGGACGCCCAGCGCGGCAGCTTCGAGCTGACCGCCGGCACCTATCAAGACGACTATTCAGCGCCCTCGCCGGGGCGCCTGGAGGTGGGCGGGGGCCTGTCCGGCGGCCTGGAGGTCCTGGCCGACCTGGACTGGTTCAGCGTGGAGCTGACCGCGGGCAGCCGCTACGCCCTCAGCGCCCGGGGGATTGACACCGGCCAGGGCACCCTCAAGGATCCCTACCTGTATCTCTACGACCAGGACGGCCAAAGCCTGGCCCAGGCCGACGACGGCGGGGTCAGGCGCGACAGCCTGCTGGACTTCACGCCCACGGCCAGTGGCACATTCTTCCTGGCCGTGGGGGCCTACCAAGGGGCCAGCGCCGGCACCTACCGAGTGGAGGTGGCCCTGGCCGTCCAGGAGGAGGCCGGCGGCGGACAGGACACGCCCCCGGTCCTGGCGGTGGGCGGCTCGCAAGCAGGCGAGCTGGCCGCGCTGGGCGAAGAGGACCGCTACGCCGTGGAACTGGCCCCCGGCCAGACCTACTGCTTCGACCTGAAGGGCCGGTCCAGCGGCCAGGGTACTCTGGAGGACCCCTACCTGTCTCTCCACGACGCCTCGGGCGCGCTGCTGGCCTGGGACAATGGCGGCGGCCAAGGCCTGGACTCGCGGCTGCTCTTCACCCCCCTGGCCGGCGGCACCTATTACCTGGGGGCCGCGGCCTTTGAAAACGCCCAGGCCGGCTCCTACACCCTGGACGCCTTCGCGGTGCCGGGTAGGGGCATGTGGCCACGGGATGATCCCGCCTCCCTGAGCGCCTTCGGGGCGCGCGCGGGCAAGTTGGAAACCGCCGGCCAGCGCGACTGGGTTACCTTGGCCCTGGAGGAGGCCTCGTCCTACCTGATAAGCCTGGAGGCCGCGCCCGGCGAGGGCGGCCTGCCCAGCCCCGAGATGCGCATCCGCAACGCCAGCGGCCTGGAGGTGGCCTACGCCCAGGCCCGCCCCGGCGGCTCCGCCGCCAGCGTGCAATTCACCCCCCAGCCCGGCGGCGCCTATTACGTGGACATCGGCGCCCACGGCGAGAACGACCTGGGCCGCTATCTGTTGTCCATCGTGGGCCGCCAGGTGGAGCAGTTCACCCAAGGGTCGGTCTGCGACGACTGGTCGCTGAACAACCCCTTGCAGAATGCCAGCCCCCCGGGAGTCAACCCCCTGGCCGCGGCCCCGGACGGCCCCGGCCGCCAGCCCTCCCCGGCCCTGGCCGGCGAGGCCACCGCGCAAATGGCCGCTTCCCACCAGGGCGCGTCTTGAGCATACCCGAGCGCCCAGACCAGGCCTCACCAGGCCCCCAGGCCGCCGGGCAGGCCGGCCCCGGCCAGGCCGCGCCGGAGGGCGCGTCCCAGGCGCCCTTTCCCCACACCATGGTGCAGAGCCTGGTCTGCGCCGGCCGCCTGCGGGGGGCCGAGCTGTCGGTGGCCCGGCTGGTGCATGACAACGCCCTGCCCGCCCAAGAGGTGGACCTGGCCACCCTGGCCCGCCTGGCCCAGGCGGGCGGCCTCAAGGCCAAGGCCGCCCACTTAAGCCGCGAGGACCTCTTGGGGCTGGGCCAGGCCTTCCCGGTGGTGGCCCGCCTCAGTAACGGCAACGGCGTGGCCCTCCTGGCCGCCCGGGAGCAAGAGGGGCAAGTCAAGGTGGCCGTGGTGGACCCCCTGGCCGACCGGCCGGGGGTGATCGTGCTGGCCTACGAGGAGCTGGCCGCCAAGTGGGACGGCCAGGCCCTGCTCATCAAGCGCCGTCACCGCCTGAGCGACGAGGACCAGCCCTTTGGCCTGCTATGGTTCTTGCCCGAGATCATGCGCCAGGGCCGCTTCTTCCTGGACGTGGCCCTGGCCGCCCTGGTGCTGCCCTTGGTGGCCCTGGCCACGCCGCTATTCTTCCAGCTCATCATAGACAAGGTGCTGGTGCACCAAAGCCAGGCCACCCTGTGGGTGCTCACCGTGGGAGTGCTCATCGCCATACTCTTCGAGGCCGGCTTCGGTTTTTTGCGCCAGTACATGCTCTTGTTCGCCACCCGGCGCATAGACATCCGCGTGGCCCGGCGCACCTTCAGCCATCTCCTCAGCCTGCCCCTGGAGTTCTTCGAACGCCGCTTCGCCGGGGTGCTGGTCAAGCACATGCAGCAGACCGAGAAGATACGCGGCTTTCTCACCGGCCGCCTGCTCCTGACCATCCTGGATTCCCTGGCCCTGGTGGTGCTCATCCCGGTGCTGTTCTTCTACAGCCCCAAGCTGACCCTGGTGGTGCTGTTCTTCTCGGGGCTCATCGCCCTGGTGATCGCCCTGCTCATCGGCCCCTTCCGCCGCCGCC
The DNA here is from genome assembly GCA_016208115.1 of Desulfarculus sp. Lineage (GTDB taxonomy): Bacteria > Desulfobacterota > Desulfarculia > Desulfarculales > Desulfarculaceae > JACRDC01. The sequence continues at coordinate 15,010 of JACQYR010000015.1, forward strand.
TCCAGGAACTGTACCTGGCCGAGGGAGACCGCCAGGCCTTTTTGGTGGAGAACATCCACGGCGTGCAGACCGTCAAGTCCCTGGCCATGGAGCCCAAGCAGAAAAAGCTCTGGGACGACAAGGCCGCCGGCGCCGTGGAGCGGCACTTCCGGGTGGGCATGATCTCCAACAGCGCCCAGGCCATCACCAAGGTTCTGGAGCGCGCCATGCTCATCGCGGTCATCGCCCTGGGCGCCCAGGACGTCTTCGACGCCAAGCTCACCGTGGGCGTGCTGGTGGCCTTTCAGATGCTGGCCGGCCGGGTCAGCGGCCCCCTGGTGCAGGTGGTGTCGCTGGTGCACGAGTACCAGGAGACCGGGCTGTCCATCAAGATGCTGGGCGAGGTGATGAACGCTCCACCCGAGCGCGCCGGCCCGGCCCGGGGGATGATGCCGGCCATCCGAGGGGCCATCGCCTTCGAGAACGTTACCTTCCGCTACCTGGGCGCCGCCCGGCCGGCCCTGGAGAGCATCAGCTTCAACAGACCGGCGGGCAGCGTGCAGGGCGTAGATCGGAAGAGACGGCCGACGAGATCGCCACCGCCGCCCGCCTGGCCGGGGCCGACGAGTTCATCGAGCAACTGCCCCAGGGCATGGACACCCTCCTGGAGGAGGGCGGCGTCAATCTCTCCGGCGGCCAGAGGCAAAGGCTGGCCATCGCCCGGGCGCTGCTTACCCGGCCGCCCATCCTCATCCTGGACGAGGCCACCAGCGCCCTGGACCCGGAGAGCGAGGCCATCATCCGGCAGAACCTGAAAAGGATCGCCCAGGATCGCACGGTGATAATCATCTCGCACCGCCTGAGCAACCTGGTGGAGGCCGACGACATCGTGGTGCTGGACCAGGGGCGCCTGGCCTGCCAGGGCACCCACGCCCAGTTGCTGAAAAGCTGCGATATCTACAGGAACCTATGGAACCAGCAGACCGCCGGCCAGCAGACGGCCTGAAAACGCGCGCGCCGCGCCGCGCCGGCCAGCCAGGCCTGGGCCTGGCCGCCGTGGCCGTGGCCTACCAGCCCGACGCCGTGGAGCTGGAGGAGAAGCTTCCCCCCGGCGGGGCGCGCTGGTCGCTGTATCTACTGCTCCTGCTCCTGGTAGTGGCGGTGCTGTGGGCCTCGCTGTCCCAGGTGGACCGGGTGGTGGTGGCCCGAGGCAGGATGGTCACCACGGCGCCCACCATCGTGGTGCAGCCCATGGAGACAGCGGTGATCCACGAGATCGCCGTGCGCGTGGGCCAGGTGGTGGCCCCCGGGGCCCTCCTGGCCAGCCTGGACCCCACCTTCACCCAGGCCGACGTGGCCCAGCAGCGCTCGCGGCTCAAAAGCTACGCCGCCCAGGTGCGCCGCCTGGAGGCCGAGATCAACCAGCGGCCCTTTGCCCCCCAGGCCCAGGGCGACCAGGACGAGCGCCTACAGGCCGACATCCACCACCAGCGCCAGGCCGCCTTCCAGGCCCGGCAAAAGGGCTTTCAGCAGGGCATCGCCCGCCTGGAGGCCTCCCTGGCCACCAATCACAAGGAGCAGCAGGTGCTGGCCCAGCGCCTGAAGGGCCTCCAGGAGATTGAGGGCATGCGCGCCACCCTGGCCAAGGAGCGCCACGAGTCGCGCCTGAGGGTGCTGGAAGCCCAGAACCAGCGCCTGGAGGTGGAACGCGAGCTGAAGCAGGCCGTGAGCCGCGAGGCCGAGATACGCCACGAAATAAGCAAAGGCAAGGCCGAGGCCGAGGCCTTTGTGCAGGGCTGGCGCCAGGAGTTGAGCGAGGAGCTGGTCAAGGCCGTGCGCGAGCGCGACCAGGCGTCCGAGCAGCTCAACAAGGCCGCCCGCCGTGGCGAGCTGGTGGCCCTGCGGGCGCCGGCGGCGGCCATGGTGCTGGAGATAGCCAAGCGCTCGGCCGGCTCGGTGGTCAAGGAAGCCGAGCCCCTGTTCACCCTGGTGCCCCTGGAGGTGCCCCTGGAGGCCGAGGTGCAGGTGGAGGCCAGGGACATCGGCTTCGTGCGGGCCGGCGACCAGGTGCGCCTGAAGTTCGACGCCTTCCCCTACCAGAAGCACGGCACCGCGCGCGCCCGCGTGCAGAGCCTCAGTGAGGACCTGGTGCAGCAGACCCAGATGGCCGAGGGCGGCGAGGAGCGGCGGGGCGGCATGTTCTACATCGGCCGGCTCAGGCTGGAGGAGCTCAAGCTGGGCGCCGTGCCCGAGGACTTCAGGCTGCTGCCGGGCATGACCGTAACCGCCGAGATCAAGGTGGGCCAGCGCCGGGTCATCACCTATCTCCTCTACCCGGTGATGCGGGGCTTTGACGAGAGCCTGCGCGAGCCTTGAAACCCTGCCGCCTAATGCGATACATACAAACAAGGCCCTTCCCTCAAGCCCGAGGAGCCACGCCCTTGCCAAACCGTGCCGCCATCCTGGTCCTGTGCCTGCTGTGCCTGCTGGCCCTGGCCGGCCCGGCGCGGGGCGAGGGCCTGTGGGAGGTGTATCAACTGGCCTGGGAGAACGACCCCCAACTCAAGGCCTCGGAGGCCGTCCTGCTGGCCGCCCGCCAGGCCCGGCCCAAGGCCATGGCCGCCCTGCTGCCCTCCCTGGCGGCCAGTGGCATGAGCGGGCTTAACCACTTCGAGGACAAGAACCCGCCCGTGGACCCCAAGACCGGGGCCTCCCGGCCCAACCAGGACTACGATAGCCAGAAGTACGGGCTCTACCTGACCCAGCCGGTGGTCAACCTGCAATCCTGGGTGGGCCTGCCCCAGGCCGGCCAGCGCCAGGAGGAGGCCGAGGCCCATTACCGGGCCAGCCTGGCCGAGTTCAGCCTGCGCCTGTTGGAGCGCTACCTGCGGGTGCTGGCCTCTGAGGAGAGGCTCCACTGGGTGCGGGCCGAGAAGCTGACCATCGCTCAGGCCTTGCAGCGCGCCCGGCGGGCCAATGAGCTGGGGTTGACCACGCCCACGGCCGAGCAGCGCGCCCAGGCCGGCTTTGACCTGGCCGAGGCCGACGAGATCGCCGCCGAAAACCGCCTGGAAAACAGCCGCGACGAGCTGCGCGAACTCACCGGCGTGCCGCTGGAGAATCTGGCCCACCTCAAGCCCTCGCTGGCCCTGGCCCCGCCCCAGCCCAACGACCTGGCCCACTGGCAGCGCTTGGCCTTGACCCAGAACCACGCCCTCCTGGCCAAGGAGCACGCCCTGGAGGCGGCCCGCCTGGAGGTGACCCGCCAGCGGGCGGCCCACGCCCCCACCCTCAACCTGACGGCCAGCCACTACTACGAGAACACCGGCGGCCGGGTGCCCGGCGAGGACCTGGTCAGTTCGGTGGGCCTGGAGGTCAAGTTCCCCCTCTTCGAGGGCGGGGCCGTGACCGCCCAGACCCGCGAGGCCGGCCACCTGCACGACAAGGCCCGCCAGGAATACGAGAGCCTGCGCCGCCTGACCAGCAAGCGCGCCAGCGAGGCCTTTCGGGGGGTGAACGAATCCCTGCGCCGCGCGCGCGCCCTGGAGCAGGCGCTCAAGTCCAACCTCACCGCCCTACGGGCCACCCAGCGCGAGGTGGAATTGGGGGTCAGCACCATGGTGGACTTCCTGGAGACCCTGCGCGACCTCTACCGCGGCCGGCGCGACCTCATCGAGGCCCGGCACGAGCACCTGCTTAACCAGGCGCGGCTGCTGCAACTGGCCGGCGCCCTGGACCAGCGGCACATCCACGAACTGAGCCGGCACTTCCAGGAAGGCCCCCTGCCCTCCCTGGTGGCCACGCCCGACCAGTAGGTCCAGCCGAAAAAAAAGACCCGCGCCGGTGCCCGCCTGGGCACTTATTGCTTGACACTCCGCCCCCAAAAAAGTTACAAAGGGGCGCGGTTGGCTCTTTTTTCCCCGCGAAATTGTTTGGGCTGATCCGCCCTCGTAAATCCCTGGACGGAGGAGCAGTGTTTTATGAATCTATCCCCAGCACACAAACAAGGCAGCGATCGTCATACTCTAGTGTCCATGCCCTCGGTTATCAAAATCCTCTTCATAGTCTCGGTCATCTCGGTCCTGGTTTTTAGCGCCGAAAGCTCCTGGGCCAACACCCCCCACAAAATTCAGTCCATCATCCAGACCGCCAACCGTCTGCTGGGCACCCCCTACCGCAGCGGCGGCAAATCCCCGGATCAAGGCTTCGACTGCTCGGGCTTCGTTAGCTTCGTGCTCAAGCAGCACGGCATGGACCTGGGCGCATCCTCGCCGGAACTGGTCAAAAAAGGCAGAAAGATCACTCGTCACGAGCTGCGCGCTGGCGATTTGGTGTTTTTCACCTCCAAACGCAAGAGCAAGCGCGTGGCCCATGTGGGCATCTACCTGGGCAATGGCGAGTTCATCCACGCCGCCAGCCGCAACCACCGCATCCAGGTCAACGAGCTGGCAGAGAACTACTGGGCTCGCCACTATTACGGCGCCCGCCGCATCTAGCCCAAATCGCCGCGCCACGGGGCCGGATTTCCACGGCGCCCAGAGCACGCCAACGCCAGGGACCAGTCCGTCCGCCAGTCCAGGGCCGCGGGGGCGGGGCGGGTTCTTGCGCCTGTTCAATGACCACGCGCCGGCCCAGGCAAAGCGGCTAGCCCTTGCGGGCTAACCGCTTTATATTTTTAATGATATTAATAGTTTTATGGTCATTGGCATGCCTTTAGCTTTCTTGGCTCCCTCTTATCTGAATCCTACCCGACCCCTCTAACGTTTCCACGCAGGTAATCATGAAGCCCTGAACTCCCGAACCACATCTGCTAGTTAACCAACTAAATATACTTATAATCACGGGGGCAACCGGCCGAGGCCGCAAGACCACAACCTCGGCGTGGTGGACTCCGTCCGCCCAAAACCCTTCTGCTTCGCTTGCAAAAGGGCTTGACAGCGAGTCTGCGGCAAGCGTAGTTTCATAAAAGGAAACGCGTGTTCATATTGCACAATAAACATAATACAAATAAAAACAATATATTAAACACAACTACCATAATTATGGTTTCCTAATACAAAATTTTGTTTTCCAGCGGTGGCCAGGTTGCCGAGGTTGATGCCTCTAGCCCGCGAACGAGGTTGATACATGCTGTCGGAAGATAAGTTGGGCATGCGTATTCGTGAAATACGCAAAACCAAGGGCTTGTCGCTTGACAAGCTGGCTCAAAAAACCGGTTTCACCAAGGGCTACCTGTCAAAGGTGGAGAACTCGGACAAGGCCCCGCCGATTTCCACCCTGGTCGTGCTGGCCGAGGCTTTGGGCACCACCATGTCCGACCTGTTCGGCGAGGAGACGCCTCATCGCACCATCTCATTGGTGAAAAAAGACCAGCGCCGGCTCATGGCCCGCGACGGCACCATCTTCGGCTATTCCTATGAGACCCTGGCCCACACCTATCTCAACAAGCACATGGAGCCCTACATCCTTACCATTCCCGCCCAGAGCACCAGCGCGGTCTTCCAACACAAGGGCGAGGAGATGCTGCTGGTCATCCAAGGCTCCATGCACTTCCATCACGGGGACCAGGAATACCTGGTGGAAGAGGGCGACTGCATCTACTTCGATTCCGGCATACCCCACTACGGCCTGGCCATGAACGGCCAGGACGTCAAGTGCGTCATGGTGATCCTGGTTTCCTGACCCCAACCCCCTGAGAAACACCTTGGAGCCAAGCATGCGGACAATCGCCATCCTGGGAGCGGGCCTCATGGGGCACGGCATCGCCCAGGTTTTTGCCGGCGTTGGTCATCAGGTACGTATCTTCGACCAGGACCCGGAGATGTTGTCCTCGGTGCCGGAGCGCATCCGCTCCAACCTGGTCCCCTTCGTGGAGCTGGGCCTGGTGGCGCGCGAGCAGGTGGAGCCCTTGCTGGGGCGCGTCAAGCCCTGTTCAGGCCTGGCCGACCTGTGCCAGGGGGCCGACATGGTCATCGAGGCCGTCAGCGAAAACCTAGAGCTCAAGCGCGAGCTCTTCGCCCAACTGGAGAGTCTCGTCCCTCCCCAGACGATCCTGGCCAGCAACACCTCGGCCATCAGCATCGGGCTCATCGCCGACGGCCTGGCGCATCCCGGCCGATGGGCCTGCTGACCAGGGCGGGCAAGCACCCGGTGCGGGTGGAAAAGGACGTGCCGGGCTTCGTGGGCAACCGCATGCAGCACGCCTTGTGGCGCGAGGCCATCTACCTGGTGGAGCAGGGCATCGCCAGCCCGGAGGACGTGGACGCGGTGGTCCGCCTGGGCTTCGGCCTGCGCCTGGCCTTTTTGGGCCCCCTGCAAACCGCCGACCTGGCCGGCCTGGACCTGACTCGCGCCGTGCACCAGGACCTGCTGCCCCATCTGGACTGTGCCCAGGGGCCATCACCCCTCTTGGAGCGGAAGCTAGCGGAGGGACATCTGGGGGCCAAGGCCGGCCAGGGCTTCCATTCCTGGACCCCGGAGAGCCTGGCCGCGGTGAAACAAAACCGGGACCGGACGCTGCTCAAGATTCTGCGTGAGGTCATTGCCGCCAAGCAGGCCTAGGCTCCTAGGGTCCGGAGGATAATCCATGGGCGAGCTGATGGTTTTTTTCCTGCATGGGTTGGCCTATGCCGGGCTATTGTTTCTGGTCTCCTCCGGCCTGACCCTGGTCTTTGGCATGATGAACGTGCTCAATTTCGCGCACGCATCCTTTTACATGCTGGGGGCCTACTTCGCTCTAGCCATTGCCCATTACACCAACCAGTTCTGGCTGACCCTGGCCTTGGCTCCCCTGCTCTTGATGGTCCTGGGCGCTCTGGTCGAGCGCTTCCTGCTGCGCAAGGTCCATGTCCTGGGGCACGTCCATGAGCTGCTCTTGACCTTCGGCCTGGCCTACATCATCCAGGAGGGAGTCAAGTGGATCCGCATCGGCATCATCGTGCGCGCGGCCGTCAATGACAGCGCCATGGTCAACGCCCTGGGCATCAACGTGCCCTACGTGTTCATGGGCGTCTTCTCGGTGGGGGCGGGGCTCTCCGGCCTGGCCGGGGCGGCGGCGGGGCCGCTGTTGGGGGTGTTCCCGGGCATGGCCGGATCCATCCTGGTGGACGCCTTCGTGGTTATCGTGGTGGGCGGCATGGGCAGCCTGGGCGGCGCCGTGCTGGCCTCCTTGCTCATCGGCCAGTTGCAGTCCTTCGGGGTGCTGCTCTTCCCCAAGTTTTCCCTGGCCCTAATCTACATGCTCATGGCCCTGGTGCTGGTGCTCAAGCCCGAGGGCCTGTTCGGGGAAAAATCATGACCTCCCAGCGCCCGCGTTCCTTGGCCTGGATGGGCGCCGCGGCGGCGGCGCTGGTGGCCGCGCCCTATCTCCTGCCGCCCTATCAGTTGCGGCTGGTCACCGAGGGCATCGTCTTCTCCCTCTTCGCTGTGAGCTACAACCTGCTCTTGGGCCACGCCGGGCTGCTTTCCTTTGGGCACGCCATGTTCTTCGGGGTGGGGGCCTTCGCCACCGCCATTTGCCTCAACGGCCTGCCGGGCATCTCCTGCCTGTTGGCGGCGGGCCTGGGCACCCTGGCCGCGCTGTTGGCGGGCCTGGTGGTGGGGTCGCTCTTGCTGCGGGTCAAGGGCACCCCCTTCGCCCTGCTGACGTTGGCTTTCAACGCCCTGTTCTTCGCCATCGGCGTCAAGTGGCACACCCTGACCGGCGGCGACGACGGCCTCAACGTGGTCCCGCCCAAGCTGAACCTGGGGCTTTTGATCCTGGACCCCGGCAAGGGGCCGGACATGTATTACCTGACCCTGATCGTGCTGGGGGCGGCGCTCTTCTTCTGCTGGCGCTTCACGGCCACGGCCATGGGGCACTCGGTGCTGCTCCTGCGCGAGAACGAAGAGCGCATGCGCTTCCTGGGCTACAACACCAACGTCACCCGCCTCATGCTCTTCGTGTTCGTGGGAGGCCTGGCGGGCCTGGCCGGGTCCTTCTACACCCTGCTCAACGCCTTTGTCTCCCTGGACGCCATAAGCATTGACATGACCACCAAGGTGCTTTTGATGACCTTCCTGGGCGGCACCGGCTCCTTCCCGGGGCCGGTCCTGGGCGCCTTCTTCTACACCTACGTCCAGGACTACCTCAGCAATCTGACCGACAACTGGCAACTTATCATGGGCGTGCTCTTCATCGGGATGGTGCTCTTCGCGCCGGGCGGTCTTTCCGGCCTGGGCCAAGGCATCGCCTCCCGCCTGGGACGCTCCAAGACGGCATCCCAGCCCTAGCCCAGCGGGGGAAGCGCATGGCCATCCTGAGCGTGAAAGAGCTGACCAAGGACTTCTCGGGCCTGCGGGTGCTCATCGGGGTTGACTTCGAGGTGGGGCCCCAGGAAAAGCTGGCCATCATCGGGCCCAACGGCGCCGGCAAAACCACCCTGTTCAACATCGTCAGCGGCAAGTTCCCCGCCACCTCGGGCGAGGTGCGCTTCAAGGGCGAGGCGATGAACTCCCTGGCCCCCCACGCGCGCGCGCGGCGGGGCATGGCCCGCTCCTTCCAGATCACCAACCTCTTCCAGAGACTCAGCGTGCTGGAGAACGTGCTCTCGGGGGTGCGCTCCCGCCAAGGGCTGCGCCACCACCTGCTCAAGGAGCCCCTGCGCGACCGCGAGCTGGTGGCCGCCTGCGACGCCATCCTGGAAAAGGTGGGGCTGTTGCACCTGCGCGACACGCCGGTGCAGGAGCTGGCCTATGGCCAGCAGCGCGCCCTGGAGCTGGGAGTCACCCTGGCCTTGGAGCCGGAGCTGATCCTCCTGGACGAGCCCACCGCCGGCATGAGCCGCCAGGAAACCGAAGAGGCCACCGCGATGATCAAGCGAGTCACCGAGACAATCGCCTGCGTCATCATCGAGCACGACATGAACGTGGTCTTCTCCCTGGCCGACCGCATCGCGGTGCTGCACTACGGCGTAATCCTGGCCTGCGGCGCGCCCGCGGAGATACGCCGCGACCAGCGGGTGAAGGACGCCTACCTGGGCGAGGAAGAATCATGATCCTTGAGGTCAAGGGCCTGAACGCCTACTACGGCAAGAGCCACGTCTTGCAGGGCGTGGACCTGGAACTGGAGCAGGGGCAACTGGTCTGCCTGCTGGGGCGCAACGGGGTGGGCAAGTCAACCACCTTGATGTCGCTCATGGGCCTGGTGCCCCCGGCGGCCGGCAGCGTGCGCTTCAAGGGCCAGGAGCTGGCCGGGCGTCAGCCCTTCGAGATCGCCCGCCTGGGCCTGGGCTTCGTGCCCGAGGAGCGGCGCATCTTCTCCAGCCTGAGCGTGCTGGAGAACCTGGAGATCGGCCGCCAGAAGGCTCGCCCCGGCCAACAAGGCCAGGGCTGGACCGTGGAGCGCATCCTGGATTCCTTCCCCCGCCTGGCCGAACGGCGCGACAACCGGGGCTGCCATCTCTCGGGAGGGGAGCAGCAGATGCTCACCATCGCCCGCACCCTGATGGGCAACCCCGAGGTGGTGCTGGTGGACGAGCCCACCGAGGGCCTGGCCCCCCTGGTGGCCGAGGGAGTTCTGGAGATGCTCTCCACCATCAGCCTGGCCGGGGTGACCATCCTGCTGGTGGAACAGAACCTCAAGGCCGCCATGAAGCTGGCGGGCGCCTTCTACATCATGTCCAAGGGGCGCATGGTGTTCAAGGGCGACGCCGAGGAGCTGACGGCGGCCGAGGAGGTGCGCCGCAAATATCTGGAGGTTTAGTGAAGAGGAAACGACGGTCGGTCTTTTGCATGAAAGGGAGGAACCATGCGTAAGTTTGCCATTGCCTGCCTGACCCTGGCCCTGGGCCTGATCCTGGCCGCCGGGGCCAGCGCCGCCGACACCATCAAGCTGGCGGTCATGGAGCCCTTCTCGGGCAACTTCAAGGACATCGGCGACCGCTACGCCGAGGGTGTGCAGTACGCCGCCGAGGTGATCAACGCCAAGGGCGGCATCAACGGGAAAAAGGTCGAGGTCATCCTGGTGGACACCGAGGTAAAACCGGATGTGGCCACCCGCAAGGCCACCAAACTTATCCTTCAGGATAATGTGCGCCACTTCTGCGGCGGCACCGGCAGCTCGGTGGCCGGGGCCATGGAGGCCTTGGCCGACAAGCACAACACCCTGTTCTTCACCTACGGCATGGCCGCCGCCAGCCTGACCGGCGACAAGTGCAACCGCAACTTCTTCCGCACCTGCGCCAGCACCGACATGCAGTCCTACGCCCTGGCCACCTGGGTGGCCGAGCAGGGCTTCAAGAAGGTCTTCTGCATCGCCCAGGACTACTCCTTCGGCCAGGAGGCCGTGGCCGCCTTCACCAAGAAGCTCAAGGAGCTCAACCCCCAGGCCGAGATCGTGGGCCAGGTCATGCACCCCATGGGCACCAAGGACTTCGCCCCCTACGTCAGCCAGATCATCAGCTCCGGGGCCGAGGTGGTCTTCACCTCCAACTGGGGCAACGACCTGACGCTCTTGCTCAAGCAGGCCCAGCCCATGGGCCTCAAGGCCAAGTTCGCCGGCTACTACCTCAACGACGAGCTGATGATAAACGCCGTGGCCAACGACCAGGCGGTCATCGGCGGCGTGGGGGCCGAGGTCTACATGATCTCCATCCCCGGCCAGGCCAACCAGGAGTTCGTGGCGGGCTTCAAGAAGGCCAAGGGCTTCTACCCCACCTGGCTGCGCGGCAAGGCCTACGCCGCCACCATGTTCTGGGCCGAGGCCCTCAAGAAGGCCGGCAACGACAAGGTGGACGACGTAATCAAGGCCTGGGAGGGGCTTACCTACGACGGCCCGGCCGGCAAGTGGACCATGCGCGCCTGCGACCATCAGGTGCAGCAGCCGGTGTGGATCGCCGAGATCGTGGCCAAGAACCCCTACTTCAGCCACGCCTACGTGGGCCCCGCCAAGATGGTGGCCCCTGAGCGGATCAGCGTGCCTTGCGAGCAGACGGGCTGCAAGGGATTGGCCAAGTAAGAAGCAAGCAAACCGTAAACCGGCCCTGCCGTCCCAGCGGGCTGTGGAATACAGCTTGCCGGGACGGCTGGGCCGCCTGGCACCTAGGGATCGAGCCATGAGCGTCATGATAACCGGGGGGACGGGTTTCCTGGGCGCGGAGATTTGCCGGCTGTTGGTGGAGGACGGCGAGCGCCCGGTGCTCTTGGACCCCCATCCGCCGCGCGGGCGGCTGAAGGAGCTGCGAGACCATTTCATTTATGCGCCCGGCTCGCTCACCAACCTGCCGGTGCTGCTCAACTCCGTGCGCCAGCATGAGGTGGACACCATCTTCCACCTGGGAGGCTTGCTTTCCCTGCCCTCGGAGCAGGACCCCTGGAACGCCTTCGAGGTGAACGTCGTGGGCACCTACAATGTGCTGGAGGCCTGCCGCCTGTCGGGTATCGCTAAATTGATCTTCGCCAGCAGCATCGCCGTCTACGGGGAGGGCATCACCGGGGACGTCATCACCGACGACACCCTGCAACGCCCCGCCTCCTTCTACGGCGCGGGCAAGGTCTTCAGCGAGTTGCAGGGGCGTTTCTACGCCCGCCGCTTCGGCCTGGACTTTCGCGGGCTGCGGGTGCCCTCCGTGGTGGGGCCGGGATCGCGGGTGGCCCACATGACCATATACAACTGCTGGGCCATCGAGCACCCCCTGCGCGGCCTGGCCTACCGGGTGCCGGTAGGACCCGAGACCCGTTGCCCCACCATTTATTACAAGGACGCGGCCAAAGCCTTCCACATGTTGGGAAAGGCCGACGCGGCCTCCATAAAAAGCAAGGTCTACAACGTGGCCGGCCAGAGTCCGGCCTACACCGCCGCCCAGTTGGTGGAGGCGGTGCGCGGGCACCTGCCCGGGGCGGACCTGGGCATCGAGCCTGACCCCGGCATCAGCCAGCTTCTGCAAGGCCTCGGCCGCCTGGCCCTGGACGACGCCCCCGCCCGGCGGGAATGGGGCTGGAAGCCGGCCTTTGACTTGGAGCATATGGTGGCCGACTTCGTGGCCGAATTCCGCGCTCACCCCGATGTTTACTCCCTGTGATACGAGGTTGACTCCATGAGCCCAGTCAAGACGCCCAAGGCCATAATCACCGCCGCGGTCACCGGCTCCATCCACACTCCCACCATGTCGCCCCATTTGCCGGTGACGCCGGAGCAGCTCATTGACGACATCCTGAGCGTCCATGCCGCCGGCGGGGCGGTGGCCCATTTGCACGTGCGCGATCCGCAAACCGGCCGCCCCAACGCCGACCAGGACCTCTACCGCCGGGTGGCCGAGGAGGTGAGGCGCCACTGCGACATCATTCTATGCACCACCACCGGCGGCCGCCTGGGCGAGCCGGTGGAGAACCGGGTGCGGGTGGTGGCCAACCTTCAGCCCGAGCTGGCCTCGCTCAACGCGGGCTCGCTGAATTTCGCCTTGTTCCAGATCGTGAAGAACTACCCCCAGTGGCAGCACGACTGGGAGAAGGAGTACCTGGAGGGCACCGAGGACTACATCTTCCCCAACACCTTCTACACCATGCGCAAGTTCCTGGAGCACTTCAAGGCCAGCGGCACCAAGCCCGAGTTCGAGGTCTACGACGTGGGCATGCTGAACAACCTGGCCCACCTCATCGCGGGCGGACTGGTGCAAAAGCCGGTGTACCTCCAATTCGTCATGGGCATCCTGGGCGGCATTCCGGCCACCATAGATAACCTGGTCTACCTGCTAAACACCGCGCGCGCCCAGATCGGGGATTTCCAGTGGTCGGTCTGCGCGGCGGGGCGTTTCCAGTTTCCCATGACCACCCACGCCTTGCTCATGGGCGGCAACGCCCGGGTGGGGCTGGAGGACAACCTTTACCTGGAGCGCAACGTCCTGGCCAAGAATAGCGGCGAACAGGTGGCCAAGCTGATCCGCATCGCGGGGGAGTTCGGCATACAGCCCGCGACACCGGCCGAGGCGCGGAAAACACTAGGCCTGAAGGGTCTCGACAAGGTCAATTACTAACCCGGCCCCTTTCATGCCGCGGCCATGAGAAAAGCCGGCCCCCGATCCGGGCCGGCCTTTCATATCAGAGCGACGGGGGCTGGCTGGGGACGCCCCGTCTTACTTCTCTTTGGGGCGTTTGGGTGGGCTCACCGTCGCGGTGCCATCAACCAGAATCACCGCATCTTGATTGCGGCAGAAGGTGCGCAGATGCACCCGATTCTTGGCGGCGTCTATTTCCAGGACCTCCGCCACCGCCGTGGTGGTGTCGCCTATCCGGGCTGGCGCCAAGAAATTCAGTTCCTGCCTGACGTATACGGTGCCCGGCCCCGGCAGCATGGTCCCCATGACCGTGGAGATGAAACCCGCCAAGAGACTCCCATGAGCGATGCGAGTTTTGAAGAAGGTCCCCTTGGCGTATTGCTCGTCAATGTGCGCGGGATTAAAGTCCCCGGTCACCCCGGCGAATAGATAGATGTCAGCCTCGGATATGGTTTTGCTGAAGGAGGCGGTGTCCCCCTTCTGTAGATCGCCAATGGTTTTTCCCGCCATGATCCATCACCCACCGTGGAAGGTTTTTTCGTCAGGATGGCTCCCCAAGGTAGCCGTTAACTCATAAGGGCCGATAAATACAGTTTGTCACGAAAGACCGCTTTATGAAAGCCACATCTGGCCTGGTGTAAAGAGAAATGGCCCTGACCTGCCCCCCGAATCTTGATGCAGCGGCTTAATGTAGGAAGTCGGTAGAATCGGGGTCTGGGAGAGAGGAAGACCGCCGGGCGATAAGGCAAGTTTTCGGAGGAGCGGATCGCCCTGGCCCTTCGCCAGGCCGGGCAGAGCTTCTACCGCTGGAAGCACAGATTCCCCGGAGTGGGCGTTGCGGAGTTGCGGCGGCTGAAGGAGCTGGAGCGGGAGAAACACAACCTCAAGCAGATGGTGGCCGATCTGACTCTAGACAAGCATCTGCCCCAGGAGGCGCTAGAAAAAAAGCTCGGAGGCCGGCGCGGAAGCGATTTCCAGTGGAATTTCTGCCCAGAGTGCTGGAGGTGAGCGAGCGCCGGGCTTGCGGTTTGATCCAGCTTCCTCGCGTCACCTGCCGCTATCGCAGCCAGGCCAGGGACGACACGGCGCCGCGCATGGGGCTCAAGGACCCGGCCGCCTCCCGCGTGCGCTACGGTTTTGCCCGGCCTCCCGGGCGCTTACGCGCCCGGTGGGCCAAATTGCGATCAAACTACTTGTTTGATCGCAACTTGGTATGAGCCGTGTTAGCCCGGCCATCGAGGTCGGGGCTTCGCTTCCCGGCCAGCGGGTGCCCGAGGGGCTGGAGCGCGTGGCGGGCCTGCGCGCATAAGCCCACCAACCCCCGCCCGGCGTCGGTTTCGCTCCTTGGCTGGCGTCGGGAGGGGCCTCCCGAACGTGCTGTAGGTTTGTTGTCCAGAAGGGACCCAAAGAGGCCCAAATAGGCCGCTCCGGGGGCAGAAAAGGGGTTAGGTTGCTTGCCTAACCCCTTGATATTTTTTGGAGGCGGCGACCGGATTTGAACCGGTGAATAACGGATTTGCAGTCCGCTGCCTTGCCACTTGGCTACGCCGCCGTTTTTTGGCCAAAAGCTATGTTGCTACAAAGCCTTAGCCCATGGCCGATGTAGGGGCAATCTTAACGGCGTGCCCAGATAGTGTCAAGGGGTATCTGTCGGTTACGGACCTGGCCGCGGTTATTGGCTTATATTTGTATTCCCTTGGGAGATCACCGGTGCAAGCCAGACTGCCTTCTTGTTCGCTGCCACGGGCTTTTGCGCCTTCTGGACCACATCAGCGGTAAATGGTGTTTTAATTCTTCCCTTATTAAACGAAAAGGCCGGCCCTTTTCAGGTCCGGCCTCGAGCCCCTGTCTGGGGGATTGCGCTTGTTTTTGGAGCGGGAGACGGGAGTTGAACCCGCGACTTCAACCTTGGCAAGGTTGCACTCTACCTCTGAGTTACTCCCGCTCGACGAAGACGAATACTAGCAGATATCGGTTGGTTGTCAAGCCGAAATTATCAAGGCTCGCCCTGGGGGCGGCCCCTGAGTTGCTCCCGGAAACGCCTGGCATAGCCCAGCCCCGACCAAGCGGTGATGAGCACCGCCAGCCACATGCACACCAGTCCCCAATAGGCCGGCTGGAACCCGCCCAGGGGGTGGTACAAAATCAGCAGGAACACCCCCAGCATCTGCCAGGCGGTCTTCCACTTGCCCCACATGTCGCTGGGCACGGTCAGGCCGTGGTTGGCGGCCAGCGCGCGCATGCCCGTCACGGCGATCTCGCGGCAGATGATCAGGATGGTCATCCAGGCCGGTAGCCGCCCCAGGGAGGAGAGCATCACCAGCATGGAGGCGATGAGCAGCTTGTCGGCCACCGGGTCCAGGTATTGCCCCAGCAGGGTCACTTTCTTCAGCCGCCGGGCCAGCCAGCCGTCCAGAAGGTCGGTGAGGCCCGCCACGAAGAAGAGCACCCCCGCCACACGGGACCAAACCGGCCCCGGCAGGTACAACAGCCCCACCAGGATGGGAATGGAGCCCACGCGCAACAGGGTGAGCAGGTTGGGCAGATTGAACAGGTTTTCCCTGAGGCTGGAGGGCATGCCAAAAACCTTGTTCTTTCTAGGTGTGCGCCGGAGAAAGCCATCCGTGGCTTTCTACTCTTGGCTGTTCCCCGGGGTCCCCAAGCAAACGCGGTTTGCTTGGGGTGTTTCTCCGGGGTCCCCAAGCAAACGCAGTTTGCTTGGGGTGATTCTAGGCCTTGCGCTTTTCCCAGTCGGCCAGGAACTGCTTGAGCCCGCTATCGGTCAGGGGGTGCTTCAGGAGCTGGTCAATGACCTTCAGGGGGATGGTGGCCACGTCGGCGCCCATGAGGGCGGCCTGCACCACGTGCATGGGGTTGCGCACGCTGGCCACCAGTACCTCGGTGTCAAAGGCGTAGTTGGCGTAGATGTCCACGATCTGCTGGATCAGCTCCATGCCGTCCTGGGAGATGTCGTCCAGGCGGCCCACGAAGGGGCTGATGTAGGTGGCGCCGGCCTTGGCGGCCAACAGGGCCTGCAGGGGCGAGAAGCACAGGGTGACGTTGACCTTGATGCCCTCCTGGGACAGGGTCTTGATGGCCTTGAGGCCCTCCCTGATGATGGGCACCTTGACCACCACGTTATCGGCCCAGGCGGCGTATTTACGCGCCTCGGAGACCATGGCGTCGTGCTCCACGGCCAGCACCTCCACGCTCACCGGCCCGGGCACGGCCTCCAGTATCTCCTTGATGCAGGTCTCGAAGGGCTTGCCGGTCTTGGCCACCAGGCTGGGGTTGGTGGTCACGCCATCCAGCACGCCCAGGCTCAAGGCCTCCTTGATCTCGGCGATGTCTGCGGTATCTATGAAAATCTTCATCTTGGCCACTCCTTGGGGCTTTCACTGGGGGCCAGGGGCTATCCCTGGGACCCCTGTTTGTTGTTCGCGGTTTTGCCCGCCAGGTAGGCGTCCCGGCAGGCCTCGCTGCAAAAATGGCGCTCCTGGCCCTGGACCATCACCCTGAGGGCCTCGTGCTGGGGCAGGTACACGCCGCACTGGGGGTCCTGGACCATCAGGTCCACCACCTCGCGGGGGGCGCCCTTGGCCGGGCCGGCGCCCTGGCCGGGGGCCGGCGGGCCGGCCAGCCAGCGCTTGAGCACCCGGTAGAGGATGAACACGGCCAGGCCTATGAGCAGGTAACGCCACAAGCCGCCGATCAGGCCCATGCCATCTTCTCCACCTTCTGAAGGGCGCGTTCCTCCGGCGCCAGATCATCCAATAACTGGCCAGCGGTCTTGGCCCACACCGGCAGCACCAAGTAGGGCGCCAACTCCGCCAGGGGCACCAGGACAAAGGCCCGGCGGCACATCTCCGGGTGGGGCACCTTGAGCTGGGGCAGATCCAGTGTTTGCTCGCCAAAGAGCAGCAAATCCAGGTCCAGGGTGCGGGGCCCCCAGCGCTCCAGACGCTGGCGGCCTTGGGCCCCCTCCACCTGGAGCAGGCCGGCCAGGAGTTCCAAGGCCGTCCCGTCATACATACCATGGACCACGGCGTTGGCAAAGGCCGGCTGGTCCGTGCGCCCCACCGGCGCGGTGAGGTAGCAGGAGGACCGCCCCAGCAGCTTGAAGCCCGGCAGGGCCGTTAGGCCCTCCACCCCCGCCCGCAGGTAATCCAGGGGCCGGCCCAGGTTGGAGCCCAGGCCGATGAAGACTTCCACCTCCGGGGCCGGGGCACCCAAGACCTTACAGTCCCAGCTTCTGCATGCGCTCCACCGCCTCGGCCAGGCGCGCCTTGTCCACGGTGAGCGCGAAGCGGACAAAGCCCTCGCCAGCCTCGCCGAAGCCATTGCCCGGGGTGGTGACGATGCCGGCCTCGTTCAATATGCGCTTGGTGAACTCGGCGCTCTTTAGCCCCGAGGGGCAGGGGCACCACACGTAGAAGGTGGCCTTGGGGCTCTCCACCTCCAGGCCCAGGCCCTTGAGGCCCCCCACCAGCACGTCGCGGCGCTCCTGGTACAGGGCCACCATCTGGCGCACGCAGGCCTGGTCGGCGGTCAGCGCCTCGATACCGGCCAGTTGCACGGCGTCGAAGGCCCCGGAGTCTATCTGGCTCTTGACCTGGCCCAGGCCGGCCACCAGCTCGGCGTTGCCCACGGCGAAGCCCAGGCGCCAGCCGGTCATGTTGTAGGTCTTGGACAGGCTGTGGAACTCGATGCCCACCTCCTTGGCGCCCTCCACCTCCAAAAAGCTGGGCGGGGTGTAGCCGTCAAAGGCCATCTCGGTGTAGGCCGCGTCCGAGACCACGATCAGGCCATGCTTGTGGGCGAACTCCACCACTTCCTTGTAGAAGTCCAGGCCCGCCACGGCGGCGGTGGGGTTGTTGGGGTAGTTGACGATGATGACCTTGGCCTTGGCCAGCTTGTCCCGGGGAATGGCCGCCAGGTCGGGCAAAAAGCCGTTTTGCTTCAGGAGCGGCATGGCCACGGGCACGCCCCCGGCCATGATGGTGGAGGAGAAATACACCGGGTAGGCCGGGCTGGGGTAGAGCACCACGTCGCCGGGATTGATGTAGGCCAGGGGGAAGTGGGCCAGGCCCTCCTTGGAGCCGATGAGGGTGATGACCTCCCGGTTGGCCTCCAGCTTGACCCCGAAGCGCCTGGCGTACCAGGCGGCGGCCACCTCGCGGAAGGTGGAGAGGCCCGAGTAGGCCGGGTACTTGTGGGTGGCCGGATCATTAGCCGCCGCGCACAGGCGCTTGATGACGTGCCCCGGCGTGGGCTGGTCCGGGTCGCCCACGCCCAGGTCTATGATATCCACCCCGCGCTGGCGCACTTCGTCGCGCAGGCGGTCTATCTCCTTGAACAGGTAGGGGGGCAGTTGAAGCAGGCGCTGGGCGCGCTGAAAGCTCATCTTTCTATCCTCTTGAGATCACGGGGTTGCTGAGGCGGCCAATGCCCTCCACGGCGATGGTCACCACGTCGCCGTCCACCAGCGGGCCGATGCCAGCCGGGGTGCCGGTGGCGATGACGTCGCCGGGTTTCAGGGTCATGACGCGGCTGATGAAGGAAACCAGTTCGGCCACGCTGAAGATCAAATCCGAGGTGCGGCTGTCCTGGCGCACCTGGTCATTGACCAGGCTCCGCACGCTCAAGTCGCTGGGGTCCAGGTCCAGGGCGATGATGGGACCGATGGGACAGAAGGTGTCAAAGCCCTTGCCCCGGGTGAACTGGCCGTCCTTGGCCTGCAAGTCGCGGGCGGTCACGTCGTTCAAGCAGGTGTAGCCCAGCACATGGGCCGGGGCATCCGCCACGCTGACGCCGTGGCAAGTCCGGCCCATCACCACCCCCAGCTCGGCCTCGTAGTCCACCCGCTGGCTCATGTACGTGGGGCGCACGATGGCCGCCCCCGGCCCGATCACGCTGGTGTCGGGCTTGAGGAAGAGCATGGGCTCCTGGGGCAGGGGCTTTTTCATCTCCAGGGCGTGGCCTTTATAGTTGAGCCCCACGGCCACAATCTTGGAGGGCCGGCAGGGGGCCAGGACGTGTAGATCCTTGAGCTTGACCTTGTCCTTGCCGGGCACGCCGCCGGCGAAGGGCGAGCCCTCATAGAGACGGGCCTGGCCCTTTTCCCACAGGGCGTAGCGCACCCTGCCCTGGCCGCCCAGGCGCAGGATGCCCTTCTTGGCGAAGATGTCTTGTGGGTCGAAGGCCATGGCGCCACCCTACCCTTTCAGGCCCAGCACGTCCTGCATGTCATAGAGGCCCGGCTGCTGGCCGGCCACCCACAGGGCGGCGCGCACCGCGCCCTGGACAAAGGTGTCGCGGGAGTGGGCGCGGTGAGTCAGCTCCAGGCGCTCGCCCTGGCCGATGAAGTACACCGTGTGGTCGCCCACGATGTCGCCGCCCCTTATCACCGAGACGCCGATCTCTTCCTGGGGCCGGGCGCCCACCAGGCCTTGGCGTCCGTGCTTGGCCACCTGGTCCAGGTTCCAGCAGCGGGCGCTGGCCAGTTCTTCCAGCAGGCGCACCGCCGTGCCGCTGGGCGAGTCCTTCTTCTGGTCGTGGTGGGCCTCCACCAGCTCCAGGGCGTAGTCCGGGCCCAGCACCCGGGCCATTTGGCCCACCAGCTTGAACATCAGGTTCATGCCCACGCTCATGTTGGGCGCAAACACCACCGGCACGTTTCTGGCCTGGCCGGCCAGGGTTGCTTTTTGCTCGGCGTTCAGGCCGGTGGTGCCGATGACCGCGGCCTTGCCGGCCTGCGCGCACAACTCCAGGTGCTTTAGGCTGGCCGCCGGGGCGGTGAAGTCCACCAGCACATCGGCCTGGGCGATGACCGTCGCCGGGTCGGCCTGCACCTGGCCCGGAGCGCCGGCCTGGCCCACCACCTCGCTGACGTCGCGCCCCAGGGCGGGGTGGCCGGGGGCCTCGAAGCCGCCGGCCAGGGCCGCGTCCTCGCGTGCCATGATGGCCTGAACGATGCGTCCTCCCATGCGGCCGGCCACCCCGGCCACGGCGATGCGCACCATTGGTATTCTCCTTTTGGCAAGCCCCCGCCGCCCCAGGGGAGCGGCGGGGGCTGTAATGCTAAAAGCCTGGGCCGCCCCTGTCAGATCAGCTTCAGCCCGTAGGCGGTCAGGGCCGCCTTGAGTTTGGCCAGGCTGTCGGGGGCCATCTCGCACATGGGCAGGCGCAGCTCGCCGCTGGGTATCAGGCCCATCAAGGCCGCCGCGGTCTTGACCGGGATGGGGTTGGTCTCCAGGAACATGGCCTTGACCAAGGGCAGCAGGCGGTGGAACTTGGCCTGGGCCGTGGCGATGTCGCCCCGGTTCCAGGCGGCCAGGATGTCCGACACGTCGCGGGGCACCAGGTTGTTGACCACGCTGATGACGCCCTGGCCGCCGATGGCCAGCACGCCCAGAAGCATGGCGTCGTCGCCTGAGAGCAGGGCCACCTTGCCGCCGCACAGGCCCACGATCTCGGCCATCTGGTTGAGGTCGCCGCTGGCCTCCTTGACCGCCACCACGCCGGCCAGCCCGGCAATGCGGGCCATGGTGGCCGGCAGGATGTTCACGCCGGTGCGCGAGGCGATGTTGTAGGGCACCAGGGGGAAGCCGCCGCTGGCCTGGCTGATGGCCGCAAAGTGGCGGTAGATGCCCTCCTGGGTGGGCTTGTTGTAGTAGGGCGTGATGTGCAGGGCGGCGTCGGCCCCGGCCTGCTTGGCGAACAGGGTCAGGTCCACGGCCTCGCGGGTGTTGTTCGAGCCGGCACCGGCCACCACGGGCACGCGCTTTTTAACGGCGTCCACGGTGATCTCGATGACCCGCTTGTGCTCCTCGTGGCTCAGCGTGGCCGATTCACCGGTGGTGCCGCAAGGCACGATGCCGTCCGTGCCGCCCGCGATCTGGAACTCGATGAGTTCGCGCAGGGCCTCTTCATCCACCCCTCCGTCCTTGAACGGGGTGATGATGGCGACCAGGGCTCCCTTCAACATCTCACAATCTCCTTGCTCAATATGCCAGCCATTGGAAGGCCTCCCGGTGCAGGACCCCTTGATACACATAAGAGGCCGCGCCCTCCAGGAGCACCTCGCGAAACCCGCTGCCGTCGGCACTGAAGTGCACCTTGAGGGTTTCGCCGCTCTTGACCCGCACGCTCACCGGCGGTTTCAGCCAGCCCTGGCTGCCAGCCACCAGGGCCGAGGCCACCGCCCCGGTGCCGCAAGCCAAGGTCTCGTCCTCCACTCCGCGCTCGTAGGTGCGCACGTACAGCTCTCCATCATGGATGGCGATGAAATTCACGTTGGTGCCGGACGGGGCGAAATGGCCGTGGAAGCGCAAGGCCCGGCCCAGCTCCCTGACCGGCGCGGCCGCCAGGTCATCCACCGGCACCACGGCGTGGGGCACGCCGGTATTGACTCCGTGCAGGGTCACGCGGCCCCCCAGGGCCTCCAGGGTCAGGTCGCGGTAGGCCCCCCGGGGCGGCACCATCTCCAGCTTGACCAAGGCGCCCTCCAGCCAGGCCCGGATGGGGCCGGCCAGGGTGTCGAAGACCATTTTTGGGCCGGCCAGGCCCTGGTCAAAGGCGAAGCGGGCGGCGCAGCGACCGCCGTTGCCGCACATCTCGGCCGAGGAGCCATCGGCATTGAAGAAATGCCAGCCAAAATCCACGCGCCCCAAGGCGGGGTCAACTCTATCCGAGGGCTCCAGGATTATCAAGCCGTCGGCCCCCACCGAGCGGCCCCGGGCGCAGGCCCCCTTAGCCAACAGCGGCATGATCTCCACGGGCAACTTGGCCGCCCGGTTGTCCACTAGGATGAAGTCGTTGCCCGAGCCGTTCATCTTGCAGAAGCTCAGGCCGTGCAGGGCTTGCAATGGGTTATAATCTTTGTCCATAACTACAGCCAATTATTGCGAAAAGAAACGCTAAAATATTTTTTTTGTTTGCGGTGTTGGTTTCCATTTTTTTACAGTGTTATCAAATTCGCACCAGATGGTATTGTCCGCAAGCAACGTCCTCATTTTATTAATATATGGCTCAACCTTGAGATGGTGAGATATAAATTTATATTCGTAATAAACTCTCGCTGCTCTTTCATCCACGACACCTAAATTAATAGCGCAACAATAGCTTTCCAACATGTTTATGTATAATTTTAGCTTTCTATTCTGCTCATTACATGTTTTCATAAATTGGTCGCGAAATGCATTACCTAACGTCCATTTTTCCGCAAGTTTATTGATTTCTTTATCTGTTAACTCCTCAGGCATTAATAACGCATTAACTTCCAGTTCGGAAAGACTATCTTTTCTCTTCCAGAACCCGATTACCTCATCTAGCTGACTCTCTATTTTTTCATAGTCTAACGGATTTGGAAGATAAGTAAACGCTGCATTAAGAGCATTCCATTTTTTAAATGAAACTACTTGCCACCAAACTAATCCAATTGTTATCAACATTAGGATACCTACGATTGCCTGAATGGCCGGCCCCAGCGCAACTAGGTTCCCGAAAAAGATTCCATAAGCTGATACTAACTCCTGTGTACTCATCTTTCCACGCCTCAAACCGATACTTCCTGGAGAGATCAATCCCCCTAGAGACGCCTGCTAAAAGTTATGCTAGCGCATCCACTCCGGCATGCTCTCGCCCCGGCAGAGGTCCTCGTAACTCTCGCGTGCACGCACCACGCTAAAACGGTCGCCGCTGACCAGCACCTCGGCGGCCCGGGGGCGCGAGTTGTAGTTGCTGCTCATGGCGAAGCCGTAGGCCCCGG
>JACQYR010000098.1:0-12712 GCA_016208115.1 Desulfarculus sp.
AAACCCGCTGCTGGACCCCGAGACCCTCCTGGGCGCGGTGGTGGTGGCCGTGCTCATCGCCCTGGCCTGCTCGGTGGCCTCCCGCCTGCTGAACCGGGTCATGCGCCGCTCCAGCGGGCTGATTACCCGCCTGGCCCGGGGCCAGGTGGACGAGACGGTGCTGCGCTACGCCCTGCGCATCAAGACGGTGCTGGTCTTCGCGGTGGGGGGCGTGTTCTACGCCAGCCTGGTGCCGGCCCTGCGGGGGCTGTTGGGCACCCTGGTGGCCAGCGCCGGCATCACCGCCCTGGTGATGGGCTTCGCCGCCAAGTCCACCATGGCCAATCTCATCGCCGGGCTGTCCCTGGCCTTTTACCGCCCCATACGCATCGGCGACAAGGTGACCATCGAGGGTGAGTACGGCACCGTGGAGGACATCACCCTGCGTCACACCATCGTGCGCACCTGGGAGGCCAAGCGCCTGGTCATCCCTAACGAGAAGATTGACCAGATGACCCTGGTCAACTATAGCATCGTGGATTCCCGCACCCTCTTGGCCCTCAACCTGGGCATTGCCTACGAGGCCGACCTGGACCTGGCCCGCCGCCTGATCCTGGAGGAAGTGGAGAAATGCCCCTCCATCATCCCCCCGGAGCAGGCCCCGGCCCGGCCGCTGGTGCGGGTGATTGACTGGGGCGACAGCGCGCTGAAGCTCAGGGTGAATATCTGGGTGCCGGACATGGACGCCTACTACGCGGCCAAGGCCCACCTGCTGGAGGCCATCAAGCGCCGCTTCGACCAGGAGGGCGTGGAGATTCCCTATCCCCACCAGGTGGTGCTGCGCAAGGCGGGAGCGCCCGCCGCGGGCGAGGCGGCCAAGGGCGAGCCTGAGCGCTAGGCGCGGGGCCGCTTGGCCGCCGCCGGGAGCGAGGCCAATAAAAACGGGCGGGGTTTATCCCCGCCCGTGGTCCGCCGATAACACGGAGCCAACCGGCCGACCCCTGGGCAAGCACTGTCAGTCTGTGGTGCTCTTCCGGGGTCCCCAAAAAAGCAAAGCTTTTGTGGGGTGCCTCTAGGCCTGGGGCTTGGTCTGGCTGGCCTTTTCCTGGGCGGGCGAGGTCTGGGTGGCCTCGGTCTTGGCCGCCTGCTCGTTGGTCAGCTCCTCGGGCTTGTCCTCGCCAATGCTGCTCTTGAAGCCCTTGATGGCCTTGCCCAGGTTGGCGCCCACCGAGGGCAGCTTGCCCGCGCCGAAGATTATCAAGACGATCACCAGGATTATCAGGAGTTCTTGAAAGCCCAACCCGCCGATCATGATCCTGCTCCTTGTGGGCGCCCGGACGCGCGCTCAGTCCTGGTGTGCGTCCATCAGCCTTAAAAACTCCGGCGAGCGCCGGAAGTGGTCGCTGGCCCGCATGTGCGCCAGCCAGGCCCGCCACATCTCCGCCCACTGTGGGCTATGCCAGAAGGCCTCGACCGAGGCGTCCCCTTGCTCGCGGCGGCAATAGGCCTGGTATTCCTCCAGGCAGGGGCCGCAGAAGGGGTAGGGCGCCGGCGAGGAGGCGATGGGCGGGTCCTCGATGGCCAAGCCGCAGTGGGCGCAACGCCGGGGGCACAGCCCGCAGGAGAGCGCGGCGGCCACCGCGCCGGCCCGCCGCTGGGCCAGGGCCTGCCGCTCCTTCCGTTGGGCGCCCGCGCGCCGCTTAAGGTCAATCACCTCGGCCATGTGGAGCCTTTGCCGGTCAAACCTGATGATATGGAACCATATCAGGGAGTCGGGGGAGCGTCAATGGCCGCCGGCCCCTATCACCTCCGGTCAACCGGTGGTCACTTGATCTTGGAGGCGGTGGCGTCGAAATTCAGGAACAGGTCGGGCTCGCCAGGGTTCCTGTCCATGGCGAACCCCCCCACGCTGGCCTGGTTGTAGTTGGCGCGGAAATCAAAGGTCAGCCAGATGTTCTGGTTCAGGTTGTTGATCTCGCCCGTGTACAGGGACAGGGCCAAATCGTGGCCTTCGGGGATGGGGTCGGAGTCGAAGGTGATTTTCTCACCGTCGGGCAGGTAGGTCTCGTATATCACTCCGACGGTGGAGTCAGGCAATAGCTGCCAAAAGGGCGTGGGCATGCCATCGGTTATGAAGGGGGACGGGTCGGTCCCGTTGTCCATGCAGGCCAGCACGTCTTGCAGGGTCTGCCAGTCCTTGCGGCTCCACTGGGAGTATTTGGCCAACGAGTCGTCGTAGCCAATCTCTATGCGCATATTCTGGAAGCTGTATTCGAGACCCCCCGCCAGGGGGCTGGTGTATACGCGCCCGCTGATCTCCCAGGTCCCCACCATGCCGCTGGTGCCTGCCCAGGCGATGTTCGTGCCGAGGACCAGCAGCCCAAGAATCGCCGTTATTCTTGCCATGGCTCCGCTCCTTATTAGCATAAATTAATTATATCATAGGACTGGATATTAAAGGCATATATCGGCGCCAGGGCCTCGAGGTAAGCCCTCGGCGCAACCGGTTTAAATAGCGTGTGGTTTGGTATGAACGCTAGCCAAGGTGTCCAGGACCGCCGCTGGGTTGGTCTAGCCCTGGCCGGCCTGACTCAGCCCTCGACGGATGCCTTCCACCACCTGGCGGGCGGCCTGCGCCGGGTCGCCGGCCTGGCGTATGGGCCGGCCCACCACGATGTGGCTGGCGCCCCAGGCAATGGCCTGCTCCGGGGTGACGATGCGCTTCTGGTCGTCGGCGCCGGGTCCCAGCTTGGCCGCCGGCCGGATGCCCGGGCAGACCACCAGGGCCTTTGGCCCCAGGGCCTGGCGCACGCCGGCGGCCTCCTGGCCCGAGCAGACCACCCCGGCGGCGCCGGCGGCGCACGCCAGGCGGGCGCGGTGCAACACCAGGGCGCGGGGGTCTTGCAGGGCCGGGGGGTAGCCCGCGGCCTTCAGGTCGTCCGGCCCCAGGCTGGTGAGCACCGTCACCGCCAACAGCCGCGCGCGCCCCAGGTCCAGCCCCGCGAAGATGCCGGCCTGTTCGCAGTGGCAGGTGAGGTAGTCCACCCCCAACTGGGCGGCCACCTTGGCCGCGGCGCGCATGGTGGCCGGTATGTCGTGCAGCTTCAGGTCCAAAAACAGCGAGCGGGCGCCGGCCTTCTTGAGCTGCTCCAGGACCTCCGGCCCCTCGGCCACGAAAAGCTCCAGCCCCACCTTGAAGACCCCCACCTCCACGGCCAACAGCCGCACCAAATCCAGGGCTTCCTCGGTGGAGTCCACGTCCAGGGCGAAGATCAGGCGGTCGCGGGGGCTCATGGGCGGGGTCCTTTCCTGGCATTTTCTGGGCGGGCCTATATTTTCCAGGCCGCGCGCTCCACGGCCCAGGCCCTGAACTCGCCGGCCTGGGCGAAGCTGTAGATGTCCTCGCGGCCCACCACCAGGTGGTCCACCAACTCCAGGCTCACCCCCCGGCAGGCGTGAAAGAGCCGCCGGGTGATGTCGCGGTCGGCGGCCGAAGGCGTGGGCTCGCCGCCGGGGTGGTTGTGGGCGCAGATCAGGGCCGCCGCCCCGGCCGCCAGGGCGCGGGCTACCACCTCCCGGGGGTATACCACGGCCTGGTCCAGGGTGCCGCTGAACAGGTCCTCGGTGGCCGTCACCCGCCGCTGGGCGTCCAGCAGAAAGACGCGGAAGACCTCCTGGGTCAGGGGGGCCATGGAAAAGAGCAGGTAGTCGGCCAGTTCGGGGCCGTCGCCCAGGCGGCCCATGGTCAAGAGGCGGTCCTCCAGGTAGCGCCGGGCCACGGCGGGCACCAGCTTGAGCCCCAGGATGTTCTTGGGACCCACGCCCTGGATGGCCCCCAGGGCCTTGGGCTCGGCCTCCAGGACCCCCCGCAGGCTGCCCAGGGCCTTGAGCAGGGCCCGGGCCTGCTGCTTGCAATCGCGCCTGGGGGTGGCCAGGGTCAGCAAGAGCTCCAGCACCTCCTCGTCGGTGAACTTGCCCAGGCCGTGGCGCAGGAACTTCTCGCGCAGGCGCTCGCGATGCCCGGCGCCCGGCCCGGTGCCCGGGCTGGCGTTGACGGGTCGGTTGGGGCTGTCGGCCTTACTCACGCTGGCGGCTCCCGCCGTGGCTTGTTGAGGCAAACCGGTCTGTCCGGTACCCGGCCCGGTGCCCGGGCTGGCATTGACGGGTCGGTTGGGGCTGTCAGCCTTACTCACGCTGGTGGCTCCCGCCGGCGCTTGCTGGGTCAAGCCAGACTGCCCGGCACTGGCCGGGTCTTGCTCCGCCACGCCTTCCTGCCTCACGCCCACACTCCGGGTATGGGCCGGCCGCAGCCGGGGCAGGCCCCGTCCTTGAGGTCCAGGCCCAGAATGCGGTAGCCGCTGCGCCCCACCACCACGCGTCCGCAGCCGGGGCAGGCCGTGGACTCGCTGTCATGGCCGGGCACGTTGCCGGCGTAGACATAAACCAGACCCGCCTCCTTGCCGATGGCCAGGGCGCGCTCCAGGGTCTTGACCGGCGTGACGTCGGGGCCGCCGTCCAGGTACTTGTACTGGGGGTGATAGGCGCTGACGTGCCAGGGCACTTCCGGCGACAGCTCCGCCACCAAAAAGGCCGTCAATTCCTTTAGCTCGGCGGGGTCGTCGTTCTTGCCCGGGATGACCAGGGTGGTCACCTCCAGCCAGATGCCGGCGGCGTGCAGGCGCTTCAGGGTATCCAGCACCGGTTGCAGGCGGGCCTTGCACTCGCTCTTGTAGAAGGCGTCGCGAAAGGACTTGAGATCTACGTTGGCGGCGTGCAGGAGCCCTTGGCAGGCCTCCACGCATTGTGCTGACTCATAGCCGTTGCTCACGAAGACGTTCTTGAGCCCCTGGGCCAGGGCCAGCTTCATGCAGTCGTGGGCGTACTCGAAGTAGATGGTGGGCTCGGTGTAGGTGTAGCTGATGGAGGCGCAGCCCGCCGCCCGGGCCTGCCGCACGATATGCTCCGGCGGCACCAACTCGCCCAGGGGACCGCCGCCGTGTATCTCGGCGCCCTTCTCGCGGCGGGGGTACTGGCTGATGTTCCAGTTCTGGCAGAAGCCGCCCAGGGTGGCGATGGAGTAGGAGGTGGTGCCGGGCAGAAAGTGGAACAAGGGCTTTTTCTCGATGGGGTCCACGCTGCCCGAGATGGGCTTGCCCCAGACCAGGGTGTAGAGGGTGCCCTCCTGGTTCTCGCGCACCTGGCAGATGCCCCGCTCGCCGGGCTTAATCAGGCAGCCGTGGGCGCACAACAGGCAGCGCACCCGCCCCTGGTCCTGCTTCTCATAGAGAATGGCCTCGTGCATGGCTTTTCCCCCACCCGCCCGCCCCGGGGCGGCGCGCCAAACATGCCCAATCCCTTGGTGGCTCGACATCACCCTTAGTAGCAGCATAAGTCAGGCGGCAGGGAGGGTCAAGCCGGCGTAAGGCAGCCGGCCCTTGACCGCCGGGCCGGGAGACGATACCTTGACCGGCAGGGGCACCCCGCGCCCCCCTTGGCCAGTCATTAAGGAGCAGTGAGCACCATGGACCCCGCGAGCCTGGAGGAATACACCGAGTTCCGGCCGGCCTGGCAGGCCTTTGCCGTGTACCTCTTCGGGGTGGTGGTCTTCACGGCCGGCCCCCAGCTCAACCCCAACACCCACATCTCCCCGGCCCTGGGCCAGCTCATCGGCTCGCTGTTTCTGGCCTTCATCCTGGTCAAGCGCTTCAGCAACATCTACCGGGTGGGGCCTCAGGGGGTGTCGGTGGAGACCACCTTTCCCCGCCGTGGCCAGAAACAGGTGACGGTGGAGCAGATACGGCGCATTGACCTGCGCCGGGGCATAACCCAGCGCCTGCTGGGCGTGGCCCACGTGCACCTCTACGTGGAGGGTCAGGAAGGCCCGGTCTTGAGGCTCTTCGGGGTGCCCAGGCCCGAGCGCTTTAGGCAACTGCTCCTGGACCTGGGCGCCCAGGACCAGCCGGTGGTGGGCGCCTGGCGGCGCTAGCCCTGGTGGCCGGCCACTGGCGCTCAAGCGAAGTGTTTGACAGGCGTCGCGGCCAAGTGCTAATCCTATAGATACTCCGCCGACCGCACGCGGGCGGAGGCCATTTACGACAACCCGCGCGATCTGTTTGACCAACGGTTCAAGGAGGACTGGCGATGGTGGCTCTTATCGGCGGTATCGCCGCCTTGGTGTTAGGTGTCATAGCGCTCTTCGCTTGGTGGGAGGAGTTCACCTGGCTGCTCAAGGGCGCCATCCCCCCGCTACTGGTCCTGGCCGGCGCCCTGGCCACCTACCTGGGCTCCGAGGAGTTGAAGGACAAACGCCGGGCCGAGCTGGAAGCCGCCCGCGAGCCCTTTGCCCCCTCTGGCGACGAGGCCGAGAAGTACAAGCGCGAGGTGGCCGATCTGAAGGCCAAGCTGGCGGCCATGGAGTCGGAGCAGGCACCGGCCGAGGCCCCCAAGGCGGAGTGAGGGGCGCCAAGCCCTCTGGCGGCAAATCCTCCAGACAAGACGGGCGGGGTTACCCCCGCCCTCTTTTTTTTGTCTGGGATCATTCCGCCACGGGAGCCGGCGGCGATGGCCAATGGAAGGGCTTCAAACGACCCTTAACGCCCGCCCAGGCACCGGGCTGGCTTGACGATGACGCGGAGATCGAGCCTTCGGCGGGAGCCGGCGGCGCGGGCCCGCGGAAGGGTCCTGCCCGACCCGTTTATGTCCGCCCGGGCACCGGGCCGCGCTAGAAGCCCATGGATTGCAGCATGGAGTTGACCGAGTCTTGGTTCAGCTTGGCGCCGTCCTGGCCGGCGGTTTCGGCCTCGCTGACCCCCAGGGAGGATAGCACCTTGTCCACCTCCTCCTGGGCCATGCGCTCGCTCTCGTCGGTGGTGACGGCGGCCTTGGTCTCCTTGACCTTGAGCTTGGAGCCGAAGCTGACCACCATGGCCAACAGTTGCACCTGGAAGTCGGTCAACAGGCGCACGATGCGGTAGATGGCCTGGCCGGAGAGGTCCTGGAAGCTCAAGGCCTCGATGATGTTGCTGGCCGAGCTGAAGATGATCCCCATGGTCTCCTCCAACTCCTTGAGCACCCTGGGCTCCACCACGTTGCAGTTGCTGTGGGCCAGCAGGGTCTGTTCCACCTTTTGCCACAGCTCGTCCAGGTCGGGGGGCAAGGGCGGGGGGGCCAGGCGGGCGCTGGTCGCGCGCAGGTCGTCCACCAGCTCCTGCAGGCTGGTCAGCAACTGGGGGCTGGGTCCGGCCGGGGCGGTGGCCTTGGGCTTGGCCGGGGCCGGGGTGGCGGCGGCCGGGGCGGCGGCGGCCGGGGCGGGCATGGCCTCCAGGGGCAGGGTCTGCTCCAGGAAGATCTGGTCGGCGGTGGAGCCCATTTTCTTGAGCACCTGCTGGAAGCGGTCCTGGCCGGTGGCCTGGTACAGGGCCTTGAGCACGCCCTTGAGGTCCAGGTTGAGGAAGTTGTCCTGGTCCGGCTCCTCGGGGGCCAAGTCGTTGAGGGCCTCCTCCACCTTGACTTGGTCAAAGGCCTGTGCGCTGCCGTCCCACATGGCCTTGAGGTGCTTCTTGACCGTCTCGTTGGTGCACAGCTCGTAGATGGTCTGGAACACCACCTCCAGGGGGAAGAGGAAGCGGGGACCGGCCGGGGCCGGGGCCGGGGCGGGCGCGGGCTCCTCCTCTTCCTCCGCCGGCGGCGGGGCCTGGCCCAGTTCGTCCAAGAGGGCCTGGGCTCGTTGGGCCAGGGGCTCCAGGGGGGCCTCACCCAGGCTGGCCAGATATTCCTGTAGGGCGGCCAGGGTATGGGTCAGTTCCTGGCGGGCGGTGTCAAGGTCGTCGCCGGCGGCGGGGCCGTCCTCGGCGGGCTTGACGACCATGCGGTCCATGATGCCCCGGGCCTTGTCTATGGCGTTTTGAATCTCCTCGCCCAGGTCCATGATGCGCAGGGTGGCCTGCTCTGTCATCTTGACCACGTGCTCTAGCTGGTCCTTGGCCTGCTCCAGGCGCTGGCCGGCGCTGGAGAGGTCGAAGTCCTCCACCTTCTCGATCTTGACGTCGCGGATGGACATGCTCAGCCGCCGGGCCAGGCGCCCCACCTCGCGGTACATGTCGTGGCTCAGGTCGCGGTAGTACTCGGCGTCGTGCTCGTCGGCCTCGCCCGCCGCAGCGGGCGGGGCGGCCGTCTCGGGCTCGCCCCAGTCGTCCTCGGCGCCGGGCAGGGCCTGGGGCGCGGGCTGGGCCGGCAGGGCGGGGGCCACGGCGGGGGCCGGGATGGCGGGAGCGCCGGCGGAGGAGGTGACCACGATGCGGTAGATGGCCTCGGCGGTCTTGATGGTCAGCGAGCCGCCGCTGAGCTCCAGGGTGATCTCCGGGGGTTTGGCTGCCATGGAACTACCTCTCGCCTGCGTTGGGGGAAGGGCGCGCCGCTTGGGCGCGGCCCTGGTAGCGTTCATGCTCGGAGTAGATGCACCCGCAATAGGGCTGGCGGTAGAGCCCCAGGTGGCGGGCTTGCTGCTGGCCGTCGCGCCAAAGGGGGCGATAGTCGCGGTAGAAGAACTCCACCCCCTGCTGGGCGGCCACGGCCTGGCCCGTCTGGGCGATGAGTTCATGGGGTTGGTGCAGGCTGTAGAGCAGGGTGGTGCCGAAGGCATCGTAGCGGCCCTGGCGGGCCACCTTGGCGGCCCGGGTCAGGCGCTGGTGCAGGCAGACGCGGCAGCGTTCGGCCTCGCGGAAAACCATCTGGCGCAGCCAGGCCTGGGGGTCGTACTCGTCTTGCACGATGAGCCTTAGCTCCTCGCCCGCGGCCCAGCCGGTGAGGGCCTCCAGACGGCGGCGGTGCTCGGTGTAGGGCTGGATGTTGGGGTTGTAGAACAGGCCCATCAAGTCCACGCCTTCCCGCCGCAGCTCCCGCACGGGCATCAGCGCGCAGGGCGCGCAGCAGATGTGCAGCAAGAGTCTCATGCCCGCCTGGCCAAAGGGTTGGTCGTCGCCCCGGGCCGGTGCCCAGGGCAAGGCTTTCGGCCCCTGGGAGGTGGCCCCAGGCCGCCGCTGTGCGGCATTGGTGACATTTTACGTGGCCCGGCGCTCAAAAGCCAGTGCTTTCCAGAGCTTCTAGGGCATGATCCCACAATAAGCCTGGCGGGACCTGCCCGCCCCCGCTCAGGGAGCCGGGGGCGGAGGCAAAGATTTCAGGCCCCGGCGGCCTCCAGTTCCAGCACCAGTATGAGCCCCAGCACCGCCAGGCACTCCAGGTCCAGGAAATTGGGCGCGGTCAGGTCGTAGAAGAGTTTGGCCTCGGCGGGGAAATCCTCGTCGGCGTCGTTGAAGGTGATCATCAAGGGCAGGCCCGGCAGGGCCGTAAAGGCGATGGCCAGGTCCACGCGGGCCTCGGTGTCCGCCTGGGCGCCGCCCAGGGACAAGGCCGCGGTCAGGAGCCGGGGCAGGCGCCCCGAGAAGGAGGCCGCCAGGCGGCCCTCCACGGTCAGGGCCATGTTGCGGGCGAAGTCGGCGCCGCCAGGCAGCTCCCGGTAGGGCACGAAGCGCCCCGCCGGCTCGCCGCGTCCGCCGTGCAGCAGGTAGTAGGCCAGCACGATGCGGTGGGTGAAGGCCGTGCGTCCGCCGTCGGCGGCGCGCACGCCGGCCTGGTCCACCAAGTAGTCGCGGCCCAACAGCGGCACCCGCGCCGCGCCGTCTTGCTGGGCCAGACCCAGGCTCAGGGCCGGGGCTTTGAGATCGGCGGTGGCCAGGCTGGCTACCAGGCCGGCGTAGACTTCCTCGTAGACCTGGGGGCGCTCGGAGTCGAACATGGCCGCCCCTCTTTTCAGGCCAGGGGCCGGCGGGCGGCGAGAATGGCCTCCACCGCCTCGCGCACCGCGCCGGACCCGCCGGGGCTCTTCAGCACCAGATGGGCGGCGTCCCGCACCCAGGGGTGGGCGTCGGCGGGGGCCACGGCCAGGCCCACCATGGTCAGGGCCGGCAGGTCGTCCAGATCGCAGCCCAGGTAGCAGACCTGGGCCGGCGGGGCGCCGAACTCCAGGGCCGCCACCTGCAGGGCCGGCTGCTTCGTGCCCTGGTGCTCGCGCAGCTCCAGGCCGGCGGCCTCGGCCCAGGCCCGGGCCGGGGTGAAGCCCTGGCGGGCCAGCACCACCACCTTGAGTCCCTCCTGGCGCCAGGCCTCCAGGCCCAGCTCGTCGGCCCGGCAGGTGCGCACGGCCTGCACCCCCTGGCCGTTGGTGAACAGATAGCCGTCGGTGAGCACGCCTTCCATCTCCAGGGCCAAGAGGGTCACGCTGGCCAGGCGCTCTTCCAGGGTTATCTCGCTGGTGGGGGCTTTGGGGATCATCATTTTTCTTCCGCCATGGTTGTTGGGAATGGATAAGCCTG
Organism: Desulfarculus sp.; assembly: GCA_016208115.1. Taxonomy (GTDB): domain Bacteria; phylum Desulfobacterota; class Desulfarculia; order Desulfarculales; family Desulfarculaceae; genus JACRDC01. The sequence goes on from JACQYR010000098.1 coordinate 10,353, forward strand.
GCCGGGGTCCGCTAAACCTCGAGGCCGCCGACCAGTTCATTCACGTCGCCCATGCCCTGGGCCTGGCAAAACTGGGCCAACTCCTCGGCCACCTTGCGGCAGGCCGCCGGGTCCAGGAAATTGGCCGTGCCCACCTGCACGGCGGAGGCCCCGGCCAGCAGGTACTCGGCGGCGTCCTCGCCGCTGATTATGCCGCCCATGCCCACCACGGGGATGTCCACGGACCGGGCCACCTGCCAGACCATGCGCAGGCCCACGGGCTTGATGGCCGGGCCCGAGAGCCCGCCCACCACGTTGCCCAGGCGGGGCCGGCGGTTGCGGGCGTCTATGGCCATGCCCAGCAGGGTGTTGATGAGGCTTAGGGCGTCGGCCCCGGCGGCCTGGGCGGCCAAGGCGATGGGCACGATGTCGCCCACGTTGGGCGTGAGCTTGACCCACAGGGGCAGCTCCGTGGCGGCGCGCACCGCGCTGGTGATCTCGCCCACCGGCCCGGGCTGGCAGCCAAAGGCCATGCCCCCGCCGCTGACGTTGGGGCAGGAGACGTTCAGCTCCAGGGCGGCCACGCCCGGGGCCTGGTCCAGGGCGCGGGCCAGCTCCACGAACTCAGCCACGGACTCGCCGTAGAGATTGACCACCACCGGCACCCCGTGGGGCACCAATGCCGGCAGCTTGTCGCGCAAAAACACCTCCAGGCCCACGTTGGCCAGGCCGATGGCGTTGAGCATGCCGGCGGCGGTCTCGCAGATGCGCGGCGGCGGGTTGCCCTGTCGAGGGTTAAGACTTACACCTTTAGTAACCAGCCCGCCCAGGCCGCCCAGGTCCAGTTGGCCCAAGTACTCCAGGCCATAGCCAAAGGTGCCGCTGGCGGCGATGACCGGGTTCTTGAGGTGCACCGGCCTTTGCCGGCCCACCGTCACCGCCAGGTTGGGCTGGCTCACCGGGGGCCTCCCCGCTCAAGGCTCAAGGCATCCAGCCCTCCAGGCCCTCAATGCCGTAGTGCTCCACGGTCGCGGCCAGGAACTCCTCCAGGGGCACTCCCAGGCGCCAGCCGTGGTAGCGCAGGTAGGTGACGTGGGGCTGGCCGGCCAGGTCGGTGGCCGGCAGCATGGCGTCGCCGGTGCCCGTGAACTCCACCAGACGCCACTCCAGTTCCTCGGTCAGGGCGCGGTCAAAGGAGGGCGTGGCTTTTTGCCACAGGCCGCCCACATACCATTCCACGAAGCAGTGATAATAAATAATGCCCTGGGGCAGCGCAGAGCAACGCCGACTTCTGCACGCAGTAGCCCTTTCCCCGGGCCAGGGTGTTCAAGGCCAGGTAGTGCTCCAACTCCCAGAAGGGCACGTAGACGCTATAGCGCACGCTATCGCGGGCGAACTCGAAGAGGCGGCGGGCCACCTCCACGTCGTTCTTGGCGCCTCGGGCCAGGGAGCGGGCCAGCTTGAATACCTCGGGATGCTCGCACTGGATTCCCGGCGCGGGCACCAGGAACTGCTCCAGGTCCGGCGACTGCTCCATCTCTGCGCTCATGGCTTTGTCCTTTCCCAGTCCACCAGGGCGGCGTCCATCACCGGCCCCTCCTGGCAGGCGCGCACATAGCCGCCGCCCGCCGCTGGTATCACGCAGCCCAGGCAGGCGCCCAGGCCGCAGGCCATGGGAGCTTCCAGCGAGACTTGGCAGGGGACTTTGTGCCGGGCGCAGATTTGGGCCACGGCTTTGAGCATGGGCAGGGGGCCGCAGGCCAGCACGCCGCCGCAGGGAGAAGAATCAGGGAAGGAGGATAGGGCGGGCTCCAGGGCCACGCCGATCAATCCGTAATATCTTTCCTCGCCCTCCACCTCGCTGGCCAGGTAGGGCTCCAAGTCGCGTCCCAAAAGTGTGGTCCTCAGTTCTTCGGAACCCCCGAATAGGGCCTTACCGGTCACGGCCCCATGGACGAACGCCAGCTTTTTCCTTCCCTGATTCAACAGGGTGTCGGCCAGGAAGACGATCGGCGCGATGCCCATGCCGCCAGCCACCAGCACCGGCCTTTTCACATCAAGGTTGAAGCCCCGGCCCAGCGGTCCCCACAGGCTCAGCGTCTTGTTGCCCGGGCGCACCATGCTCAAGAGCCGCGTGCCCTTGCCCACCACCTTGTAGAGGATCAAGAGGTCGTCGCCGTCCACGCCGTGGATGGAGAAGGGCCGCGCCAGCAGCGGGTCCAGGCCGTGGCTTACGCGCAGCATGATGAATTGGCCCGGCTGGGCCTGGGCGGCAATCGCGGGGGCGGTGAGGCGCAGGCGATAGACGCCCTCGCCGACCTGCTTGTTCTCCTTGATGGCCGCCCAGTCGCTCATCGCAGGGCCACCACCGTGCCGAAGCG